>CAJMNV010000048.1 GCA_905214825.1 uncultured bacterium | reverse complement strand
GGTGCACCTGATGTATTGTTATCTCGTTGTATTGCTGTAGAACAAAATGGAAAAATCTTGGATTTGACACCAGATATTCAGTTAGATATTGCCGAACAAAACGGTGCATTTTCTTCACAAGGTTTACGTGTATTGGCTTTCGCAAAAAAAATATTGCCTGAAAACAGACCTTTGACACTAGATGATGAACAAGATTTGATATTCACCGGATTGATTGCCATGATGGACCCTCCTCGTGAAGAGTCTGCACCTGCGGTTGCAGATTGTCGTAGAGCAGGTATTCGCCCTGTCATGATTACCGGTGACCATAAAATCACCGCCTCTGCCATTGCAAAACAAATTGGTATTTTGCAAGATGGCGACAGAGCCATAGAAGGGGCAGAACTGGAAAACATGACAGATGAACAACTGCGTGAAGAAGTAGAACACATTTCTGTATATGCACGTGTATCACCAGAACACAAAATCCGTATTGTCCGTGCATGGCAAGACAGAGGACATGTTGCAGCCATGACTGGCGATGGTGTCAACGATGCCCCAGCACTCAAACAAGCTGATATTGGTATTGCCATGGGTATCACAGGTACAGAAGTTTCCAAAGATGCTGCATCTATGATATTAACTGATGACAATTTTGCTACCATTGTCAAAGCAGTTGCAAACGGTAGAAATGTATACACCAATATCAAAAACTCCATACAATTTTTGTTGTCTGGGAATTTAGCGGCAATATTGGTTGTTATGATTACATCATTGTTTGGTTTACCATTGCCTTTTACAGCCGTACAGCTTTTGTTTATCAACCTTTTGACAGACAGTTTGCCCGCATTGGCAGTCAATATGGAAAAACCAACTGGTGACTTACTCAATCAAAAACCCAGAAGTCCCAAAGAAGGTATTTTGACAAAAGACTTCTTGCAAACATTGGGCATACAAGGGGCATTGATTGCTGCCGCAACCATGTATGCATTTACCATTGGTGTACAAATCAATGATGGTATGGCTTGCACAATGGCATTTGCTACACTGTGCTTGGCTCGTTTGTTCCATGGCTTTAACTGTCGTGGTTCTCGCTCTGTATTCCGTCTGCCTTCCAATCCATATAGTGTTGGGGCATTCTTTGTGGGTGCATTGTTGTTGATGTTGGTATTGTTTATTCCTGTATTACATGGATTATTCGACATCGATAATGCTTTGACTATCATCAATATTCTACAAATCATTGGCTTGGCATTTGCCCCCACATTGTTGATACAGTTGGTGCGTATCATCAAAGGAAAATAAGTATAAAAAATAGGTGTATCACTTTTTCAGTGATACACCTATTTTTATACATTTTTATTTTGTTCTTGTGAACGAATATATGCTGCCAAACGTTTATCTTCATGGCGAATATGGCTTACCAATGTGTTTGCCAAATCTGTTACATGACTTAATGTCTGGAATGTTGCACCTTCTCTTTTGATTTCATTTGCCATCTGGCGAATATCTGCTTCATATTGTGTATGGAATTTCTTATGTGGTTCATAATTTGGATATACAAATTCTTTTTGCAACGCTTCTTCATCGTTAAAATGTTTATCCACATAATCTGCTAAGAAATTCACTGTTTTTGTAATTTGGGCACGTCCTGCCCCCACTGTACAAGCATCTAACAAGTCATTGATGGCTTGAAACAATTCTCTGTGTTCGCTATCTATCAAATCATTGCCTGTTTCCAAATCTGGTGTTACTTCATAATGTGTTATGTTTTTTGCGGCAGATGATGGCATCGCAACCACTGTATCATATTTATCATCATATTTACCACCACCATATTGATTGTCATATGTTGTATCATATTCTGGTTGATATGTACTTGTGTGAGCAAATGATGTTGTTGGTTTTTGCTGATAATATGTTTGTTGTGGGGCTGTACGCATAGACATAGATGACTGCATTGTGCTATCTATTGTTTTTGGTTGTTGTGCTGTGTGAAATGCACGCAATACTTCATGCATCATATTTGCCTGTGTAGACAATTCTTGGCTGGCTGCCGCAGATTCCTCACTTGTTGCAGAATTTGTTTGTACAACAGTTGCAATTTGGTCAATACCTTGTGTAATCTGGCGGATTGCTTCGGATTCTCTTTCCACAGCACTTGCAATTTGTGTAATTTGTTCTACTGCTTGTCCTGTCAATACAACACTACTTTCAATGGATTCTGCCGCAGAATATGCAATTTCAGAACCACGTTCCACAGCTTCAATGGAGTCTGCAATCAATTTTGTTGTATTTTTTGCAGCTTCTGCAGATTTTGAAGCCAAATTTCGCACTTCATCTGCCACAACTGCAAAGCCTTTTCCTGCACTACCGGCTCTGGCTGCTTCCACTGCTGCATTCAACGCCAAAATATTGGTTTGGAATGCAATATCTTCAATGGTTTTGATAATTTTACGTATTTCTTGAGAAGCAGATGTAATATTATCCATTGCTTGTATCATTTCGTGCATTTTTTCTTTGTTGATCATATTTTGTTCGCTTGCTTTATCTGTGTTATATTTTGCTGTTTTTGCAGAATTTGCATTTTCATATGACATTGCAGAAATGTCATTCAATGTTGCAGAAAGCTCTTCCACAGCACTTGCCTGTTCTGTTGCCCCTTGTGCCAAAGATTGGGAACCAGAAGACACCTGTTCTGCATTCATAGAAACTCTATCCATTGTATTTTTTACTTCATCTATGGTTTCGCTCAAATTTTTCACCACACGCTCAATACTATCGGAAATAGATTTCAAGGTACCAGGGAAATTGGTTTCAATTTTGATATTAAAGTTGCCTTCTGCCATTGCCCCTGTTGTACGATCAATTTCTGCAATTACGGTTTGCAACACACTCTGGCTGGTACGCAATGCGTCTGCCATTTCTGCAACTTCATCTTTTGCGTCATATAAAACAGGCACATCAAATTTACCTTTGCTAAATGCGGTGATTGCTTCTTTTACTTCATTTAAAGGTTTTGTAAAGGATTTGATTACACGACTTGCAAGAATTGCATTTAATATAGACACTATAACGATTGCACCAATCACAACAACAATAGAAATCAAAGAAGTCTTATCTTGTTTTATTAATGTTTGTTTTACATTATCTTCAATATTATTTGTTAATTTTTTTGCAATTTCTGCTTGTTGGTTCAATGTTGGTGTACATTTTTCTATCAACAAATTTCGTGCTAATTCAAAATTATCGCTTTCAATGGCACTTAAAATTTCAGGAACTGTATTTTTCCATTTTTCCAAACCCTCCAAAAATTCTTGCCCAATATCCGTAGACATATCCTCAGGATTGCTTTGTGTAATAGAATTTATGGTAATATTCAAATCATTCATTGCCAAATCTAAGTTACTCCGATTTGTGTTATAATTTGCTTTTTTCTGATCCAATGCAATATCTCTAACATATCTTGCAGCTTGATTCATATAAATACGAGTATTCAAAATTTGTGTTTCCAAATTTACATTTTGTTGGATAATCGTTTCATAACTATCTTTCATATTCAGCATATTAAATATACAAATCCACAACAATACTGCTGACATCAGATATGGTGCAAAAAAACCAAATATCAAACGTTTTCGAATTTTCATATTTGTTAATTTCATAACTATAAATTCCCTCCTAATTCTTTTTATACGACCCCTTCTCATATTGTATATCAAATGCATAGCAAAAAAACCATCTATGTGTATATCGATAGTTCTTCTAAAAAATTAACCATTTTTTAGGATTTTACACTATTTTTGATAAAAATTCAAGCCCAAAACAAAAAAGAAGGACTTGGAAAAAAATGTCCTTCTTTTGCTTTCATATTTTATTTATAATTTGTAGTATCTTTCAGCAATACGTCATGTGCCCCGCCTTCTACAAGACTGGTTGTAGAAATGACAGTCAATTTTGCTTTTTCCTGCAATTCCGGAATAGACAATACCCCACAGTTACACATAGTAGATTTTACTTTTTTCAAAGAAAGGCTTACATTATCATGCAAACTGCCTGCATATGGTACATAAGAATCCACACCTTCTTCAAAAGAAAGTTTTGCATCACCACCCATATCATACCTTTGCCAGTTTCTTGCACGAGAAGAACCTTCACCCCAGTATTCTTTCATATAACTGCCATTGATATTGACTTTGTTTGTGGGGCTTTCATCAAAACGTGCAAAATATCTGCCCAACATGATAAAGTCTGCTCCCATCGCCAAAGCCAGTGTCATATGATAATCATATACAATACCACCATCAGAACAAATGGGAATATAAATACCTGTTTCTTTAAAATATGCATCTCTTGCTTGTGCCACTTCAATCACTGCAGAAGCCTGTCCTCTACCAATACCTTTTTGTTCTCTTGTGATACAAATAGAACCTCCACCAATACCAACTTTGATAAAGTCTGCACCACATTCTGCCAAGAAACGGAAACCTTCTGCATCTACCACATTTCCGGCACCAATTTTCACACTGTCGCCATATGTTTGTCTAATCCAATCCAATGTCATTTTCTGCCATTCAGAATAACCTTCTGATGAGTCGATACAAAGAATATCCACACCTGCTTCCAATAATGCAGGTACTCTTTCTTTATAGTCACGGGTATTGATACCAGCCCCCACAATATAACGTTTGTGGTTGTCCAACAATTCATTTGTATTTTCTTTGTGGCTGTCATAATCTTTACGGAACACCAAATATTGCAATCTGCCATCTTTGTCTACAATGGGCAACTGATTGACTTTGTTGTCCCAAATAATATCATTTGCTTCTTTCAATGTTGTGCCAGCTGGTGCATAAATCAGCTGATGTAAAGGTGTCATAAATTCTTTGACTTGTGTTTTGGGGTCCATGCGGCTCACACGATAATCTCTGCTTGTCACCATACCCACCAATTTCCCTTGTGCAGTACCATCTGTTGTTACTGCAACCGTAGAATGACCGGTTCTTTTTTTCAAGTTCAAAATATCTTGTAATGTGCTTTCGGGGCTGATATTGGAATCACTCATCACAAAGCCTGCTTTATATGCCTTTGCTCTGGCAACCATAGCCGCTTGGTTTTCAATACTTTGAGAGCCATAGATAAAAGAAATACCACCTTCTTTTGCCAATGCCACCGCCATTTTGTCATCAGAAACTGCCTGCATTACGGCAGAAACCAAAGGAATATTCATCTGAATTGCAGGTGTTTCTCCTTTTTTAAATTTTACCACAGGTGTTTGCAAACTGACATTATCCACCATACACTCTTTGGAAGAATACCCTGGTACCAAAAGATACTCGCTGAACGTTCTGGAAGGTTCTGTGATATAAGTTGCCATATACTTCTCTCCTTTTTCCAATCCTGTATAATTTTATTGAAAAATAAAAAAGGGAAAGACCAAAGCAAATTACATATAAGAAAACATGATATTTCATTTTCTTATATGGCATAAAGAGAATGCTTTAAAAAATCAAGATGTTTTTCTTAATTTTTTCTTATAAAAATGCCCAAAAATATTTTTTTGTGTATGTTCTTTTCCCTATCATTTTCTTTCTTGTATACATTATTTGTATTGCATACGATTTTAACATTAAAAAGCCCCCTATTCAAGTGGGCAAAAAAAATTTTTAATATTTTGTGAAATTCGTCGCTTTTTTATCAAAAAACAATCATTGTTTTTATCTTCTGTGTAGATAAGGCAATGTCAAATTTGCTACAAAGCCAATCAAAAACCCTGTCACAATGCCTGTCACAAGCAAAAATGGCAAATAATATGCAATTTTGATATTTTCCACAACCAATGCCGCAACAATAATCTGCCCAATATTATGAAAAACACCACCCATAATGCTCACACCTGTAATACTGCATTTGCCTGTTTTTTTCAATATAATCATAATGCCAAAACTGCACAAAGCACCTGACAAGCTATACAACAACCCAGCAAAACCAGCAAATAACAATCCAGAAAGTACCACTCTCACCAAAGATATGTAAAAAGCAGGTTTTGCCCCCATATGATACAACACCACAACAATCACCACATTTGCAAGCCCCAATTTCATACCTGGTACAAAAAGCGGCAACGGAATCAGCATTTCCACATACCCCATCAATATCGCCAATGTGGCAAACAATCCATATTGTGCTACTTTTTTACTTTCCATATTATTTCACCACCATATCCACTTCCTGTTCTTGTGCATCTGTAACCATAATCACGGTTTTGTGTGGCAAACAAACAATACTTTCTCCTGTTTTGGATATGCTTTTTTGTTGCGTGCAAAGTCCATCTCTGCAATCTGCTTCTATGACCTTTGCTTTTCCGTCTTTAATTTCTATCACATTATACCCTTTTTCTGTTTCCAAACGATAGGTTGTGTTTTGTGATAATCGCAAGTCCTTTTTCACTTGTCCGTCTACTGTCACAGTTGCTGTGCCACCTTGTTTGGCATTGCCCATCGTCACAGCATACAACATAGCTGCCACAGCCAACACAAAAACCACAAGCAAAATATCCAAACGCTTCATTGTCACACCCGCTTTCTTGATTTTTACAAAATGTTGTCATCATAAGGAAAAAAGGAAGCTCTCGCTTCCTTTTTTAGTAGTAGTAGGATTTATTATAGTACATAAAAAATGCCCAGAACCGGAATCGAACCAGTGACACGAGGATTTTCAGTCCTCTGCTCTACCGACTGAGCTATCTGGGCATATTGCAATCTAATGCTTATTCATTATATCGTAGTTTTCTCATATTGTCAATAACAAAATTTTATCAAAAAAAGACCTTGGAGCAACCCCAAGGTCTTTTTGATTAAAATTCTGCATTTTTTACTGTTCTTGGATAAGGCAATACATCACGGATATTGCTCATACCTGTCAAATACATTACCGCACGTTCAAATCCCAAGCCATAGCCTGCATGTCTTGTACCACCGTATTTACGCAAATCCAAATACCACCAATAATCTTCTTTTGCAAGTCCCAATTCGTCCATACGTGCTTCCAAAATATCCAAACGTTCTTCCCTTTGACTACCACCAATGATTTCACCAATACCGGGAACCAACAAATCCATTGCCGCAACGGTTTTATTGTCCGCATTCATACGCATATAAAATGCTTTAATATCTTTGGGATAATCGGTTACAAATACTGGTTTTTTGAATATTTCTTCTGTCAAATAACGTTCATGTTCCGTTTGTAAGTCAATGCCCCATTCCACAGGATATTCAAATGCTTTGCCGGATTTTTTCAAAAGCTCCACTGCTTCTGTGTATGTCACACGACCAAAGGCATTGCTCAAAATATTATCCAATCTTTCCAACAATCCTTTGTCTACAAAGCTATTGAAAAATGCCATCTCTTCTGGTGCATTTTCCAACACATACTGTATGATATATTTCAGCATTTCTTCTGCCATTTCCATATTATCTTGCAAATCCGCAAAAGCCATTTCTGGCTCAATCATCCAAAATTCTGCCGCATGACGTGCAGTGTTGGAATTTTCGGCACGGAATGTAGGCCCAAATGTATACACATTACGAAAAGCCATTGCAAATGTTTCTGCGGAAAGCTGCCCACTTACGGTCAAATTGGTTTCTTTTCCAAAGAAATCTTTTGAAAAATCCACACTACCATCATCATTTTTCGGCAGATTGTTCAAATCCAATGTTGTCACACGGAACATTTCGCCCGCACCTTCACAGTCACTGCCTGTAATGATGGGTGTATGTGCATACACAAAGCCTTTTTCTTGGAAAAATTTGTGTATTGCATAAGCAATCAAACTTCTCACACGAAATGTGGCAGAAAACATATTTGTTCTGGGTCTTAAATACGCAATCTGACGCAAAAATTCCACACTATGGCGTTTTTTCTGCAAAGGATAGTCTGGTGTAGATTGCCCTTCTATGTCAATGCAAGTTGCTTTGACCTCAAAAGGCTGTTTTGCCTCGGGTGTTTCCACCAAAAGACCTTTGACAATGATTGCCGCACCAATGTTCAATTTTGTAATTTCTTGATAATTGGACAACTGTTCTGCTTCAAATACAATCTGTATATTTTTGAAAAAAGAACCATCATTCAATTCAATAAATCCAAAATTTTTAGATACACGCATTGTGCGTATCCAGCCGCCCAACGCCACTTCTTTGTCTGCATACATCGCTGTATCACGATATATGGACTTTACGGTATTCAAATCCAAAATCCATCTCTCCTTTTTTGTTGCATTTTCTCATTGTATATTATTGTAGCCTTGTTGTTGCAAAAACACAACCTTTTTTTCAATCCTCTACAAAAGGCAAATATTTTCCATACCCTTGTGCTTCCATATCCTCTTTTGGTATAAACCTTAAAGAGGCACTGTTGATGCAATACCGCAAACCGCCTGTTTCCAATGGACCATCATCAAACACATGCCCCAAATGTGCATTTCCCACACGGCTTCTAACTTCTGTACGTATCATATTGTGGGACAAATCATCATACTCTTTTACAACATTGGGGTCTATGGGGCGAGAAAATGCCGGCCAACCACAAGAGGAGAAAAATTTATCTTTGGAAGAAAACATGGGTTCTCCCGAAGTAATATCCACATAAAGTCCTGCTTGTGCCTTATTCCAATATTCATTTCGGAAAGGTGGTTCTGTTGCATTTTTTTGTGTCACAAGATATTGCAATTCTGTCAAATTCTTTTGCATATCTTCTTTTGACATCACTTGATAACTTTCTGCATCTACAATTTTCTGTTTTTCTTTTGCAATTTTTGCAAAATTGATATGACAATATCCCTGTGGATTTTTGGTCAAATATTTTTGATGATATGGTTCTGCTTCCACAAATTCAAACACAGGCAAAAGCTCTGTTCTAATGGGTTTCTGATATTTTTGTTGTAATTTTTCCAAAGATTTTTTTGCAATTTTCACTTGTTCTTGTGTTGTGGTATAAATGCCTGTACGATACTGTACACCAATATCCATACCTTGTCTGCCCAATGTGGTTGGGTCTATGGTGTAATAAAATTCCTCCAAAATATTTGTCAAATCTGTTTTTTGAGTATCAAAAATCACTTCCACAGCTTCTGCATAGCCAATGCCTCTGCAAACTTCTTCATAACTGACAACCTCTTTTTTTGTTTGCACGATATTTGGTTCTACGCCCAAGATATAGCCCACTCTTGTGGAAACAACCCCTACCACTTCTTCCATATATTTTTCTGTACCCCAGAAACAACCACCTGCCAAATAAATGATTTCTTTTTGCATACACTGTCACCTCGTTTTATACAATCCTTGCAGTTGATATACGTCTGTACGACGATGTTTTAACAATGGTAATTCTTCTCTTATCTTTTCCTGTCTATCAAAATCCAATTCTGTAAATAATATAGTTTCGTTTTCATCAGCTTGTGCCACAACTTCTCCCCATGGATTTGTCACAATCGAATGTCCATATGCATGATAAGATGCTTGCATATCTCTTGCAGGAGAACACCCCATAAAATACACCTGATTGTCCAAAGCCCTGGCACGAAATGTCAATTCCCAATGGGCAGGGCCTGTTGTGAGATTAAATGCCGCAGGCACACACACCGCTTTTACACCATCCAACGCCATCATACGAGAAAGCTCCGGAAAGCGAATATCGTAACAAATACAAAGCCCCATTTTTCCCCATTTTGTTTCAAATATGGTATATCTGTCCCCTGCACAAAGCGTTTCTGACTCTCGAAACTGCTGTCCACCTGTGACATTTATATCAAATAAATGCACTTTTCTATGTTTTGCAATACAAACACCATATGGGTCAAAAACATAAGATGTGTTGTAAACAGCGTTATTTTCCAATTCCGGCACAGAGCCTGCCACTAAATAAATTCCTGTTTCTTTGGCAATGGCAGATAATGTTTGATACACTGCACCGCCTTGCGGTTGTGCAAATTTTGGAAAATTTGATGTTTCATAAGGGCATAAAAACATTTCTGGCAGTATCACAAAATCTGCGTCATTTGCTTTTGCCTTTTTGATACAATCATGTGCTGTCATGATATTTTGTTTTGGTGTTGGCAATACGCACATTTGAACCAAAGCAATTTTCATATCAAATACACCTCTTTCAAATCATAGTATTTTACAGTTTTGATTGTATCACTATTATATCATATTCCTAAAATTGCACATACAAAAAAATTATAAAAACATATTGACATCTGTTATTTCTATATTATAATATAATCAATATTAAAAAAGAATAATTCTTATATAATAATTAAAAAGGAGGAATAGACTATGAAAAACTTTGATTTAAAAGGCAGCAAAACAGAAGCAAACTTACAGACAGCTTTCGCAGGCGAATCCATGGCAAGAAATAAATACACCTATTATGCAAGCAAAGCAAAAAAAGATGGCTATGAACAAATTGCTGCTTTGTTCTTAGAAACTGCAAACAATGAAAAAGAACATGCAAAAATTTGGTTCAAATTACTTCATGGAAATAGCATTCCTTCTACACCCGAAAATCTTGCAGATGCGGCAAATGGTGAAAATTACGAATGGACCGACATGTATGCAACATTTGCAAAAGAAGCAAAAGAAGAAGGTTTTGACCACATTGCTTATCTGTTTGAAGCTGTGGGTAAAATCGAAAAAGAACATGAAGAAAGATATCGTAAATTGTTAGAAAATATTGCAGGTGGTTTGGTGTTCTCTCGTGATGGAGATATGATTTGGCAATGTGCAAATTGCGGACACATTCATGTCGGCAAAGCAGCCCCCAGTATATGTCCTGTATGTGCACACCCACAAGCTTATTTCCAAATTATGGCGAAAAATTACTAATTTTTGTTTTATCATACACTTTCCTTATTATTTATGTGTCTTATGACAAACAAAAAACACGGTTTTTAAAACCGTGTTTTTTGTTTATTTGCTCATCAATTTTACCAATATTGCTTTTTGTGCATGCAAACGATTTTCTGCTTCTTCAAAAATTTCATCTGCATGTGCTTCCATCACTTCTGCTGTAATTTCTTCCCCTCTGTGTGCGGGCAGACAATGCAACACCATGCACCCTGCATTTGTTTGTTGCATCAATGTTTCATTTACTTGAAATCCAGCAAATGCTTTTGCTCTCATTTGTTGTTCTTGTTCCTGTCCCATAGAGGCCCAAACATCTGTCAAAACAACATCTGCATTTTTTGCCGCTTCCAATGGATTTTCTGTCAACTGGAATTTGTTTCCATATTCTGTTGCAAATGACAACACCGTTTCATCTGGTGTATAGTCTTTTGGGCAAGCCACACTCACTGACATACCCACTTTCAAACCACCCACAATCAGAGAATTTGCCATATTGTTTCCATCGCCAATATAACACAATTTCAATCCATTCAATTTTCCTTTTTTCTCACGAATGGTTTGCAAATCTGCCATCACTTGACAAGGGTGGCAAAAGTCTGTCAAACCATTGATAACAGGAATTGTTCCATATTCTGCCAATGTTTCCACTTCTTGTTGTGCAAATGTTCGTATCATAATACCATCTACATAACGAGACAGCACTCTTGCAGTATCTTCTGTCGGTTCTCCTCTGCCAATTTGTGCATCTTTGGAGCTGATAAACAATGCATGTCCACCCAGTTGATACATACCCACTTCAAACGATACTCTTGTTCTGGTAGAAGATTTTTCAAATATCATACCCAATGTTTTACCTTTTAATATATGATGTTCGATACCTTGTTTGTTTTCTTTTTTAAGTTGATCTGCCAAATCCAACAACTCCAAGATTTCTTCTTTTGAACAATCCAACAATTTTAAAAAATGTTTCATTGTAAAATGCTCCTTTCTTTTCACAGCAATTTCAATGTATTTTCCAATATCGACAACCCTTTGTCACACAATTCCCAACTGATATTCAATGGCGGCAACAATCTTATTTTTGTTTTTGCGGAAAGCACCAAAAGTCCATTTTTCATCAAAGTATCTATCACAGGCTGTATATCTATGTCCAATGCAATTCCCAACATCATGCCCAAACCATCTACATTTATCACATGAGGCATTTCTTTGATTTTTTGTTTCAAATATGCACCTTTTTTGCTAACTTCCTGTAAAAACGCATCATCTATGGTATCCAATATCACATTTGCCCCTGCACAAACGACAGGATTGCCACCAAATGTAGAACCATGGTCACCTTTTTGCAAAATATCTTTTGTTTTTTCACCAAACAGCACCGCACCAATCGGCAAACCACCGCCCAAGCCTTTGGCACAAGACACCAAATCTGGCTGTATACCATATTGCTGATACCCAAAAAATGTACCTGTTCTACCAATACCTGTTTGTACTTCGTCTACAATCACCAGTATATCATTCTTTTGACAATGTGCTGCCACTGTTTGTACATATTCTTTATCTAGTGCAATCACACCGCCTTCCCCCTGTACCACTTCCAGCATCACCGCACAAACATCATCTGTGAGCTTGGCAAGTGTATCTTGCAAATCATTTGCTTTTGCAAACACAAAACCATCTACAAACGGGAAAAAATGCTGGTGATATGCAGGTTGTCCTGTTGCAGATAATGCCGCCATCGTTCTGCCATGAAATGAATTTTCCAAAGATACAATTTTTGTTTTCTGATATTTTGTAAAACCATATTTTCTTGCGGCTTTAATGACACCTTCATTTGCTTCTGCCCCACTATTGCAAAAGAACACCGTTTGCATACCACTTTTTTCACACAGTTTTTTTGCCACTTGTATACAAGGTTCTGTATAATACAAATTTGATGTATGTTGCAATATATTTAACTGTGTAGTGACTGCATTTGCCCAATTTTCTGGACAAAATCCCAATGCATTGACACCAATACCACTTGTAAAATCAATATATTTTTTTCCGTTATCATCTTCCACTTCTACCCCTTTGCCCTTTGTCAGCAATATAGGTGTTCTGCCATAAGATTGTATGATATATTTTTTATCTTGTTCCATTACTTGTTCTAAATGCATATCAATTCCCCCTATTCTGTTGGTAAAAACATCGTACCAATCCCCTCATCTGAAAACATTTCAATCAATATGGAATGTTCTATTCTGCCATCTATCATCACCGCTTTTTTGACGCCTGCTTCTATGGCTTTTTGACAACTTTTTACTTTTGGTATCATACCACCACTGATACAACCTCTTTGTACTAATGTTTCCACTTCGTCTATATGTACCACAGAAATCAGAGAATTTTCATTTTCCATATCTTCCATCAAACCACAAATATCTGTCAGCATAATCATATTTTCTGCATGTAATGCTGCTGCAATTTCTGCTGCTGCTGTGTCTGCATTGATGTTGTAAATATTACCTTGACAATCTGTACCAACGGTTGCAATGACATTAAGGTGCTGAACCTGTTCGCCTACACAGGAGGCGCCACGCTGGCAGCCGC
>CAJMNV010000047.1 GCA_905214825.1 uncultured bacterium | reverse complement strand
AACCGATAACCTGCTGATTACAAGTCAGCTGCTCTGCCAATTGAGCCACATCGGCGTATACACGCAATTCATATTTGACTGCGTGTATTATATTATCATACAAAAAGACATTCGTCAATACTTTTTTTCAAAAAATTTTATTAACCATATTTTACTGTCAAATTTACATATGAAATATGTTCTCGCATGGCAGAATATGCGGTCTGATAATCTCCATTTTTGATAGCTTCCAATATTTTGCCATGCAATTCTATGGTAACGTCAATGACTCTTGGATTTTGTGTCAAAGATTCCCGCATGGCAAGACGGATACCTTTTTCAAAAGACTCTTTTGCTGCCACCATCGTACTTGTCAGCAATTTATTATGTGTTGCTGCGGATACCTGCATATGAAACATGGCATCATAATCCACAAACAAATTGACATCATGTTTATAAGCAATCATTTTTTCATAACAATATACCAGTTGTGCAATATCTTCTGGTGTTGCTCTTTTGGCAGCATAGCTTGCCGTTTCCCCCTCCAACATATACCGAAATTCCAATAAATCGTTCAAATCCGAATTTTCAACGGTAATGCTAAATGGTGCAATATTGACAATATTATCAATTTCATTCACAAATGTACCTGCTTTGGAACGACGGATAAAGCCAAACACAGCCAAAGCCGTATATGCCTCTCTGAGTGTACTTCTGCCCACACCCAACAAATCACTGACTGTATTTTCATTTGGCATCATATAACCAGCGGGTAATTTGCCGTCCATAATTAACTCTTTCATTTTGCGAAACAATGCTTGCGAAATATTTTGCTTTTCCAAATTGTTTTTCAAAAATTCCACTTGTTCCAAAAAATAATCACGTTCCATAATTACCCATTGCCTCCTTATCCAGATTATATTGTTACATTTGTTTTTGTCATTTGTACATTTTCATTTTATTGTATCATGGTGTCACTTTGGGTGCAACAAAAATACCATTATGATTTTGGGAATATGTATTCTTGTTGTATTTGTGATAAAGGAATTTCTTTTTGCAATAAAAAGCAAGCTGTTTCTTGATGGATTTCTAACAATCTTTGATAATCTTTGGGACGTACAACATCATATCGCTGTGCTTGTGGCAAAGTCAACATATCATACACACTTCTCACCACAAAATGATTTTGATTTTGTGCATTGCGAAATTGTGTCCAAATAGGCACAAAAGACACTTCTTTTACAGAGGGTGGTGCATCACCAATTTGTTCTACTGTCAAATGCAGTATGATGGAGGCATTTCTGGGTGGTGTGGTTTGGGAGGATATAAAATTTCCCAATGAATAAATGATAAATCCATCATGTTCGCCATCGCCATGGTCTACTTTGCGATATTCCATACGTTGTAACACATGGGGGTGACTTGCCAATACAATATCTGCACCTGCTGCAAACATACTGTCTGCCCATTGTATAAATACATCTCTGGGGGCTGTTTCGTATTCATTGCCCATATGCGGCAACACCACTACAATATCTGCCATTTCCTGTGCTTTTTGAATATCAGAAACCATTTGTGTTTCATCTATCAAATTCACCAAATAGTTCTCTGGTACTGGAATACCATTTGTTCCATATGTTGCAGAAACAAATGCAAATGTAATGCCATTGATTTCTTTTGTGTATATGGTATCTCGTTCTTGCTGTGAGCGATACGTTCCCACATGGTCAATATCATATTCGTCCAATTTATCCAATGTACGTATCAAACCTGCTTGTCCTGTGTCCATGCTATGATTATTTGCTGTTGTCAATAAATCAAAACCTGCATCTTTGACAGCATCCAAAAAACTATCAGGTGTATTAAAACAAGGAAATGAACTGTATGGTTTGTCTGTGCCACCAAATGTCAATTCCAAATTGCCAATCGCAACATCATACTTTGTCAAAAAAGGCTTAATTTCTTGAAAATTATGCATAAAATCATATGTATCTGTATTGGGGTCATATGCTTCATTGTACTGATAATCATGTACCATAATATCACCCACAACAGCCATTGTTGCCGTTTTTCGCACAGGTGTTATTGCTCCCGTTTCTATGGTATAATTTGCTTTTTGTGTACCGCAACCGCAAAAACAAAATACTAGCAGACACATTAGACAAAACAAACGTATCATGTTATCACTCCCTTTTTTATATTTTTTTGAGTATAACACGTTTTTACTTTTTCTGACAGTATTTTTGTATATTTATGATGTTTTTTGCCATTTTTCATATGCTTCTTGTACGGTCTCTATTTTTATTTTTTTAAAACAGGAATACCCAGTGCCATCATACCAACGCATTTACAAACCAACACAAATGGCTTTTGCAAATAACTATTTCTAACACGTTGGAAAGTGGATACAAGCCACGCCCCAGACCTGCTCCACCATTTCTAGTTATTTTGATATGTTGCAGAAAACAATATTTCTTTGTCTTTTACCACAAAACCTCCTTTTTTCATATTCAAAATTTTCCACCACCGCCACCAAAATCATGATTGTCCACCTGAAATGTAGAAGAATCCCCTCCCCATGAAGAATGGTCATCGTCATTATCTTTCTGTATGCGTGTACATACGGTATGTGTTGTGAGAAAACGGTCTTGTACATTTGCAATATGCATACCATTTTCTTTCAAATATGCTCTGCCATCTGTATATGGCTTGACATTTTTATGCCCTTGTTTCATTGCAAACACAGAAATACCTGCCACAGCCAATGAAACCACAACTGCAATGCCCATATACAGCAATATTTTTGTTTGTTTTTGTGCAACTTGATATTCCGAAATCGTATGTTCTGGGTCTTCCAAATATGCTTGATATGCCAAACCATATTTTTCTACATCTGCTAAAAATACAGTCATACCTTCATGATACGCACCATTAGCAAGATAAGGTTTCACATTTTCCCATATCTGTGAAATATAATCATCTGTATAAATTTCGATTGCTTCTCCTGATGTAACCATCTGTGCATCATGTTCTTTCATATCTATGACAAATACAATACCACTTTTTTCCTCACCAAATCCAAAATCACCATCTATGAAAAATTGTGCTCCATACTCTTTTGCAGACAAACCTTGTGTATCTGTGGTTGTCAAAAACAAAATATCCAATCCCAATTCTTCACCCAAAGATTGTGCTTGTTCTGTCAAATTTTGCTGTTGTTCTATGGTGAACAGTTTGGCTTCGTCAAACACATTACCTTCTGTTCTTGCCCATACAGTCACAGAAAAACACAAAACCAAACAAATTGTCAAAAAGCAAATTTTTATTTTTTTCATCAAAAACCGCCTCCCATCACAAATGCAATACCTGCGGTAATCACCAAAACAATCAAAAATATAATCAAAAACCATTTGACTGCTTGTCTTCCATCACAAGGCAATTCTCCAACCATTTTACCTGTTTGACCGTTCATAGCAAACAGATATTTTTTGCCTTTGAAATTGCTTACCAACATCCAGACAGGCAAAAGTAAATATGCCTGTTTATCTGATTGTATATTGGTCGCACATCGTACACTATGCACATGGTCATATTGTCTACCACTTTCTGCAGCTTTATTTTGAATACCATGTGAAATACGATTTTTCATTCTCTGGAATAAATCTTTTGGTTCATACTGATATTTTTCTGCAAAAAAACCACTCAGATACCGCATATCAAAAGGTTGCTTTTTTGTAAAATCAAATGGTTCCAATGCGTCCATCATGGCATCTTCCATATTTTTGGAAGCGTCCAAAGGGATATTTTCAAAATCCATACGTCCGCTACGCACAATATGATAAACATCTGTTTTGGTATACTGATATGTACTATCGCTCCACAATGTCATATTTTCCCCTGTGGCTTGATAATCAAAATCTGCTTTACAATCAAAAAGCCAAAATGGTACATAAATCCCTGTAATTTTTTCCAATCGTTGTTTTGATGTAAATTGTGGTGGAAGCAGTTTTTTACCTTTACACAGCTTCAAAAATGCTTTTTGTGCCTGTTCTTTATCTGTGGCAAAAGGTACAATCGCAGAAGGTTGATATTTTCCAGTAAATTTTTGTGGCATCACAGTGGGATTTTGACAAAACATACAAAATGTTGCCGCTGTTGCATCATCTGTCACAATTTCTGCACCACAACTGGGGCAAACATAAGCACATAAATTTTCTTGTGTTTGTGCGACATCTACATTCTCATGAAATGTCACATTTATATCATTTTGAGGTTGTTGTGTTGTATTGTCTGTGGTTTGTACACCACGTTGTTCCAAATCCTCTTTTGTATATTCGTTATCACAATAATCACAAATCCACGCTTGTTTTGCACCATCATATCTTAAATATGCACCGCAACTTGGACAAATATAAGTAACTGTTTGTTGCATATTATCTCTCCTTTTTTCTGAAAAAACACAAAAAGGGGACACCGTCCCCTTTTTTGTTATAATTGTTCTTGATTTTGTTCTATTTGTTTTTCAACTTCTTCTGTTTCAATATCGTCTTCTGTAATTTTAGCAATACCAACAACACTGACACCTTCTTTTAAATGCATCAGCTTAACACCTTGTGAAATTCTGCCAATCGTAGAAATATCATTGCCACGCAAGCGTATAATCACACCCTCTGATGTAATTAACATCAATTCTTCATTTTCTTTTAACATCAAAACACCTGTTAAAAGCCCAGTTTTTTCTGTCAGTTGATGGACTTTGACACCCATACCGCCACGGTGTTGTACGTTGAATTCTTCCACAGGTGTTTGTTTGCCATAGCCTTTTTCTGTAACATTTAATACTTTTGCATTTGGTGTCACTTTCCCAACAGAAACCACATAATCTCCATCTTTCAGCTGTATTGCCTTAACACCTGTTGCGGCTCTGCCCAAAGGTCTGACATTGGTTTCACTAAATTTGATACACATACCATTTCTGGTAGCTACCAATATTTGGTCATTTCCATCTGTTGTCATAACACCAATCAAACTATCATCTTCTTTGAGGTTAATGGCAATCAAGCCGCCTTTTCTGATATTGGCATAGTTTGCCATATCTGTTTTTTTGATAATACCTTGTTTTGTGAGCATCACTAAATAACGGTCTTCTCTAAATTCTTTTACGGGAATGACAGCTGTTACGGTTTCGTCTGGTGCAATTTCAATCAAATTGACAATGGCAGTACCTCTTGCAGTTCTGCCTGCTTCTGGAATTTCATATCCTTTTTTGCGGTATACTCTACCATGGTCTGTAAAAAACAATATCGTATCATGTGTAGAGGACAAGAACAAATCTTTTACAAAATCTTCTTCTCTTGTCTGCATACCCATAATCCCTCTACCACCTCTATTTTGGCTTTTATATGTCATCAGTGGTGTACGTTTGACATAATTCAAATTTGACATGGTAAATACGCAAGTTTCTTCTTCTATCAAATCTTCTACATCAATTTCCCCTGGGTTTGCAACCAACTGTGTACGGCGAGGGTCTGCATATTTTGTTTTGATTTCCATGGTTTCATCACGAATGACGCCCAACAACAATGTTTCATCTGCCAATAAAGATTGATAATATGCAATTTTTTTCTGCAATTCTGCATATTCTGCATCAATTTTTTCATGTTCCAAACCTTGCAAACGCCGCAGTTGCATTTCCAATATTGCCTGTGACTGTACATCAGATAATGCAAAGCGTTCCATCAAACGTTGTTTTGCATTGTCATAGCTGGTGCGAATAATTTGTATCACTTCATCAATGTTTGAAATGGCAATGCGTAAGCCTTCCAAAATATGAGCTCTTTTTTGTGTTTTATCCAAATTGAACTGTGTTCTTCTGGTAACCACTTCTTCTTGGTGTTTCAAATACTCTGAGAGCATTTGCTGCAAATTCATAATCACAGGTTTACCATTTACCAAAGCAAGCAATATTGCCCCAAAACTTTCCTGTAATTGTGTGTATTTGTAAAGCTGGTTTAATATGACATTTGCATTGGCATCTTTTTTCAATTCAATGATAATCTGAATGTCATCACCTGCGGAAGCATCATACAAATCACTGATACCTTCGATACGTTTATCTTTTACCAATTCTGCAATTTTTTCAATCAAACGCAGTTTATTGACCATATAAGGAATTTCTGTAACAACAATTTTTTCTCTGCCATTTCCTATTGGTTGTATTTCTGTGATTGCTCTAACCAATATTTTACCTCTGCCTGTACGATAAGCTGCACGAATGCCGCTTTTGCCCAATATAGAAGCCCCTGTTGGAAAGTCTGGACCTTTGATGTATTCCATCAATTCCTCTATACTGGTCTCTTTGCCATTGATTTTATTGTCAATCATGCAATGCAAACCGTCAATCACTTCACCCAAATTGTGGGGTGGGATATTGGTTGCCATACCAACGGCAATACCAGAAGACCCATTCACTAAAAGATTTGGAATACGGGCAGGCAATACCACTGGTTCTTTTTCGTTTTCATCATAGTTTGGTACAAAATCCACAGTGTTTTTTTCAATATCTGCAAGCATTGCCGCTGTAATACGGGACATACGGGCTTCTGTGTAACGGCTTGCCGCAGCACCATACCCATCTATGGAACCAAAGTTCCCATGTCCATCCACCAACATATAACGCATAGAGAAATTCTGTGCCATACGCACCATCGCTTGATAAATGGAGCTATCACCATGTGGATGATATTTACCCATGGTATCCCCGACAATACGTGCGGATTTTTTATAGGGTTTGTTTGGCTCCAAATTCATTTCATTCATGGAGTACAATATTCTTCTTTGTACTGGTTTTAAACCATCTCGCACATCAGGCAATGCACGGGCAACAATCACGCTCATGGCATAGTCAATATAACACTTTTTCATCTCCTCGTTGATGTCTATGGTGACGACTTTGTCCAGTTCTTTGTTTTCTTCGCTCATATTTTATCTCTGTTCCTTTCTGTATCAGAAATCCATCTGTGCATATTGTGCATTTTCTTCGATAAATTCACGTCTGGGTTCCACGCTGTCACCCATCAGCATACTAAATATTTCATCTGCCAATACTGCATCGGTAATATCCACTTTTTTCAAAATACGATGTTCTACTGCCATTGTAGTATCTCTTAACTGGTCATAATCCATTTCGCCCAAACCTTTGTAACGCTGTACTTCTTTGATATTGTCTTTACCAATTTTCTGATACAATGTTTCTAGCTGTGTATCATCATAAACATAATAATGCTGTTTATTTTTTTCTACACGATACAAAGGTGGCTGTGCAACATAGACTTTGCCTTCTTCAATCAATTTTGGCATATAGCGATAGAAGAATGTCAAAAGCAGTGTACGAATATGGGAACCATCTACGTCCGCATCAGTCATAATAACGATTTTATGATAACGCAATTTCTCAATATCAAAATCTTCGGAAATGCCTGTACCAAACGCAGTAATCATACTGCGAATTTCTTCACTGTTTAATATTCTGTCCAATCTTGCTTTTTCCACGTTTAATATTTTACCACGCAAAGGCAGTATTGCCTGTGTTTTGGGGTCACGTGCCTTAATGGCAGAACCACCTGCGGAATTTCCTTCGACAATGTAAATTTCACATTCTTCCGGATTGCGGCTTGTACAGTCGGTCAATTTGCCTGGCATTCTGGTATTTTCCAAACCTGTTTTACGACGTACCAATTCTCTTGCTTTTCTTGCCGCATCTCTGGCACGAGAAGCCATCAAACCTTTTTCAATGATAATTTTACCAATCGCTGGATTTTCTTCTAAGAAATAGGTCAAATATTCACTCAGAACAGCTTCCACAGCTGCTTTTGCTTCACTAGTACCCAATTTGGCTTTTGTCTGTCCTTCAAACTGTGGGTCTTCGACTTTAATACTTATCACAGCTGTCAAGCCTTCTCGTACATCATCACCAGATAATTTTTTATCGGAATCTTTGATAATACCAGTTTTTTTACCATAATCGTTTATGGTTTTTGTCAAACCAGATTTAAACCCAACCAAATGGGTACCACCGTCTGGGGTATTGATATTATTGACAAATGTGAAAATACTTTCTGTGTAACCATCATTATGCTGGAATGCCACTTCCACCAACACACCATCTTTTTCACCAGAGGCATAAAAAATATTTTGATACAAAGACTGACGGTTTTTATTGATATAAGCAACAAATTCTTTGATACCGCCTTCATAATGGAAAGAGCGTTCTTGTTCGATGCCTTCTCGCAAATCAATCAAATTGATTTTCAATCCTTTTGTTAAAAATGCGGTTTCACGCAAACGCTGTTTTAACACATCATACGAAAATACGGTTTCTTCAAATATTTCTGCATCAGGTAAAAAATGCACAAATGTACCATGTTTGTCTGTAGAACCAATATCTGTCACATGACAAAGTACATTACCTCTTTCATATCTTTGTTCATAAATTCTGCCATCTGTATGCACATTGACATATAACCATGAAGACAAAGCATTTACAACAGAAGCACCAACACCATGCAAACCACCAGAAACTTTATATCCACCACCGCCAAATTTCCCCCCTGCATGCAGTATGGTGAATACCACTTCCAATGCAGAAATACCTTTTTGATGATGAATACCCACCGGAATACCACGTCCATTATCTTCTACGGATATAGAGTTATCTTGATAAATGGTAACCATAATTTCTGTACAATACCCAGCCAAAGCCTCGTCAACGGCATTATCCACAATTTCATATACCAAATGATGCAATCCTTTTTCGCTGGTAGAACCAATATACATACCGGGGCGTTTTCTAACCGCTTCCAGCCCTTCCAGCACTTGGATTTGACTTTCATTATATTCTACTGCCATTTTATTCTCTCCTTACCTATCATGGTAAAAAACCAAGTGTTTTCACGCTTATTTTATGATAAAAATAGTATACCATTTTTTTTATATTTTCACAAGCAAAAAGCATTGATTTTATCAGCAAAAACCATTTTTTTTTGCAGATTTTGTTTGTTTTTACTTCCTTAATATTGTTTTCATAAAACAACATACGATTTTTTTATTTTTCACATAAAAAAAGATATATTTTCATATATCTTTTTTATGTAAAATTTGTATCACATTATTTTTTTGTAATATCTCCATCTTTTACAAAAAATAAATTCTCTTTTTGCAAATACCCTTTCACAGCATCTTCAATACCCGTACAAGTTAAAAACGCTTGCAAACCATAGATACTCTCCATCAAATAATGTTGTCTATGTTCGTCTAACTCAGAAAGCACATCATCTAATAACAAAACAGGCTGTTCTCCTGTTTCTTGTTGTATCAATTCTATTTCTGCCAATCTGGCAGAAAGTACTGTTGTGCGTTGTTGTCCTTGCGAACCAAACTGCTTGACATCTTTTCCGTTTACCAAAAATAAAATATCGTCTTTATGTGGCCCTATTTGTGTACTACCTGTGAAAATATCTCGTTCTAAACTCTTTTCCAAACGTTCTGCAAAAACACTTGCCTCACAATTTGGCTTATATTCCGTTTTTAAGCAATCTTTACCTCCCGTAAGGGCTTCCTGCTTCCTTCCTGCAATATCATCTAAACGCATTAAAAATTGGGCTCTGAGGGTAATGATTTTTTTACCATAGGCAACAAGCTGACTATCCCATACGGAAAGTGTATCTACAAGACGTGGTTTTTGTTTGATTTCTTTTAACAAATGGTTGCGTTGTTTTAGTATACGATAATACTGCTGCAAGTCATAATAATACACATGGCTGATTTGGCAAAGTTCCATATCCAAAAAACGACGACGTTCTGCAGGACCATCTTTTATCAATGACAAATCTTCTGGTGAAAATATCACAGCATATAATGTCCCAAATAACTCTCCCATTTTTTTGACTGCCAAACCATTGACAGCAATCCCCTTTTTTTCTTCTCGCTTCAAATGCACATCAATACGGTCATTGCGGTTTTTTCTCATGACTTCCATACGAATATGGCTTTCTTCTGCACCAAATGCAATCAGTTGTTGTTCGTTTTTGCCACGCAAAGAACGACCTAATGCACAAAAATACAATGCTTCCAAA
This sequence comes from uncultured bacterium, assembly GCA_905214825.1. GTDB lineage: Bacteria > Bacillota > Clostridia > Lachnospirales > Anaerotignaceae > Anaerotignum. The sequence goes on along the minus strand of CAJMNV010000047.1, from coordinate 3,454 downwards.
AAATTAGTTTTCCCTTGTGCATTTTCTCCATAAAAGATATTGATACCTGTTGCTGGTGTGATATGCAATTTTGATAAATTGCGAAATTGTTGTAACGATACTTCTTTAATTTGCATAAAAACACACCTTTTTATTATAAATATAAATTATGCATATTTTGCATATTGTTTTTTGATAAAAATTGTGATTTATCAGACCAAATACAATGCATCGTTTTATTCTTGTTGTTTGACAACCATAATTTTTCCAACTGCTTTTACTTCTACAATATCGCCATTTCTGATTTTTTTCCCACGTTCTGTTACCATCACATCATTAACAAATACCAAACCATCTGCTAAAAATACTTTCACATCAGAACCTTGGTCAATCAATCCTGCTAATTTTAACACTTGCTGCAATTTGATAAAATCTGTATGAATATAAACTTTTTCCATATTGTTTTCCTCCTTACATACGTAAAGGCAATATCAAATACTGATAAGCATTGCCTTCTAATGGTACAATGGTACAAGGACTCAAAGAACCTATGAACCGAATGGCAACTTTTTCATCATCAATAGCACGCAATGCCTCAATCAAATAACGAGGATTGAATGCAATCTGCATTTCGTCACCATCTGTTTCATTTGCGACTTCTTCATATGTGGTACCCATATCACTTTTTGCTGTTAATATTAATGTATCTGGTTTTAATTCTAAACGAACCGGTGTTTTGCGATTATCACGAGAAACCAACGAAGCTCTTTCCAAAGCTTGTATCAATGCTGCGGTATCGACAATAATTTTTGTTTTATAATCTTCTGTGAAATTATTTTCATAACTAACATAATCTCCTTCCAACAAACGAGAAACCATTGTTGCCATACCCAAATCAAATAAAACATGTTTTTCTGTAAAATACAGTTGCACCATATCATCATCTTCTTGTGAAAGAATTTTTGTAAGTTCCAGCAATGTTTTTCCAGGTACTACCACGTTTTTTGGTGTAAAAGGGTGGTTGAGTGGTATTTTACGAAATGAAATACGGTAACCATCAATGGATACAATACGAAAACATCCTTCTTTTATCTCAAGCAGCTCACCAGTTAATATTTGTTTTGTGGTTTCTTGTGAAACAGAGAATATTGTTTGGCGAATCAAATGACGTAAATCATTTTGTTTTAATGTATATGCATCTTGTTGTTCTATGGTTGGTAGTGCTGGGAAATTTTCTCCACTTTGTCCCATAATGATGAAACGAGAAGTACCACCTGTAATGGTAATGCTTTGATTTTCATTTGTTTCTAATATTACTTCTTCTCCATTTAAGCGTCTGATAATTTCATGAAATATTTTTGCTTCAATGGCAATTTCTCCATTTTGTAAAATTTCTGCATCAATGGGGGCTGTTTGTATACCCAATTCTAGGTTATTACTTGTCATGGTAAATCCTTTTTCATTTGCAGTTAATAATATACATTCCAATACAGGAAGTGTCGTTCGTACAGAAACAGCTTTATTCACAATATTGATGAAATTAAGTAACGTATCTTTTTGACAGATGAGTTTCATAGTTATATACATCTCCTTTTTTACACAAGTATAAGTAAATAATAAAAATTTTATCCGTAGTAGTAGTAGTAGTGGCTGTGAATTTGTGGATAACATAAAAAATCATTGAAAATTAAACAAAAATGACTGTGCATAACCATGTGGAAATGTAGCGTATAAAAATATACTTATACACAAAATCCACAAGCACAAAATATTACCATAAATATTCCACAATATATCCACTTGTTATACACAATGATTTGTGGATAAAAAAATAATAAAAATAAAAAAATAAAAAAAAAAAAAAAAATTTAAAAAATTAACTTTCTTTGATTTTTCTTTTTAATTGTATGATAGTTTTTTTCAAATCTTCATCTTGTTCCATTTGTTTTTCAATTTTGGAAACACCATAAATGATTGTGGTATGGTCACGACCACCAAAGCTTTCTCCAATTTTGGGTAATGAAATATCCAATAATTTTCGGCAAAGATACATAGAAATTTGGCGTGGAAATGCAATATTTTTTGGTTTTTTATTGCCCTGTATATCTTCTACACGAATATTATAATGATGTGCGACAATTTCCTGTATGATATTAGGTGTCAAAGGAACTTGTGTATTTTCGCTATACACATCTTTCATGGATTTTTCGGTTAACTCTAATGAAATTTTTTGATTTGTCAACGTAGCATATGCGACAATGCGTGTCAATGCGCCTTCTAATTCTCGAATATTGGAAACAATATTTTTGGCAATATAAGAAATCACATCATCGGGCACAATCAAATTGTCACGGTCTGCTTTTTTTCTTAATATGGCAATACGTGTTTCATAATCAGGTGGTTGTATATCTGCAATTAATCCCCATTCAAAGCGACTTCTCAGACGGTCTTCCAATGTTTTGATTTCTTTTGGAGGTCTGTCAGAAGAAATGATGATTTGTTTATTGGATTCATACAAAGCATTGAATGTATGGAAAAATTCTTCTTGTGTTCCTTCTTTTTTGGATATAAATTGAATATCGTCAATTAGCAATACATCAATATTGCGGTATTTATTGCGAAAATCTTCGTTTTTATTATTTTGGATAGATAATATCAATTCATTTGTAAATGTTTCGCTAGTTACATAAAGTACTTTTGTAGAAGGTTTTTTATCTAATATAAAGTGAGCAATAGAGTGCATTAAATGTGTTTTGCCAAGTCCAGAATTTCCATATAAAAATAAAGGATTGTATGCTTTTGCGGGAGATTCTGCGACAGCCAAAGAAGCTGCATGTGCCATACGGTTGCTGTTGCCTACGACAAAAGAACTAAACACATATTTTGGATTTAGGTTTTTTGCCAAATCATTATTTTTTTCTTTTTTAGTTTCTTGTGTTTTTGGTGTTTCATCTTCTTCTGTTAAAATGCTAATATCATAATTGGTTTTTGTTACAGATTTGATTGCGGTGCGAATCAATGGTAAATGTCGTTTTTCTAACATTTCTTTATAGAATGGTTCACTGACACGCAATAAAAAACGATTGCCATCAATCCCTACCGGAACAATCGGTAGTATCCATGTTTCGTAACTAACAGGCGAAGATATTTCTTTTTCTATAATTTGTAATGCTTGGTTCCAACAGTGGTTGATATCCATATAAATCCTCCCAAATGCAAAATTTCTGTAAAAATAAGATTGTGTATCCTGTGTATAAATTGGAAATTTATCCACAAATACAATAAAAATAATGTATATAACTTTTTATAAAATAAAGTTATACACAACTTGTGGAAAAAAATAAAAACAAGTTATACACAACAAAATATGTGGAATTATTAGGTTTATATACAATTTTCCACAATATATAAAAAGTTATACATATCCAGCAGTGTAGGCTATTCTACATTAAAGTACGATACAAATGTAGAAGAC
>CAJMNV010000046.1 GCA_905214825.1 uncultured bacterium | reverse complement strand
CATATCCAAAATCAAAGGTTCAGTCAGACCGATGTTTTTGCCATATGCCAGCCAACCAAGTGTGGGCGAATGAACAGCAAGTTGTGCAAAAAAACCACCCAAAACAATACCTGCAAGCATAAGCAACAATAATGTACCAACGGATTGACTGTTTCCTTTCATATGTTTCCCCTCCCATTGTATTTGCAAAAAGTATATCATATTTTGTACATAGGGTAAAGGACAGAAAATGGAAAAAAACAGGGCGAAAATCCCTGTTTTCTGCGAAATGTTGCCAAAACTGACAGTGGTCAAAAAAAACGGACAAAACCATTTTTGGTTTTGCCCGTCTGCCTACAAAATTATTCAGCAGGTTTTTCTTCTGTTTTAGGAGCTTCTGCCGTAGGTTTTGCTTCTGTTGCCACAGTAGGTCTTTTGCCTGTGATAACGCCTTTTGGACATTTGTTTGCACAAATACCGCAAGATTTACATTTTGTGTAATCAATCACTGCAATATTGTCAATGACATGAATTGCATCAAAAGGACAATTCTTTTCACAGATTTTACAAGAGATACAACCAACAGAGCAAGCTTGCATAACAACTTTACCCAAATCTTTGGAAGAACATTGTACTTTGATTTTATTTTTCGCAGGTAACAATTCAATCAAATGTTTGGGGCAAGCAGATACACATTGTCCACAAGCCACACATTTGTCTTTGTCTACCACTGCAATACCATCAATGATTTCAATCGCACCAAAGCCACAAGCCTTGATACAACTTCCAAGACCCAGACAGCCATAGTTACAAGTTTTAGAACCGCCACCTGCAAGCTGTACAGCCATGTTACAGTCGTCAATACCGAAGTATTCATATTTGGATTTTGCTTTTTCGCAAGTACCACCACATTTTACAAATGCCGCCACAGGTTCGGAAGAAGAGGCTTCGATACCCATGATGCCACCAATTTTTTCAGCAACTGCAGAGCCACCAACAGGGCAAGCATTTACAGGTGCTGTACCTGCTGCGATTGCTGCTGCACAACCGCCACAACCGGGGAAACCACAACCACCACAGTTTGCACCGGGCAGTGCTTCTAAAATTTCACCGATTTTAGGGTCTTCTTCTACATAGAAAAGTTCACCCGCAATGCCAAGGCCTGCTCCAAAAACAACACCAAGGCCACCGATACTCAATATCGGGTTTATGATATTCATAATGTCCATTTTTGTCACACTCCTTGTTTTACAGTTTAATCAGACCGGAGAAGCCTAAGAATGCAATAGACATCAAGCCGGCTGTAATCAATGCCAACGGGAAACCGTCGAATGCTTTTGGTGTATCGTTGTCTTCAATTCTTTCACGAATACCAGCAAACAGTATGATTGCCAAAGCAAAACCTGTTGCACCACCAAAACCGTTTAACACAGATTCGATAAAGTTATATTCTTTTTGCATATTCAATACGGCAACACCCAATACCGCACAGTTTGTGGTAATCAAAGGCAAAAATACGCCCAATGCTTGATACAAAGCAGGAGCTGCTTTTTTCAAGAACATTTCTACAAATTGTACCAAAGATGCAATAACCAGAATGAATGCGATGTTGTACAAATATTCGATGTGCAAAGGCACTAAAATCAAGTTGTATACCAAGTATGCAACCGCAGATGCCAATGACATAACGAAGATTACGGCAACGCCCATGCCGGCAGCTGTTTCTACTTTTTTAGAAACGCCGAGGAAGGGGCAGATACCTAAGAACTGGGACAAAACATAGTTGTTTACAAAAATCCCTGCTAAAATCAGCAATATCAAATTCATCTATTTTCCCCTCCTTATGCTTTATTTTTATTTCTGAAATGGTTCAATGCTGCCATCAAACAACCCAATGTGAAGAACGCACCAGGTGCCATAACGAACAACAATGTTCTAGGGAATGCTTCTGGTAATACAGTGATGTCAAATAATGTACCTGCACCGATGAATTCACGCACCAGACCCAAAACACCCAGACCGATTGTAAAACCAAGACCCATACCGATACCGTCAAATGCAGAAGCGATAGGACCATTTTTAGAAGCAAATGCTTCTGCTCTTGCTAAAATCAAACAGTTAACAACAATCAATGGAATATAAAGACCCAATGATGCGTTTAAGCTTGGCAAATATGCTTGCAACAAAAATTGTATAATGGTAACGAATGTTGCAATAACAACGATAAAGCAAGGAATTCTAACTTTATCGGGAATTACTTTTCTCAACAGAGATATGAAAATATTAGCAAAAATCAAAACTGCTGTTGTAGACAAACCCATACCGATACCGTTGATTGCGGAGCTGGTAACTGCCAATGTGGGACACATACCAATAACTTGCACGAAGGTAGGGTTTTCGTTGATAATACCGTTTTTCAGTATTTTGATAGGGTTAGCCATTAGTTAGCACCTCCGTTCGCTGCGACCCAATCCAATGCTTCCTGTGCACCGCTGCAAACAGCTCTGGAAGTGATTGTGGAGCTTGTAATTGGCACGATTTCGCCACCGTCTTTTGTAACGGTTACTGTACCAGATTTTCCTGTAAATTGTTCATAGAAATCAGGTTCTGTGGCTTTTGCACCCAAACCGGGTGTTTCAGAGTGCCCTGTGACACGCAAGCCTGTGATTGTGCCTTCTGCATCAATACCAACCATTGTATTCACTGCACCACCAAAACCGCCAGGAGCAGTTGTGATAACAAAACCACCGTTGTCTGCTTGATATACAGCAGTAATGGTACCTGTTTTTTCTATTTCTGTTAATTCTTCAAAAGAAGATGCGTCAGGCATAACCGCCTGCATGGAAGCATTCAGTGTTTTTTCGTTCTGAATTCTAATAGGTTCTGCTGTGATTTCAGAAACTGCCCCCAAACATGCCGCAGCAACAGCAGAAATCAGCAAAAGCATTCCTGCGGGTTTTATAATTTCTTTTGCGTTCATGCCTTATTTCGCCTCCTTCACTTTTGGTAATGCACCAAAGATTTTTGGTTCTGTAAATCTTTCAATCAGAGGTACAGCCAAGTTCATAATCAATATGGAGTAGGATACCCCTTCTGGATAGCCACCAAATATTCTAATCAATGTGGTAATCAGACCGCAACCCAATGCGAATATGATTTGACCTTTTGGTGTAACAGGAGAAGAAGCATAGTCAGTTGCCATGAAGAAAGCCCCCAACATCAAGCCACCTGCAAAAATTTCATATACAGGTTCACGCAAGCCATCTCTACCGATTGCTGCTGTCAATACAAATACAGTTGCTATGTAGATTACAGGGATTTTCCAGTTGATAACATGTTTTGCAATCAAATAGATACCACCAATAATCAATGCAACAGCACAAGTTTCACCAATACAACCACCAATGTTTGTACCCAACAATACATCAGCCAAAGAGGCATCAGGCATTACGCCGCCTTTTAATGTTGCCAAAGGTGTTGCAACAGTCACAGCATCTGCACCGGTAAAACCAACAGGTGCTGTCCATGTTGTCATTTCTGTTGGATAAGAAGCCAACAAGAACGCTCTGCCGGCAAGTGCAGGGTTGATGAAGTTTTGTCCCAAACCACCAAACAGTTGTTTTGCAAATATAATTGCAAAGGCACTACCAACAATAGGTACCCAAATAGGTGCAGCTGCTGGTAAGTTCATTGCCAAAAGCAAACCAGTTACCACTGCGGACAAATCGCTGATGGTGACAGGTTTTTTCAATAATTTTTGGTACAGCCATTCAAAGAATACGCTGGAAACAATGGCAGCCACAATCAATATCAATGCAGGCATACCAAAATAAAAGATACCCATTGCTGTTGCAGGAACCAAAGCAATAATTACATCACGCATAATGCTCTGAATGGACTCTTTAGAACGCACGTGAGGGGTACCAGATACTACAAAATTAGACATTCTTTATTCTCCCCCTTCTTAGTTCTTTTCGGCTTTTGCTTTCGCTTCTGCTTCAGCCTTTGCTCTTGCTGCCGCAGCTGCTGCCGCTTTTTTGCCTGCTTCGATTTTCTTTACAGCACGAATGGACTGTGCCAGTTGACGTTTTGCTGGACACTCATAAGAACAGCTACCACATTCGATACAATCCAAACCATGATGTTTTACGAAACCTTCGCCGTCACCTTTCAATGCTTTTGCATTCAGCAAGAAAGGCTGCAAGCCCATTGGACAGTGGTCTACACATTTTGCACAACGGATACAGTTTCTTTCTTCTGGAATGAATGCTTCTTGTTCTGTGAAGCAAAGCAAACCGGAAGTTGTTTTGACAGACGCAACGTCCAGTGTGTACAGTGTGGGACCCATCATAGGACCCCCAGCAATCAGTTTCACAGGAGGTGTGTCTTCTTTGAAACCACCAATGGCATCTACCAAATCTCTTAATGTCATACCAATTCTGATTTTGTAGTTACCAGGGTTTTTGATACCTTGACCAGAAACAGTTACAATTCTTCTCATCAAAGGTCTGCCTTTGCAGATAGCTCTTTCCACCGCAAGAACGGTATCTACGTTATCCACGATACAACCTGCACTTGCGGGCAATGCACCGGATTTAACCTCTCTTTTTGTGATTGCATAAATCAAGTGTTTTTCAGAACCTTGTGGGAATTTTGTTACCAAAGGTTGCACGGTAATGTTATCAATACCTTCACAAGCCTTTGTCATGCTTTCAATGGCTTTTGGTTTGTTCATTTCAATACCAATCACACCTTTTGCATTGGGGTGCAGTTTCAACATGATTTGCAGCCCTTTGACAATTCTTTCCGGTGCTTCCAACATCAACCGGTAGTCGCAAGTCAGATAAGGCTCACATTCTGCCGCATTGATGAGGATATGGTCGATGGGAGTATCTTTGGGAGGGTTCAGTTTCACATGTGTAGGGAAACCTGCACCACCCAGACCAACAACGCCGGCTTCTTTGATAGCAGCCAAAATTTCATCATTGGACATTGTTGTGTAATCTCTGCCTTGGTTTAAGCCTTCGATTTCTTCCATTTTGCCATCATTTTTGACAACAATCGATTTTACCATAGCACCGCCTGGTACCAACATTGGTCTAATGTCCACAACTTCACCAGAAACGCTGGCAAAGATAGGAGAAGACATAAATGCAGGTGATTCAGCGATTTTTTGTCCTACTTTTACATAGTCACCAACAGCCACCAGTGGTTCACAAGGTGCACCGATGTGCTGGGACATGGGGTAGAACAATTCAGAGTTTTCTTTTGGGAGTACCACCTGAATGGGTTGCTCTGCGGAAAGAGCTTTGCCATCTGGTGGGTGAACTCCACGTTTGAACGTTAAAGCTTGCATATTATCCCCCTCTGTCAAGTGATTTTTGCGTCGTTCAAAACGCAATGATGTTTTTGTTGCGTTTACAGCACAAAAGACAAGCATTTGCACAAAAACGCTTGATTATAAAAATATAGCTATATATAACAGCAATATTTTAATACAAAAATAAGAAATTCACAATGTTTTTTCATAAAAAAGCAGAAAAAACTTTTTTTAAAAAAATAGATACCATACAGAATAACACTTCTTTAATAGGATAAAACAAAGTAAAAATGATTCTGTTTGTTTATTCATATGCAGTATATTTTTCTTATATACAGTTTACTATAATCGGTGTCTAATTGTAAATGAGAATTTCTTACCAACATTTTGTATAATTTTATGGCATGTTTTACAAAAAATTGTAATCCGATATGGATAAAGTGAAAGAACAATCGTGACAATATTGCTGTTCGGTGTGCCATGTGATACAATAAAAATCAATAGTTGAAAAAAACAAAAAACAAAAAAGGGGGCGGTGACGTGGATTTATCGTTACAGTTACAGCAAAAACAAATCCTTTCACAGAGAATGCAACAATCTGTGGAAATACTGCAAATGAATACATTGGCACTTTCCGAGTATATCAGAGAAGTTTCGGAAGAAAATCCATTGCTGGACTGGTCAGAAGACCATGTTGCCGAAAAAGAAGAACCCTCTTTGTTACAGAAATTGGAGTGGCTGCAAGAAGGTGATGAGCAAAACAGAGGCTATTACCAGATGGATATGGAAAACGAAAAAGAACGAGAAGATTTGCGTTTTGGTAAAAAAGAAACACAAAATTTGCGGGAATATCTTTTGTTTCAAATTCATATTCTGCCCATAGAAGAACGAGAAAAGAAAATACTCTGTTTTTTGGCAGAAAGTACAGAAGAAAGTGGGTATTTGGAAACAGATGCTTTGCAAGTGGCAAAAAAAAGATATGGTTTAACACCCATACAGGCAGAACAAGTGCTTGCACGTTTACAATCCCTAGACCCATCTGGTGTGGGGGCGAGGAATTTGAAAGAATGTTTGCAAATACAATTAAGACAAAAAAATGCTTCTGCAGCAGCATTACAAATTGCAGAACAATACTTGCAGGATATTGCAAAAAATCGACTCGCTTATGTGGCCAAAAAATTGCATCTGTCTATGGAACAAATCACATATGCTTTGGAGGAAATCCGTAATTGTACACCAAAGCCGGGCAGTGGCTTTGCCACAGATAGACCGGTGGAATATGTCATACCAGATGTTTTTGTGGAGCGAAAAGGAGAAGAATTGTTTGTCAGTGTCAATCAAAATGCGGTTCCTCGTTTGTTTGTGACACCATCTTACCAAAAACTATTGCAACAAGACCAGTCCAAAGAAACAAAAGAATACATTATGCAAAAGCTCAAACAAGCAGAATGGGCAGTACAATGTGTCAACCGTCGGGAGACCACATTGCTCGAAACGGCAAGACAAATTGTATTTGCACAAAGAGAATTTTTTTTGTATCCAAATGGTACACTCAAACCATTGCGTATGGCAGATATTGCAGAACGCATAAAAATGCATGAATCTACTGTCAGCCGTGCGGTGAAAGAAAAATATTTGCAATGTGAAAAAGGTGTGTTTGCGTTAACCGATTTCTTTTCAAAAGCAATGGCAACAAACGGCACAGAAAGCGTTTCCGCACAATCCATACAAAACCGTATAGAGATAATGATTGCACAAGAAGATAAAACACACCCTTACAGCGACAGAGAATTGACAGAACAACTCACAGCCGCAGGTATCCGTATTTCCAGAAGAACGGTCGCAAAATATCGAGAGACATTGGGTATCCCGGGGGCGTTGGGCAGAAAACAGTATTAAGGAGTTTTGGTATGACAGAACCCATTTTTGATATTTCCATAGACAAACAAAGCCAAATCCCATTGTATCAACAAATTGCAGACAGCATTGCATTGTTGATTGTGGACGGTATGATATATCCGGATGAAAAGTTGCCACCTATTCGCAAAATGGCAACCCATTTTGGTGTGAATGCAGTTACCATTGTCAATGCATATAAATATTTGGAACAAAAGAAAATGGTATATTCTCATGTGGGTAGTGGGACGTATGTTTCCCCATTGCCCATAGAAAAAATATCATCGCCTATCACACGAAAAAATATAGAATTGCAATATTTGCCTGTTTGGGCAAATGTCATCAATTTTACAGATACATCATTGCCCGATGATTTGTTTCCGGTGAATGAATTCAAATATGCATTTGATAGTGTTTTGGAGCGTGAAAAAGGTGGTGCATTTCGCTATACAGACAGCATGGGGTATTTGCCGTTGCGAGAAACACTTTGCCGTTATTTGGCATCATTTGGTATCAAAACGACCGCAGATTTTGTGCAGATTGTGGCAGGGGCACAACAAGGTATGGATATTATTGCAAAAGCACTTTTGCAATATGGCGATACGGTGTTTGTGGAAACCCCCACTTTTTATGGTGCGGCAGGTGCGTTTTTATCAAAAGGTGCAAAACTGGTGGAAATTCCAATGGAGACAGATGGTATGGATATGACAACATTGGAAAATTATTTGAAATTGTATCACCCAAAATTTTTATATATGATGGCATATTTTCAGACACCAACTGGTATTTCTTATTCTTTGGAAAAAAAGCGACGTTTGCTTTCTCTGGCAGAAAAATATGATTTGCACATTATAGAAGAAGATGATTTTTATGATTTCCATTATACCAAAGAAAAACCATTGCCCTTAAAAGCATTGGACTATAAAAACCGTGTGATTTATATCAAAAGTTTTTCAAAAATATTGATGCAGGGGCTGCGTATGGGGTTGATGGTATTAACCAAAAAAATTAAAATGGCTGTATTGGAAGCAAAATATATGACTGATATTTCCACATCAGGTTTTATACAAAAAGCTATGCAAGAATATTTGGAAATCAACGGTTGGGAGTTGCGTGGAAAACAGGTGCGAAAATATGGTGGTGAAAAATACCGCAAAGCCATTTCTATGGCAAAAAAATATTTATTGCCTTTGGCAACATATCATGTGCCATATGGTGGTGTCAGTTTGTGGGTGGAATTGCCAAAGCACATAGATGCAGAAATATTTTGCAATCGTGCTTTGGAAAAAAATGTATTGGTGTCACCGGGCAATCAATTTTTGATTGGTGCAACAAAAAGCAATCATATTCGGCTGAGTTTTGCAGGGCTTTCTGATGATAAAATCGAAGTGGGTATGAAACGATTGGGAGAAGTATTGCAGGGTATGTGATAAGGGAGTGTCAAAATATGTATTTTAAAAATTGGGAAACATTGCCGATCAAAAATCCCAAAACAAAAGCAGGCTGGGATAAACAACGGTTATATCTATTTTTGATACAAAGTTGTGAACAAAAATATACCATACCATTGCAAGAGTATTTTCGCCTATATCAAAAAGATGGTGCATTGGCAGATATGTTGTTTGAGATTTTGTTTGATACAATATATGATGGTTCTGATGCACAAGTTGCCGCCGCATATTATATTGCACAAATGGATAAAGAAATACTACGGCAACGCAAACAAAAGTTGTTGCAAGCACAACAAAATGATGTGCATTGGAAAATACCATTTCCAGATGATGATTTGACATGGTTATAGAGAAAATTTTCTTGACAAAGAAAATGGTGCTGTCTATAATCAAATTATACAATTTTTGTGTGGAATATTCCCGCAAAAAATGCATACAGAAAAAAGCCAAGAAAAGAAGGAGTACACAACGGGTGGACTTTACAGAGAGAAAATGTTGGTGTGAATTTTTCAGCAGCACATTGTGGAAGCAGTCTTTTCGGGCGGTATTTGCCCAGCTCTTTGACGGAAAAATAGTATGTCAAGGCGTATGTCTGCGTGAAAGACAGTAAAGCGATGTTTTTTTATTTTGAAAAAACATAATGAGGGTGGTACCACGGTGAATAATTCGTCCCTGACTATGATAGTCAGGGGCTTTTTTATTATCAGCATAATATTTTTTCAGGAGGTTTTTTATGAAGTATTTAGGAGTCAACGAAATTAGAGAAGCATTTTTGCAATTTTTTGAAAGCAAAGAACATTTGCGTTTGCAAAGTTTTCCATTGGTTCCACAAAATGATAACAGCTTGTTGTTAATCAATTCCGGTATGGCACCGATGAAAGCGTATTTTACAGGACAAGAAATTCCACCAAGCAAAAGAGTTACCACTTGTCAAAAATGTATTCGTACGGGTGATATTGAAAATGTTGGACAAACTGCACGTCATGGCACATTTTTTGAAATGTTGGGTGATTTTTCATTTGGTGATTATTTCAAAAATGAAATTATCCCTTGGTCTTGGGAATTTGTGACAAAAGTATTGGAAATTCCGGAAGACAAGCTGTATGTGACCATTTATGAAGAAGATGACGAAACAGGCGATATTTGGCATGAAAAAGTGGGATTGCCAAAAGAGCGTATTGTAAAATTGGGCAAAGCAGATAATTTCTGGGAACATGGCACAGGCCCTTGTGGCCCTTGTACCGAAATTTATTTTGACCGTGGAGAAAGTTATGGTTGTGACAGCCCCACTTGTGGTGTTGGTTGTGATTGTGACAGATACATGGAATTTTGGAATTTGGTATTGACACAATTCAATGCAAATGAAGATGGCACATATACAGAATTGGCACAAAAAAATGTGGATACTGGCATGGGTTTGGAACGTATGGCAACCATTATGCAAGAGGTAGACTCTATTTTTGATGTAGATACCATAAAAGCCATTCGTGATGCGGTTTGTCAGAAAGCGGGTGTGCAATATGGTACAGATGCAAAAATTGACGTTTCTGTGCGTGTTATCACAGACCATATCCGTTCTGTTACCATGATGACAGCAGATGGTGTATTGCCTTCTAATGAAGGACGTGGATATGTGTTGCGTCGTTTGTTGCGTCGTGCGGCACGTCATGGCAAATTGTTGGGTATCGAAGGCGAATTTTTGGCAGAATTGTCAAAATCTGTGATTGTATGCAGTGGGGAAGCATATCCGGAATTGGTGGCAAAAAAAGACCATATTTTCAAAATTTTGTCCATTGAAGAAAATAGTTTCTATAAAACCATTGATAAAGGTATGGAAATACTCAAAGCCGATATGGAAGAGATGAAAGCCGCTGGGGTAAAAGTGATGTCTGGTGAAAAATCATTCCGCTTGTATGACACATATGGTTTCCCTGTGGATTTGACAAAAGAAATTTTGGCAGAAGAAAATATGGAAATTGACGAAGAGGCTTTCGCAGAAGAAATGAAACAACAAAAAGACCGTGCAAGAGCTGCAAGAGCAAAATCTAATTATATGGGGGCGGCTGCAACGGTATATAATGATTTGTCTGTAGATTTGGAAACAGCTTTTGCGGGGTATGATATTTTTGAAGTATGTGACGCAAAAGTGGTTGCATTGGTGGCAAATGATGCCATTGTAGAAACAGCACATACGGGTGATAGTGTTGCTGTATTTTTGGATAAAACACCTTTCTATGCAGAAAGCGGCGGTCAGGTAGGCGATAAAGGCACAATCAAAACAGATACAGGCGTTGTTGTGGTAACGGATTGTATCAAAGTCATTGGCGGCAAAATTGCCCATATTGGTGAAGTGACAGAAGGTAGTGTGCAAGTGGGAGCGAGCGTTTGTGCAGCGATTGACAAAGGCTTGCGTATGGCTTCTGCAAGAAATCATACAGCAACACATTTATTGCATAAAGCATTACGTACTGTATTGGGTAGCCATGTAGAACAGGCTGGTTCTTATGTAAGTACAGAACGTCTGCGTTTTGACTTTACGCATTTTGCAGCAATGACAACAGAAGAAATACAACAAGTGGAAAAATTGGTCAATGATGCAATATTTGCAAGTTATAAAGTACTTGCAGAAGAAATGTCCATGCATGCGGCAAGAGAAAAAGGAGCAATGGCACTCTTTGGTGAAAAATATGGTGATGTTGTACGTGTTGTGGATATGGGCGGTTACAGCATTGAGCTTTGTGGTGGTGCACATTTGGCAAATACAGCACAGGTTGGCTCTTTCAAAATATTGTCCGAAAACGGCGTTGCAGCAGGTGTCAGACGTATAGAAGCATTGACAGGTGCAGAAGCATTGAAATACTACCAAGCACAAGAAACAGAAATCAAAGAAATGTGCAAACTGGTAAAAGCAACACCAGATAAATTACTGTTACGTTTGGAACAACTTCTGGCAGAACAAAAAGAAACAGCAAAAGAGTTGGAAAAATTAAAAGCAAAAATGGCAGGTGGTGCAGCTGATGAAATTTTAAATGCAAAAGTAGAAATCAATGGCGTAGCAGTATTGGCAGCAGAAATCAAAGACACGGACAGTAACAGCTTGCGTACATTGGGTGACCAATTAAAACAAAAAATAGGCAGTGGTGTCATTGTGTTGGCAAGTGGCAAAGATGGCAAAGTCAATTTGATGGCAATGGCAACAGATGATGTTGTCAAAAAAGGGGCACATGCAGGAAATATCATAAAAGCAGCAGCAACCATTTGTGGCGGCGGCGGTGGTGGTCGTCCCAACATGGCACAAGCAGGTGGCAAAGATGCAACAAAGATTGCAGATGCATTGCAAAAAGCAAAAGAAGTGATTGCAGAACAAATTGGTTAAATAAAAAAGAGAGGTATATCATATGCCTCTCTAAAATTTTGTTATAAAAAAATACCTCTGTATGATACAGAGGTATTTTGCTTATGTATGATGTGAATGTAATACAATATCAATCTTTGCTAGGAATGAATTTACCAATGATACCACCAATGATAGCAGGGCAAATCCAAGCGAAACCAGCTGGACCTAAAGGAAGAGATTTTACAAACTCTGTGGGCAGACCGAAACCAGCTAAAATTTCCAATGCACTTGTGATGATTGCAAAATATGCAGCCACACGATAGATATTTTTGTTTTTGATTACATTATGGAAGAATGTCAAAATAATCAATACCAAAATACCAGGGTAAATCAAGTTCAACAAAGGAGCAGAAACTTGAATAATTGTACTTACACCAGCATTAGAAATCAACCAGCTGAATACAACCACAACGATAACAACGGTTTTGTAAGACAGTTTGCCGCCAGAGATTTCTTCAAAGAATGCACCTGCGGAAGAACTCAAACCGATTGCAGTTGTCAAACAAGCAAACAATACGATAATACCCAACAGTACAACACCTGTTTGCCCAAACAACGCTTTTGTGATTGCAACCAACAAAGCTGTTTGGTTTAAGCCGTGGAATTCTTCCAAACCACAAGTTGTTGCACCTAAGTAAGTCAAACCACCATAGATAACCAACAGACCAACTGCCGCAACAATACTAGAACTCAATACTGCTTTGGACAATGCAGGTGTGCTTGTGTAACCTTTTTGTTGTGCACTGCTTGTGATAATCATAATGAATATCATGGAAGCCATTACGTCCAATGTTTGGTAACCATTTACAGTACCAGATTGTACAGGGCTTTTGATTGCTTCTACATCAATAGTACCCAAAGGAGAAATCATACCTTTGATAATCAAAGCCAGCAAACCAATTACCAAAATAGGTGTCAAGAATGTACCAATAATGTCAACGACTTTGGAAGGACGAATGGTCAATATCAATACGATTGCAAAGAAAATTGCAGAGAAAATCCAAATATTGAAACCTGGGAACAAAGGTGCAATCCCTACTTCGTATGTGGTTGCTGCGGTACGAGGAATTGCCAACAGAGGCCCAATACACAATACAGCAATACAGTTGATAATCAGAGAAGGTACTTTACCCATTACACCAGTAATACCATTGATTTCCAGTTCCCCTTTTCTGATCAGTGCCAAAATAGCAACCAATGCCAAACCTACGTCAAAGATAAAGAAGAATGCAAAGCCCAAAAACCAAGATGTACCAGACTCTTGCCCCAACAAAGGTGGGAAAATCAAGTTACCAGCACCAAAAAACATGGCAAACAGTGCTGCACCTATGACGAGTATGTCACTAAACTTTTGCTTTTTTTCCATAGCATATTACCTCCTTAAAATTTTTGTCTCTCTCTGAAAAAATAAAAATAATGACATAGACAAGCCTTTTCCAAAGAAATATTTGGAAAAGCATGTCTACTATATATTATGCAGAAAAAAATGCAAAAACACAAACACAAAATAAATAATAATATGAAAAAAAAACAGCAAAAAGTTTCGTTTCAATATAATAAAATGGCGTTTTTTGCA
>CAJMNV010000045.1 GCA_905214825.1 uncultured bacterium | reverse complement strand
ATAGTCTGGCAATGTTAATTGCCAGACTATTTTGGTTTATATAAAATTATGATTTTTCTTTTTGTTTATTAACAATTGCTCGATAGAAAATCAACAGCATCAGAATAATTCCCACATAACCACTAAATGGATATATGATATTTACCAGTTTACTAAAATCTGTCATACCTAATACAAGAGCAACTACAGTTAAAATCAGTGCTACTACTGCGAATTTTTTTGTTTTCTCTTTTGCAAATTGGCTACTTACGCTCCAAAGCATAGGAACAGCTGTTGTATAAATGCCGCAAATCAAAATAACAGAAAATACGATACCGATAACACGTCCGATTTGGTCTGCCAATACCAAAGAAGGGACTTCTTTATCAAATATAGAACCAACTTGAGATAACAAACCAAAGTTCATGCACAAAATAGCTAAACCGAAGAGGATTCCGCCTAACAGGCCACCATAAAACGCTTCTTGTCTATTATTAGCGGTACTACCAACACCAGCAGAAAAAACTAATACAGCGATAATATTAAAGCCAGGATATAAAATGCTGGCAAAGAACCAGTTTCCGCCTGATTTTGTCATTTCGAGGCTTGAAACAACTTCATTTGCATTACTGAATCCATCCATATTTTTTAAGAAACTTACTAACCCAACAATAATTGCAAAAATAACAATAAGTGTTCCCATGCTTCCTAAAATATCTGTTAATTTTGTTAAACTTAATGTAACAGACAAAAAAGCAATTGCAGCCATACCAATACGTCCAACCAATGGATGAATCCCATAATATTCAGCCAATGTAGCACCTGCACCAGCGATCATAATAACAAAAATTGCATATAAAAATGCTTGAAATACTATTTCGAATATTTTTCCGAATGTATTTCCGAAATAATATTTTACAATATGCCCAGGAACTTCTAATTCTAGTTCTCTAGCATGTTTCATAACGTTTCCCCCAAGAAGACTAAACAGAACCATGGTTATGAAACTTCCTGCAATACTGAGTGTTCCATGTGCTGTAAAAAACTGCAAGATTTCCTGGCCAGTTGCAAAGCCGGAACCAATAGCACAAGCAACATAGGCACCAGCGAATTTTAAGATATTTTTTGAACTAGTTTTCCCTTCCATTATATTACCCCTTTCTGTCCATTCATTTAGTTCACAAGATTCAATACAATTAATCAATATTTAATATTTTAAATTTAATTAAGCTTAATTGAATAAAATTATATATTAACAACATAAAATTGTCAATAATTTAATATAAATAAAAAAAATTTCAGTTTCTGTTGGACATATTGCAATAAAAATATTATAAAATGAAGTTAAAATCAAACAAAATACTATCTCAGGGACATACAAATGAATGGTCTTGTTTTTAATAGAGGTTCTATTTTTGAATCATTTTGGATAAAATAAACTTTATTTTACAATTATCTAAGAAAATAGTATAATAAAAAAAATAATTACAAGGAAGGAGGGAATTTTGAAATGATTGGTGAAAAGATTAAAGCTGCACGAATGGAAAAAGGCATTACAGCGAAAGAATTGGCAATGAAATCAGAGGTTACGCCTGGATATATTTCACAAATCGAGCGTGAGTTGATAAGCCCGTCTCTTTCTGTTTTGATGAAAATTGCAAAAGTATTGGAGATTCCATTGATTTCACTCTTTTCTCAGGAAGAACAAGAACAAGTAACAGTCATTAAAAAAGATAATCGAACGAAGATTCAATTTGCTGATATTAATATGGAATATCAGTTTGTAACACCATTTAGCAGAACAAAAAATACTTGTACACAAATGGAAATCATTTGTTTTCGTTTGGGGGCCAAAAGTTGGGGTAGTTCTAAAGTGCAATTTCATGAGGAAGCTGCGGAATGTACCCTCATGATTAAAGGAACATTGGAATATCATATCAATGAAACCATTCATGTATTGCATGAAGGTGATAGCATTTATCTTCCCCCAAAGACATATCATCAATTATATAACCCAACAGATGAGGAAGTAGAAGCACTTGCTGTTATTTCTCCCGCAGAATATTAAAGGGAATGTCTATAATTATATTAAAAGTAAAATTAGAGAAAGATGTATTCAAATTTCTAATTTTCAAACATATCTTATGAGTTTAAATTGCATGAAGGCATAGTAACCTTTTATGCTAAATAATAGAACTTATATATATTTTCCATAAATTGTGTGCAGAGTTTTTTACAAATTGGTTATAAACTCTGCATGCATAAAATCATTTTGCCATGTAGATAATCTCCATGGCTTTTTCTAGTGCTCCATATGCATTTACTCTTGTTGTCTATTATATGACACTTAGTGAAAACTGCTTGGGCAAGTAACCTTCAGAAAACGCTTCATCACATAGGTTGTAGCATTGTATTTCTCGATATTTGTTTTGCATCCAGTGTGTTTTTTGTGTATTTTTTATGAATTTTATCAAAAAAATTATGTAATATGCTGAAAAAAAAGACTTGCATTTTTTGTCAGAAAGGCATATGATAAATACGACAACAGTATATTGTAAATCTTCGGGGCAGGGTGAAATTCCCGATCGGCGGTATAGTCCGCGAGCGTAGCAATACGCAGGACTTGACATGAGTTCAAGTCAGGATTTGGTGCAATTCCAAAACCGACAGTATAGTCTGGATGGAAGAAGATAACAACAGAACAAATCAATGCAATTTGTTCTGTTATTTGGCGTATGTCGAAAACAATGGTGGACTTTTTTGTTGTGCCTATGTTTTTGGATATATGTATTTTTTTCATGGATTTTAGCCCTGAATGGACGGTATTTCGTTCTTTCAGGGTTATTTTTTTGCAGAAAGGAAGTGGAAGTTTTGGAAAAACAGGATTTTATGATGCATGCGATTGCATTGGCGAAAAAAGGCATTGGTATGGTAGACCCAAATCCGTTGGTAGGTGCGGTTTTGGTCAAAAATGGGCAGATCATTGGAGAAGGGTATCATGCATATTTTGGTGGACTGCACGCCGAACGCAATGCTATTGCAAACTGTCAGACTTCCCTTGAAGGTGCTACGCTGTTTGTCACACTGGAACCTTGTTGTCATACGGGAAAAACACCCCCTTGCATAGAAGCAATTTTGGAGGCGGGTATTCGCCATGTTGTGATTGGTTCTAAAGACCCAAATCCGCTGGTTGCAGGCAAAGGAATTGCACAATTACGACAAGCAGGTGTTACAGTGGAAGAAGATTTTTTAAAAGCAGAATGTGACACATTAAATGCCCCTTTTTTTCACTATATCACAAAAAAACAGCCTTATGTGGCAATGAAATATGCTATGACGGCTGATGGAAAAATTGCAACAACAACGGGGACATCGCAATGGGTGACAAATGCGGAAAGCCGCCGCCATGTACATACATTACGGCGAAAGTATATGGCAATATTGTCTGGTATTGGTACAGTGTTGGCAGATAATCCATTGCTGAATTGCCGTTTGGGAGATAACGGACGCAATCCCATTCGTATCATTTGTGATAGCCATTTGCGTATTCCGTTAGATAGCCAACTGGTGCAAACAGCAAATGAAATTCCGGTATGGATTGCGACTTGTGCAAATGACAGTCAAAAAAAAGAAATATTACAGCAAAAGGGTGTAGAGATTTTATCATTTGAAGGGAAAACTGTTCCACTGCCTGCACTCATGGACAAATTGGGTGAAAAACAAATTAGCAGTATATTGCTGGAATGTGGCAGTACCCTCAATGCGGCAATGTTGGAAGCAGGATTGGTACAACGGGTATATGGATACATTGGTGCAAAAATATTTGGTGGAGTGTGTGCCAAATCTCCTGTTGGTGGTACAGGTGTGACGCTGCCAGATGATGCACCATTGCTGCATTTGGTGGAAACACAAACTTTTGGAAATGATATATTTTGTGTTTATGATATAAAACAGGAGGAATTGTAATGTTTACAGGTATTATTGAAGAACTGGGAACGATACGTACCATTTCTCTGACAAAAGAGGGAAGCAATCTGGATATTACTGCTGCTACTGTATTGGAAGGCACTTGTTTGGGAGATAGTATTGCAGTCAATGGCACTTGCTTGACAGTAACAAAATTGAAAAAAGATGGTTTTGTTGCGTTTGTTATGGCAGAAAGTTTGCGACGAACAAACTTGATTGATTTGGAACAAGGAAGCGTTGTGCATTTGGAGCGTGCAATGGCTGCCAATGGACGATTCGGTGGGCATATTGTAACAGGACATATTGATGGACAAGGGACATTGCTTTCCAGAAAAAATGAGGGGGCTGCTGTGGTATTGACTATTGGAGCAGATGAAACGATTTTATCAGGTATTGTGGAAAAAGGGTCTATTGCCATTGATGGTATCAGTTTGACAATTATGGATGTTGGAACAGATTGCTTTCGTGTAGGGATTATCCCACATACAGGCAGTCATACAACATTGTTGCATCGTCCCATTGGGTATCAATGCAATTTGGAAACAGATGTTGTTGGTAAATACATACAAAAATTTTTGGCAAAAACAACAACAGTAAATCAAAAACAATCCAAATTGACAATGGATTTTTTGCGAGAGAATGGATTTTAAATATAACAAAAAAGCAAAAGGAGGCATTTGCATTATGAGAGCATACAACACAATTGAAGAAGCATTGGAAGAATTGCGTCAAGGTAAGATGATTTTGGTTACAGATGACCCAGAAAGAGAAAACGAAGGTGATTTGATTTGTGCGGCAGAATTTGCCACAACCGAAAATGTCAATTTTATGGCAACACATGCAAAAGGGCTTATCTGTATGCCGATGAGTGAGGAACTTGGGAAAAAGTTGATGTTGCCACAAATGGTGACAGAAAATACAGATAATCATAGTACAGCTTTTACTGTTTCCATTGATCATATAGATACCACAACAGGGATTTCCGCAGAAGAAAGAGGATATACAGCAAGAAAATGTGTGGATGCTGATGTGAAACCACAAGATTTTCGCCGACCAGGGCATATGTTTCCATTGATTGCACGCCGTGGTGGTGTGTTGGCAAGAGAAGGACATACAGAAGCCACTGTGGATTTGATGCGATTGGCAGGGTTGCAACCATGTGGACTTTGTTGTGAAATCATGGCAGAAAACGGCACAATGATGCGTACCAAAGACCTTTGGGCACTTGCCGACAAATATCAACTGAAATTCATCACCATACATGATTTACAAAATTATTGCCGCCGTCATGAAAAACATGTCATTCGAGAAGCAGAAGCAAAAATGCCCACACATTATGGAGAGTTCCGTATTTTTGGTTATGTCAATGATTTGACAGGGGAACATCATGTGGCATTGGTGAAAGGGGATATTGGCGATGGAAAAAACTTGCTTTGCCGTGTGCATTCGGAGTGTTTGACAGGTGATGTATTTGGTTCCAATCGTTGTGATTGTGGCCAACAACTTGTGGCAGCGATGACGCAAATAGAAAAAGAAGGCAGAGGCATACTGCTTTATATGAGACAAGAAGGCAGGGGCATTGGGCTTATCAACAAATTGAAAGCATATGAATTACAGGAAAAGGGTTTTGATACCGTAGAGGCAAATTTAGAATTGGGATTTGCACCAGATTTGAGAGAATATTGGATTGGGGCACAAATTTTGCAGGATTTGGGGGCAAAAGAATTACGATTATTGACAAATAACCCAACAAAAATATATGGGCTGGAAGGTTTTGGTGTTTCCATTGCGGAACGTGTGCCGATTGAGATGGAAGTACAGCCTGAAGATGCATTTTATTTACAAACAAAACAACAAAAAATGGGACATCTGTTTTCTCATATGATATAAAAAAAGGAGGCATAAATTATGCAGGTGTTAGAAGGATATTTGAATGGCAAGGATATGAAAATTGGTATTGTTGCTGCAAGATTTAATGAATTTATTGTGAGCAAACTCATCAGTGGGGCAAAAGATGCATTGTTGCGTCATGGCGTAAGTGATGATGATATTGCATTGGCATGGGTGCCAGGAGCGTTTGAAATTCCTACGGTTGCATTGAAAATGGCAAAAAGCGGAAAATATGATGCAATACTTTGTTTGGGGGCTGTGATACGTGGGGCAACATCACATTATGATTATGTATGTAGTGAAGTTTCAAAAGGGGTTGCACATATTGCATTGACAGAAGGATTGCCGGTACTGTTTGGCGTATTGACCACAGATACCATAGAACAAGCGATTGAACGTGCAGGTACAAAAGCTGGCAATAAAGGGTATGATGTAGCGTGTGCAGCGATAGAAATGATAGATTTGACAAGAAAACTGTAAAAAAATATAAAAATTGTGAACAGAAGAATACTTTGAAAAACAAAGTATTCTTCTGTTATTATTTTTTTGTATATAATAATAAAAAATTGTACAAAATAAGTTGATATTTCCAGTATATAAGAATATACATATTTTGCACAACAAGCAAAAAATAAAGCAATATATGCAAAATTTAAGTATGACTGTAACTGGGAAATTTACAGAATGGTTACATATATATCTAGTTTTTTCCAAAATTGCAAGAGAAGAAGGGTTGGAGCAAATGGCTGTTATGTTTGAACATGTCTCAGAAATTGAAAAAATTATGAAAAACAGTTTGTGGAAGCCATTATCAAACAAATAAAGTGTACGATGTGCAAGGGTGAAAAGGGAACATCATGGCAGATATTGATTTTTATATGAGACAATGCCATTTTCAGTAAGTTGTACAATAATAATATTTATGGTTGTCAAAGAACGAAGGCTATGATATAATGTAAAATAAATTTTATTATCGTAGTTAGTATATTGGTGATTGTATTTAATGATATAAAGATGGATTGAAAGCAAAAAAGAGTAAATTTGCCGGAATAACTCAGTTGGTAGAGTAACTGATTCGTAATCAGTAAGTCGCGTGTTCGAGTCACGTTTCCGGCTCTACAAAAAAACGGTTAAAACCTCAAGGTTTTAGCCGTTTTTTATGTTACAATTCTTGTACCTGAGCTTTTTTATTTTTTCAACCATTCTTTCAATGTGTCCAGTGTAATTTCTCCACAGTCACACAGTTCTTTTTGTTGTCTTGCCTTTTCAGCCCACGCATAAAAATCTTCTCGATTGATTTTTTTGCTCTTAATCCAAGCAAAACGCCTTTTATATTCCCGTCTGTAAACCTTGAATACCTCATCCTCTTTTTTCTTACTCTCCCAAAGATAAGATGCACCTAAGTCTTGACAGGTTCTCCCCATATCATCTATTGCTCGAGAGCAGTATTCCTTATCTGTTCTGCCTCTGATGGCAAAATATTTTTGGCAGTGTTTGCACTTCCGCACCGGCTGTTCCCTCTTGATACATTCTCGTAAAATATAATCAATCACATCATAAATATTTTCCGGATAAAGCACGTCTGTAAATGCTTTGTTTTCCACGATTTCATAATTGATCTTTAATGGAGCAAAACGAAACAGCTTCAAGGAATCATCCTGATATTTTTTGAAATACGTTGTCAATCTTTCGTTCACAGTTCCTTTGGATAAATCCCTGTCTAAGCAGTGGTCAAAAATCTCTCTGATCTGGCGTTGCATTTCAATCGCTTCAGACGGGATGTGCGTCAGCTGTTTTCTTGGTAGTAAGTCTGTTAAATTTTTGAAGCCTTGTTTTTCAGCCTGACGAAATCTCTTTTTCCATACATGATAAGTAATTTCAAAGTATGGATGTACTTCTGCCATATGGTGTAGGAAATCTAACACACTTTGAGTGTATTGGATATCTTTTTCTTGATACAACTTTTCGATATCTTTCCCCAAATCGTTAAATTCCCCAAACAAAGAAGTAAAATCCACATACAGAAAATCAATCAGACTATCAGGGAATTGATATTCTTTTTTCCATTCACATTCACTTATTTCAGCGACAAACTTTTCCTGTCCATCTAAAAGATAGACTTTATATTGTAAATCATCTTTCATAATCATTTTCCTTTCAAAAAAAATTAGACATATCATTGTTTTTATTATAATATGACTTGACAGAAATGCAAGAGCGTGTTAGATTTATTTTGTAGACATATTAAAATAATATTTATAATATGTCTATCATGGTTCAAATAACTATAAAATGGGAGGTGGTTATCAAATGCACATATCGAATTCCAATCACAATTTCATACAAAAGGAGGTGTTATGTGGGCATGACAAAACCACTTCGGGTAATCAACGGTGAAGACCTTATGGATATGGACTACAAACCAATCAAATTTGTGGTCAAAGACTTTCTGACACAAGGTCTTACAGTCCTTGCCGGTGCTCCCAAAACAGGAAAGTCATTTTTTGCATTATGGCTCTGCCTTTGCATTGCAAAAGGAAAACCTGTTTGGGATTACGAAACAGCACAGGGAACAGTTTTATATTTCTGTTTGGAAGACAATCCGGAACGACTTCAAAACAGAATTCTCACCATAACAGATGACGCTCCTGCGAATCTGTTTTTTTGTTGGGAATCTAACAGTCTGGGAAATGGCTTGGAAGAACAGATCAGAAACTTTCTATTAGAAAATGAAGATACCGTACTGCTCGTGATTGATACATTACAATGTGTGAGAAAGCAAAACCTTGAATATAGCTACGGAACGGATTACAAAGAGATTCAGTCCTTGAAAAAGATTGCTGACGAATATCAGCTGACCATTCTTTTGATACATCACCTGAGAAAACAGGAAAGCAAAGATGCCTTTCACATGATTTCAGGAACAACAGGCATACAAGGTGCTGCTGATACTTGTCTTGTCATGACAGAAGACAAAAGAGGCAGTGGAGAAGTAAAGTTATCCATTCTGGGCAGAGATGTGGAAAGACGAGAATTAAAATTAGAACGAGATGCAAATAGTATCTGGATCAAAGTAGATGACTCTTTAGAAAACAGAAATTCTGAGGTTGATGAGATTGTTGCGATTGTCGATCAATGTATGCAGCAATATGATTTTCTTTCAGGAGAACCAAGTACACTGGCTGAAACCTTATGTACTGCTTCCGGCAAAGCAGTTTCCCATCTCAGTCTTTTGAAAAGATTGAAGAAAAATTCTGCTGCACTGTTTCAGATGGGATATCTATTTCACACCAGAAGAAGTGATGGAAAGAGAATCTTGGAAATATCAAAAATCACAGGGGCAGTAAATGAAAATTTTTCTCAAAACTGACCCTGACAGTGACGGTTGAAAACAGAAAATTTGTGCTACTGACCCTGTCACAATATCACTAAGAAAATATGAATGGCTCACAAAGCCTTTGAAATCAAGGAAAAGTGTGATTTCTATTGTGGCAAAATGCAGGCAGCAGTGACAGTAGTGACGGTTTTTCTAGGTACCGTATCACAACTGCCCCTACTGCCCCTGTGAAACTCATCACCCTCCCCTTCTTGTCGCCGTGTGTGCCCTTGTGTTGGGGATTGCATCGACAATGATGATAAAAGGCAGTGTTGGGGCGAGTTACGAGGAATATTGGCAGGTACTGTTTTGCTCTTTGTATAACCAGATTTTCGAGTGATATCATACGCATCATGAAGGAGTTCCTGCCCACAAAAAAGATTGCAGGTTAAAGGGGCGGTGTCGCTTTCCGCCCCGTTTCCCTCAAATCCCCGCAGTGCGGAGATTTTTCAACCCCAAAAGCTGGTGTCATTCTCAAAGCATAGACATCTATACAGACGTTTTGCTTTTGAGAAAATCCGAAAATTCTTAGAAAACAAAGGGTTTCTGCCTGACGTCTATACCGACGCTATATCACTTTTGAAAGGAATGACGCAATTTGAAGAAAGAAAACAATAAACTCACATTTACCATACGACTTTCTGACGAAACAGCGAAACTTTGTGCTGCTGGTATGTTGCTTGACGACTGTCGGAGTCGAAATGAATTCATCGAAAAAGCCATACAATACTACGCTGGATATCTTTCTGTGGATCGGAATAAAACAGTGCTTGGAGAGGAAATCCAAAAATCAGTAGAGTCTTCCTTGAAATCTTCTGAGCGAAGGCTATCCAATCAGACCTTTCGAGTGGCTGTGGAAATGGCAAAACTGCAAAGAATATTTGCTGCGTACTATCAGGTGGATGATGAAACAGCGACACATCTTCAAAGCATATGTGAAAGAGAAGTCAAAAGCATGAATGGTGTTTTATCTTTGGAAGACTTGATACAAAAAGATAAATAGAAAATGACAGACAAAACGCAATCAAAAAAGAGGTGATTTTGAAGTGCCAAAAATCATTTTTACTGCAAGGTATATGAAAAATGTTTCTACCACACAGGTGAAAAATTATATGAAATACATTGCTACAAGACCAAACTCCGAAAGATATGCTCCTCAGATTTACAATGAAGTATCAGAACTGCAAAGTGATTGGATTGCCAAAGAATTAAAAAAATCGCCGCATCTCAAAGAAGAATGCACACTGGAGTATCAGGCTTATGAGGAGCATCCAAACAGTAACACAGCAGAAAATTTGATTCATAAAATTGCAGAAGTCAATATTTATCATGGAAATGATATCAAAAATTATGTAGGTTACCTTGCCAAGCGTCCTCGTGCAGAGTTTACAGAGCAAGGTCATGCCCTATGGAACAGCTCTGATGAAAAGATTGATTTACGAAAGGTACAAAAAGAAGCCAGTGCATATACAGGACGGATTTGGAACTTTGTAATCTCACTGAAACGAGAAGATGCAGAGCGTTTGGGCTACAACAATGCAGCAACATGGAGAAATCTGGTGATACAAAAGTCTTTGGTTATGGCAAAAAAAATGCGAATTAAGCCAGAAAACCTCGTTTGGTATGGGGCATTCCATAATGAAGGTCACCATCCACATATTCATGTGATGTGCTATTCCAAAGATGCAAAGGAAGGGTTTCTGACGAAAAAAGGAATTGAAAACATACGAAGTGCCTTTGCACATGAGATTTTTCATGATGAATTTTATCATATCTACAAGCAAAAAGATGAATTAAGAAAATGTATTCGTGAAGATTGTAAACAATTATTGGCGCAATCCTTAGCTATGAAAAACAAAGAAAATACATATGTGCAGGCTCTTTTCTTTGCTCTTGCAAATAGCCTGAAAACAGCAAAACACAAAAAAGTCTACGGTCGTCTCTCCAAAGAAAACAAGTTGCTGGTAGATGAAATCATTTCAGAAATCAGCAAGGATACAAAAATCGATGCTCTGTATCAAGCATGGTTGAGCTTAAAAGATAAGGTTTTATCTTTCTATGATGGCAAAGGCTATGCCAGACATGCTTTTGCTGAGGAACCAGAGTTCCGAAACATCAAAAATATGGTGTTGAAAACAGCCTTAGAAATCAGTCGGATGCCTGATGATACAATCATAAAATACAACATAAAAAATGAGTTTGCTCATTTAATGAAAGAAATCAGTGAAATGATTGAAGAAGACTATCGAAATCAGGATGCTGCTATTGATGTGATAGATCGTAAGTTACAAAAAAAGATTGCAGAAAAGAAAGAAGCACAGGGTATAAAAATCGGATAACTGTTTGCTTGCTCTATATAAAACAGGAGGTGTTCTATGCAAAAATTATTACTTCGTCAGAGTGCAAAAAAGATTAGAGGTGTCCGTTACGAAGTCATCAGTCGCTTCAAAGGTGACCAAGATATCTTCTACAAAGTTGGCGAAATGATTAAAAATAATTTTTCTTCTGTTACATTTGATGATGTTGCAAATGAAAATTCAGTGGATGTGGATATAGATAAAACAGCAACTTAACGATATGATATTTGGCTGAAAGGATGTGATTTTATGAGTATCTCAGCTGCTGTTTACTGTAGGCTCAGTCAAGATGATGGCAATGCTGGAGAATCCAACAGCATACAAACACAAAAAACTTTGCTGACACAGTATTGTTCTGAAAAACATATTCCGATTGCCGGCTACTATTGTGATGATGGCTGGAGTGGTACAAACTTCGAAAGACCACAGTTTAAACAAATGATGGAAGACATTGAAGGTGGTAAAATCAATACAGTAATTGTCAAAGACCTATCCAGATTTGGCAGAGAATACGCACAAATGGGATTGTATATTGAGCATTACTTTGAGGAAAAAGGAATCCGCTTCATATCCATAGCAGAAAATATTGACTCACAAAACGGAACCGATAACCTTGTATTCCCCTTCACGAATGTCGTAAATTCCTTCTATGCCAAACAAGCCTCAGCCAAAACAAAAGCCGCACACAGAGCAAAGAGTGGCATGTTTATCGGCAGCCGTGCCCCATTCGGCTATCAAAAAGATCCAAACGATAGACACAAGCTTATCATTGATGCACCAGCTGCAGAAGTGGTGGACACCATATTCAAACTGTTTGCAGATGGTATTGGTTATGTGAGAATGACAAAGATTTTACGAGAAAGAAAGATATTAAATCCCCAAGCATACTTCAATCAAAACAATCCAGATTACTACAAAAGCGATTATTGGAGAAAAGATTTCGACTGGCATGCAACCTCTATACGAGCAATTCTAAATAATCCAGTTTATCTAGGACAAACAGTATTTGGCAGAACGAAAACAAAAGGGTTCTTTGATAAACGCAGAGTCGAAACACCACCGGAAGAATGGATTGTATGTAAAAACACCCACCCTGCCCTCGTTTCACAAGAGCTATGGGATACCGTGCATCAGATGATGAAGGCAAAGAGGAGAGAAAATACCAAAGGTGAGGTACAGCCCTTTGCAGGGCTTGTGAAGTGTGCAGACTGCGGTTCCGCTCTCAATGTCAGCTACGATGCCAGACGAGGTGCCTATACAGGCTTCTCCTGCTGGGTGTATAAAAACTATGGAAAAGAACGCTGTACTGCTCACTACATCAGCTGGAAGGCACTCAATCAGATTGTGTTGGAGGATATACGCAGGAACGCAGGCATTGTCAAACGAGCAGAAAAACAGTACCTTGAAATGTTGCTCAGCCTAAAAACAGATCAAAGAACGCAAGATACGAAGAAAATGCAAAAAGAACTGAAAACCATAGACAAAAGGCTGACTGATATTTCTGCAATACTGAAACGGCTGTATGAGGACTTAGTGCTAGGAAAAATCAACGAAGACCGATACCAAGAGATGTATCATGGATTTGATACAGAGGAAAAAGAGCTTCGTCATAGGCAAGAAAATCTGAAAACAGAACTTGAAAAAAACGAAGAAACATTCAGCAATGCTGAGAAGTTCGTACCTTTGATCAAGAAATATACAGATATACAAGAACTCAATGCTTATATCTTAAACGAGCTGATAGAAAAGATTGTCGTACATGAAAAAATGGTAGATCAGGATGGAAACAAGACACAAAAAGTAGAAATACACTATAAGTTTGTGGGATATATAGGAATATAGGCATGTAGAAATAGTAGATACATAAAAATTAGACATCAGCTGATAGTTAAAGTATATTATCAGCTGATTTTTTATTGTTTTATCAACCTTTTGTAAATTATGTCACAATATTAGCGAACCTTGAAAACCTATATAACAAGTGAATAATAAAAAAGTATTACTTAGTAAACATGTTATGCTGCTAAGGCAGGAATTAAGGGAACAATTACTCCAAGTATGCTTCGTCA
>CAJMNV010000044.1 GCA_905214825.1 uncultured bacterium | reverse complement strand
TATATGATAAAATAAATACGGCGGAGGAAATATCGTGATTGAAGCAATCAGCTGTGGCGGTGTTGTGATACACAGATGGAAAATTCTCTTGCTTTATAAAAACCAAAATGGCAGATATATGGGGTGGGTATTGCCCAAAGGAACAGTCGAAGAAAATGAAACATATCGCCAAACTGCACTCAGAGAAGTCAAAGAAGAATCCGGTGTAACAGGCGACATTATCAAGTACGTCGGAAAAACGCAATACACATTTAAGGGCGGTGAGGATACCGTGAATAAAACCGTGCATTGGTATTTGATGAGTACAAATTCTTTCTACTGCAAACCCCAAAGCGAGGAATATTTCGCAGATGCAGGGTTTTATAAATTCCATGAGGCATATCATCTGCTGAAATTTAACGACGAACGCCAAATTTTGAAAAAAGCATACTACGAGTATAGCGAAATGCGAAAAAACAAAGAATTTTTGAAAAAGAAATTTTTGCAAAACAAAATATGAAAAGGAGAGAAAGATATGAAGAAGTATTTTGAGGAAAGACCCACTTTGGGAGATTTGAGAGAAAAAATTGTTATCTTGAAAGATGATGACGACAAAAAGAATATCTTTTTGATACTGGCTATTTTGACAGCAGTATTGGCTGTGGTTTCTTTGGGCGTTGTGTATTTGCTTAAAACAAAAATGCATGATGATTATGATGAAGATTGGGATTATGATTGGGACGACTTGGACGATGAATGTTGTGACGATGATTGCTGTTGCACAGACAGCGATGTAGACAGCTCTGTAAAAGTGGAACAGGTATAATTTCTGCATGTGGTAATGCAAAATGGGCTGATATGGGTGAGCATAGGACAATGATGTTTTCTTGTGTCAGCCTGTTTTTGAAATTTTGCGGGACGGGTACGACAATCATGGGACGAAACTCGACCAAAGAGGTGGAAATATGAAAGATGAATTGCAGTTGTTGCGGAAAATTATTCCTGATATGGCAGAAGAAATGGTCAAACGATACCGCATTTTGAAAACGGTCAAATTATTGGAACCTTGTGGCAGAAGGCTTGTGGTGCTTTCTTTGGGCATGACGGAAAGAACAGTACGCAGTGAAATTGAAAAATTGAATGCACAAGGACTTGTGAAAGTGTCAAAAACAGGCATGTCTGTTACAGAAGAAGGTACACTTGTTTTAGATGGGTTGCATGAATTGTTTGGTAAATTGACAGGTATGGCTGCCTTGGAAGAAAAAATAAAATCTATATTGGGGGCACAACGTGTGATGCTTGCACAAGGAGATTGTGAAGAAAGTGACAGAACAGCAAAAGAAATGGCACATATGGGGGCAAGGGCTTTGCTGGATATTTTGAAAAGAAATAGTCGTGTTGCCATTACAGGTGGCTCTACAATGGCAAATTTGGTAGATGCAATTCCTGATATGGCAACAAAAAAAGCAGAAATGATATTGCCTGCAAGAGGAAGTGTTGGTAGAAAATTGGAATTGCAAGCAGATACATTGGCTGCAAAAATAGCAGAAAAAATTGGAGCAGAATATCGTATGCTCCATTTGCCTGATAATTTGAGCCAAAATGTGTTGGAAGAAATGAAAAGAGAACCAGAAGTGGCAGAAACCATTGCAGAATTACAGTGTTTGGACATTTTGATGTTGGGTGTGGGTGATGCAATGGAAATGGCAGAAAAGCGCCGTTTAGATGGTGTGATAAAACAAAAATTGAAAAAAGAAAATGCCGTTGCCGAAGCCTGTGGATATTATTTTAATTGTAAAGGGGAAGTGGTTTATGAAACCAATTCCATTGGTGTGGATTTTTCCAAAGTGCATACCATTAAAAATGTGATTGTTTCTGCAGGTGGAAAGAAAAAAGCAGCTTGTTTATTGGCTTTGAGCAAAAGTATGTCAAATGCAATATTTGTGTTAGATGAAGGGGCAGCATTAGAAATGTTGCGACTGATTGAACAATAATGTAGAAACAAAAATGGAAAGGAGTATTTCTCATGTTACAGAAAAAAACAGTAGATGATTTGCAAGTAAAAGGAAAAAGGGTTTTGGTTAGATGTGATTTCAATGTGCCACTGCAAGATGGCATTATTACAGATGAAAATCGTATTACAGCTGCATTGCCTACGATTGAAAAATTGATTGCAGGTGGTGCAAAAGTGATACTTTGTTCTCATATGGGCAAACCAAAAGGAGAACCTAAACCAGAATTGTCTTTGGCACCTGTTGCAAAAAGACTGTCTGAATTGTTAAAAAAAGATGTTGTGTTTGCAAAAGATGATGTGGTTGTGGGTGATAATGCGAAAACTGCTGTGGCAAATATGCAAGAAGGCGATGTAGTGTTGTTGGAAAACACACGTTATCGCAAAGAAGAAACCAAAAATGAAGAAAATTTCAGCAAAGAATTGGCATCTTTGGCAGATATTTATGTGAATGATGCATTTGGTAGCAGTCACAGAGCACATTGCTCTACGGTTGGCGTGACAGCATTTGTGAAAGAATGTGCGGTTGGGTATTTGATGGAAAAAGAAATTGCATTTTTGGGCAATGCAGTCAATAATCCTGTACGTCCTTTTGTTGCCATATTGGGTGGTTCCAAAGTTTCTGACAAAATCAATGTCATAAACAACTTGTTGGAAAAAGTGGATACTTTGATTATTGGCGGCGGTATGGCATATACATTTGCAGTGGCACAAGGTGGTCATGTGGGTGAATCTTTGCTGGAAGCAGACAAAGTGGATTATGCAAAAGAAATGATTGCGAAAGCAAAACAAAAAGGTGTGAATTTGTTATTGCCTGTGGATACTGTTGTGACAAAAGAGTTCAAAAATGATACAGAATTTCAAACAGTGCCAACTGGTCAAATTCCTGATGGCTTTATGGGATTGGATATTGGGGAAGAAACCAGAAAATGTTTTACAGATGCAATCAAAAATGCAAAAACGGTTGTTTGGAATGGCCCTATGGGTGTATTTGAATTTGAAAACTTTGCACATGGCACAAAAGCCATTGCAGAAGCAATGGCGAATATTGATGCAACAACTATCATTGGTGGCGGTGATTCTGCGGCAGCAGTAAACCAAATGGGATATGGTGACAAAATGACACATATTTCCACAGGTGGTGGTGCGTCTTTGGAATTTTTGGAAGGAAAAGAATTGCCTGGTGTTGTAGCGGCAGACGATAAATAATTTTGGTATATAAGGAAGCGACAGGGCAATGAAAAGATTTTGTAAAATTGGTATGGTATTGTGTTTGATTGCAGGTGTGACACAAAATGTCTGGGCAAAAGAGCCATCAGACGCTTTTCTGCAAGCGGTGGAAATATTGGGGAAGAAAGAAATCGAAGCAGAAGCAACAAAAGAAGAAGAAAATCTGCCTTATGTGGAGCCGACGGAATACATTCCTGTGTTGATGTATCATCATTTTGCAATTCGAGATATGGGGCAGGGGGATGGTATTACCACCATGAAGGCAGAATTGGAAGAACAAGTTAAGTACTTCAAAGAGCAAGGTTATCGTATCATTTCTATGGAAGAATTGGACAAGGTATTGACAAAAAAAGAGAAGGAAAAAGATATAGACAAAGATATTGGCTTGGACTTAAAAGTTAAATATCTTTGTATTACCATGGACGATGGGTATTACAGCAATTATGATTTGGCATATCCCGTTTTCCAAAAATATCAGGTACCAGCAACCATATTTGCGATTACAGACAGTATCACCAATCAAATTGGTTTGAAAAAATTTACATGGAGTAATGCCTCCGAAATGGTGTGTAAAAGCAAAGTGAATATCTACAACCACACAAGCAATCATATACCCATTAGCAAAACAACCACAGAAGATTTTGTTGATGCTGTTTTGGAAGCTGAAAGAGTATTATATGACTATTTGCCTACACAAAGAACTTCTGTGAAAGCTTTGGCGTATCCAAATGGACAAACCAATGCAGAATTAAAACAAGCATTGCTTGATGAAGGATTTTCATTGGCATTTACTGTACAGCCAGGAGTCATCAATCGCACAACAGAAAGAATGGCAATTCCAAGAATTACAGTGGAGTCTGGTATGACAGGTGCAGATATTGTAGGAAAAATTGAAAAAATAGCTGCACGCACAATGCAAACGGTGGAATAAAGAAGAGAAAAGAAAGGATTGCGTATTATGAGAAAAAAAATTATTGCGGGAAACTGGAAAATGAATAAAACGCCTCAGGAAGCAAAAGAATTATGCAATTTGCTCAAAGATAAAGTAAACACAACAGATGCCGACGTTGTGTTCTGTGTGCCATTTGTAGATTTGTATACCGTTTTGGAGGCTTTGAAAGGTACTAACATTGCAGTTGGTGCAGAAAATATGCACTTTGCCGAAAGTGGTGCATATACTGGAGAAATTTCTGGTGCAATGCTGAAAGAAATGGGTGTACAATATGTGGTGTTGGGGCATTCTGAACGCAGAGAATATTTTGGGGAAACAAATGAGAGCGTAAATCAGAAAACAAAAAAAGCATTGGAATATGGTTTGATACCAATTTTGTGCTGTGGAGAAACATTAGAACAAAGAGAAGCAAATATTACTATCGAATGGGTGCGTATGCAAATCAAATGTGGTTTGGCAGGTATTTGTGCAGAAGATGTGAAAAAAGTTGTGATTGCGTATGAACCCATTTGGGCGATTGGCACAGGCAAAACAGCAACTTCTGCACAAGCACAAGAAGTGTGTGCAGCAATTCGTCAAGTTTTGGCAGAAATGTATGGGCAGGCAGTGGCTGATGAAATGCGTATTCAATATGGTGGCAGTGTGAATGGCAAAAATGCAGCGGAATTGTTTGCAATGGCTGACATTGATGGTGGTTTGGTAGGCGGTGCCAGCCTGAAAGAAGAATTTGCGGATATTGTTCATTACAAACAATAATCGCAGTTTTTGAGAGGTGAAAAATCATGGACAAAAAAACAACAGTGTTGATGGTGTTGGATGGATTTGGCATAAATGAAAGAACAGACGGGAATGCTATCAAACAAGCAAAAACACCTGTTTTGGACAGTTTGGCAAAAAAATATCCTTGTGTCAAAGGATATGCAAGTGGTCGTGCTGTGGGTTTGCCTGATGGACAGATGGGGAATTCCGAAGTGGGACATTTGAATATCGGTGCAGGTCGTATTGTATACCAAGAATTGACAAGAATTACAAAAGCCATTGAAGATGGTGACTTTTTTGAAAATAAAGCACTGATGGAAGCAGTTGCCCATTGCAAGAAAAATGGTTCTGCACTGCATGTATATGGTTTGCTTTCTGATGGTGGTGTGCATAGTCATAATACCCATTTGTATGCATTGTTACAACTGGCAAAAAGAAATGGATTGGAAAAAGTGTATGTACACACATTTTTAGATGGTAGAGATACCCCACCTTCTTCTGGTGTAGAATATATGACACAGCTGGAGCAGAAAATGGGCGAAATTGGTGTTGGAAAAGTGGCAAGCGTGATTGGGCGTTATTATGTCATGGACAGAGATAAACGTTGGGAACGTGTGCAACAAGCATATGATGCAATGGTAATGGGCAAAGGAGAAACTGCAACCAATGCCATAGGTGCTGTACAAAAATCCTATGAAAACGGAAAAACAGATGAATTTGTGTTGCCAACGATTATTGTAGATGAAAATGGACAACCAATCGGGAAAATCAATGACCATGATGCAGTCATATTCTTTAATTTCCGTCCAGATAGAGCAAGAGAAATTACAAGAGCGATGTGTGATCCTGATTTTGACGGCTTTGCAAGAGGATATGTGGTACAAGATTTAAAATATATTTGTTTTACAGAGTATGACCCTACTATTCCCAATAAAACAGTGGCATTTTTACCACAACGATTAGACAATACATTGGGTGAATATATTTCTGGATTGGGGTTGAAACAACTGCGTACAGCAGAAACGGAAAAATATGCCCATGTGACATTCTTCTTCAACGGTGGTGTAGAAGAACCAAATCCAAATGAAGACAGATGGTTGGTGCCTTCTCCCGAAGTGGCAACTTATGATATGAAACCAGAAATGAGTGCTGTGGAAGTAACAGACGGGTTGGTGAAAGCGTTGCTTTCTAAAGCATATGATTTGATTATTGTGAACTATGCAAATCCAGATATGGTTGGGCATACAGGTATTTTGGAAGCAGCAGAAAAAGCAATCGAAACTGTGGATACTTGCATTGGCAGAGTGATGGAAGCGTTAATTTCTGTCAATGGGCAGATGTTTATTTGTGCAGACCATGGCAACAGTGACCAAATGGTGGATTATGAAACAGGAGAAGCATTTACCGCACATACCACAAACCCTGTGCCATTTATGCTTATCAATTATACAGATGGTGTTGGTTTGAAAGATGGTGGGAAATTGGCAGATATTGCCCCTACATTATTGGAAATGATGGGAATTCCAAAACCTGCCGAAATGACAGGCGAAAGTTTATTGATTGGCAAATAATGAAAATTATTTATAAAAGTAAAAGGTAGGTCTTTTTGATTGAAGGAGGTTTTTAACAATGAAAGGTTTTTATGAAATTACAGATGTTTATGCAAGAGAAATTTTGGATTCCAGAGGCAATCCAACCGTAGAAGTAGAAGTTGTTGTAGATGGTGATGTGATTGGTCGTGCAGCAGTTCCCAGTGGGGCTTCCACAGGTGCTTTTGAAGCAGTGGAATTGCGTGATGGTGACAAATCCAGATACAATGGCACAGGTGTAGAACAAGCAGTAAACAATGTAAATGATGTGATTGCAGAAGAAATCATTGGTATGAATGCTCTTGACCAAGTGGCTGTGGATAAAGCAATGTTGGCTTTGGACGGCACACCAAACAAAGCAAAATTGGGGGCAAATGCAATTTTGGGTGTTTCCATGGCAGTTGCAAAAGCAGCAGCAGCAGCATTGGATATGCCTTTGTATCAATATTTGGGTGGATTTAATGCAAAAACAATGCCTGTACCTATGATGAACATTATGAACGGCGGCAAACATGCAGATAATACCGTTGACGTACAGGAATTTATGATTATGCCTGTGGGGGCATCTTCTTTCAAAGAAGCATTGCGTATGTGTGCAGAAATTTACCATATGTTGAAAAAAGTGTTGAAAAACAAAGGTTTATCCACAGCAGTTGGTGATGAAGGTGGTTTTGCTCCTGACTTGCCCACAGCTGATGCAGTGATTGACTTAATCAAAGAGGCCGTAGAAGCAACTGGTTACAAATGGGGCGAAGATATTAAAATTGCTATGGACCCTGCAATGACAGAATTGTATGATGAAAAAGATGGTAAATATCACTTCCCTGGCGAAAGCAAAATGGCTGGTAAAGATATTGTGAGAACATCAGAAGAAATGGTGGAATTCTGGAAAGCTTTGGTTGCAAAATACCCCATCATCTCCATTGAAGATGGTTTGGCAGAAGAAGACTGGGCTGGTTGGCAGTTGCTGACAAAAGAATTGGGCGACAAAGTACAGTTGGTAGGCGATGACTTGTTTGTTACCAATACAGAAAGACTACAAAAAGGTATTGACCTGAAAGCAGGTAATGCGATTTTGATTAAAGTAAACCAAATTGGTACATTGACAGAAACATTTAATGCAATTCAGCTGGCAAACAGAAACAAAATGACTGCTGTGGTATCTCACAGAAGTGGTGAAACAGAAGATGCTACCATCGCTGATATTGTTGTGGCAGTGAATGCTGGACAAATCAAAACAGGGGCACCTGCAAGAACAGACCGTGTAGCAAAATACAACCAGTTGTTAAGAATTGAAGAAGAACTGGAAGATGTTGCAGAATATTTGGGTGTTGATGCATTCTTTAACTTGAAATAATTTAATAAAAATGGTACTGAGCAATCAGTATCATTTTTTTTTGTCAAAAATTACGTTTTGTTGATTTCATGATATTTTTTAATAATTTGTATTTCTAACCTGTATAAGCATTTGTTTGTTGGCAACATTATATAAAGCAAAAATGTTTTTGCAAACGAACCGCTTAGGAGTGAATGTGTGATGATATACAAAATAAGAAAGAAAGCATATATTGGAATTGTTGTGTTGTTTGTTTTGGGTTTGCTATGGTGTAGTATACGATTTATGTTACCTAATAAATTAACATTGGTGGAAGGAAAAACAGCATATTATGATGTGAAATTACCTGTTTCGGCAAAATCTGAGAATAGTATGCGTGTACTTGGTGTGACAACAAAGCCAATGGCGGACAATTTGCATTTGGATTTGGGAACAGCAGTAACTGCTGAAGGTATTGAACAAGGAAATACACAAGTTACATTTTATTTGTTTGATAAATTGCCTGTCAAAACAGTGGATGCCAATGTGTTACCTGATATTGAACTCATTCCTAGTGGTAGAACCGTGGGCGTGCAGTTGGATACAGATGGGCTTTTGGTATTGGGTACAGGATTTGTAGAGGGAGAAAATGGAGAAAAAACAGAACCTTGCAAAGGTGTTTTAAAAACAGGGGATTTGATACAAAAAGTAAATGGGCAGGAAATGAAAAATAAAGAAAGTTTTTTGCAAGCTGTGGAACATAACAATGAACAACCGATTGTGGTAGAATATATTCGCAATGGAAAACAAAATACTGTCAAAATACAACCTGTGTATAGCCCTGCTGATAATGCCTATAAATTGGGGGTTTGGGTGCGTGATAGCATACAAGGGATTGGTACAGTAACTTTTTTTGATGAAGAAACAAATCGCTTTGGTGCGTTGGGACATGGCATTTATGATGTGGATACAGGTGGTTTGATGTCTTTGAAGCAAGGACATATTACATCGGCACGTTTGACAGAAATTGTAAAAGGAGAAAAGGGATCCCCAGGTGAATTGGGTGGTTTTATTGCAGCAGATGATGTATTGGGTGATATTGAAAAAAATACAGAAATTGGAATTTTTTTTATTTTTGAAACAGAACCTTTTAAAGGTGATAGCTACCCGATTGGATTGCGTGGGGAAGTAGAAGAAGAAAAAGCTGTCATTTTGTCTAATATTGCGGGAGATACGGTGATACCTTATGAAATTGAAGTCGAGCAAGTCAATCACTTTGCCAAAGATTGTAACAAAGGTATGGTCATTCGTGTGACAGATGAAAGGTTGTTACAACAAACAGGTGGTATTGTACAAGGAATGAGTGGTTCGCCAATATTACAAAACAATAAAATCATTGGTGCTGTGACACATGTTTTTGTACAAGACCCCACAAGAGGATATGGTATTTTTATTGAAGATATGTTGCAAGAAGAACGAAATATTGCATAAACCAAAAGGAGAAAATAAATAGGAAACCATATTTATTTTCTCTTTTTTTATGCAAAAATTTTACTTTATTTATATTTATATTTATATGATTTTTGACATGAAACACATCTAAAGTTGTCGCATTCTTGTATCAATGCTTTTACATTTCAGTCTTCGATATATATAGTTTGGTTTCACGTACTAACATAGTTGACTGTTTTTATAGAAAGTCATTTCGCTGATTTGTTAGCTTTTCATGGAATTTTTTTACATTGATGCGTTGCTTGTATAGGTTATAAAATGTTCTGAAAAAATGACAAGCAAATTTCATACCATATAGCAAAAAATCGTATAAAAAGCATAATTTTGATGTCGAATGTCAAAAAGTATGGAAAATGAAGTCATAAGAGGGAGGAGGCGTGTATTTTAAGCATGTATGGTGGTACAATTTGCAACAAAATAATATAATAAAACGTATAGGCGTTATTATTATGGTTTGTGGAACCAAAACGGAAACGAAAATGGGGGTAATATTTTATGAAGGACAATGGTAAAATACGTATCATAATTGCTGACAGAGATATGCTGTATTTACAAAAGCTGAAAATTTGTCTGGAAAGAAAAGGTGATATGGTTGTTGTAGGTATGGCAGATAATGGTCCAATGGCTTTTGCAATGATTGAAGAAGCACGACCAGATGTGGTATTGCTAGATGCAATATTGGGCGAAAAAGATGGGGTTTGGGTATTAGAAAATATCAAGAAAAGAAATTTGGATTGTGTGAGCATTATGATTTCTGCTATTGATAGTGATACAGTGGTAAGACGTGCCATAGCAAGTGGGGCGAACTATTATATGGCAAAGCCAATACAAGGGGAGTTGTTATTGGAACGCATACATCAACTGACAGAACAAAGTACATCTTATACAAAAAAGCCAAATAATATAACACAATCATCAGAAGAAGTGGAAATAGGAATAAATGAGGTTTCTTTTTTGGAAGCGGATATTTCTTCTATATTAAGCCGCATGGGCATTCCTGCAAGTATAAAAGGATATCATTTTATACGACAAGCAGTGCTGATGGTTGTGGAAGATAGAGAGGCTATGGTGGGTATTACAAAAGGATTGTATCCAGATATTGCAAAGATGTATCATACAACAGCGAGTAAAGTAGAACGTGCCATTCGTCACGCCATTGAAAGTGCGTGGAAGAAGAACGGAAGACAAATTTATTTTGAAATATCCGGATATTGGATGGTAGAAAAACCAACGAATGGTCAGTTTATTGCCATTGTGGCAGAACATTTTCGTATGCAAAACGGAAAAAGGCAACAAAATGAAATATTGGAACATAGACCACAAAAAGTTATGGCATTTTTATGAAAAATAAAAGTAATATATTGATTTTTTGTAAAAGTAGTACCAAGAGATTTATTTTTTGATAATGTTGACGGAATTGGGAAAAAAATAAGTATTTGTCCACAAAATGATAGTATGCCTAAGTAAAAAATTATTTGAAAAAAGTCGAGGTTATGAAAACTTCGGCTTTTATTATGGTATTGTATTTTGGAGCATAGTTTTGTATGATAGAAGAAAAGGAAATGAGGTGTTTTTGATGGAAAAGCAAGTATTTTGTTGTCAAAAATGTGGTTGTCATGAATTTGTAGAAGACCAGTTTCAAGCAACCGGAGGTACTATGGCAAAATTATTCGATGTGCAAAATAAAAAGTTTATTACAATCAGTTGTAAAAGATGTGGCTATACAGAACTGTATCGTGCAGAAACAAGTTCAGGTTCTAATATTTTAGATTTTTTGATTGGTGGATAAACAAAAAAGAAGTTTTGACAAAATTGTCAAAACTT
Organism: uncultured bacterium; assembly: GCA_905214825.1. Classification (GTDB taxonomy): domain Bacteria; phylum Bacillota; class Clostridia; order Lachnospirales; family Anaerotignaceae; genus Anaerotignum. The sequence goes on along the minus strand of CAJMNV010000044.1, from coordinate 2,564 downwards.
CTTTTCTTTCGGCAGAAATATATTCTGTTATGAACAAAAAAAAGTACAAAAAACGATGAAAACAAAAAGCTATGGAAATTTTGAATAAAAATAAACATATATCATAAAAAAATATCACTGAAACGCTGTTTTTGTTGCGTTGGTTTTAAAAAGATTGCAAAATAAAATGCAGATTTGTATAATAAAACTATCTTTTTTCAAAAAATTAGAATGATTGTGCAGATAAGAGAGGACTAGGCGTATGAATGAAAAAATATCTATTCCTGAAATTTTTGGGATAAATGTGTTTGATGATGCAATGATGCGTGAACATTTACCAAAATATGTATACCAAGAATTAAAAAATACTATCGAAAGAGGAGAAACATTGAATTCCGCAATTGCAGATATTATTGCAAATGCAATGAAAGATTGGGCGATTGAAAGAGGGGCAACACATTATACCCATTGGTTCCAACCAATGACAGGCATTACCGCAGAAAAACATGATTCATTTTTGGCACCACCAACAAATGGGAAGGCGATTATGGAATTTTCTGGGAAAGAATTGATTAAAGGAGAGTCAGATGCTTCTTCTTTTCCTTCCGGCGGTTTGCGTGCAACATTTGAAGCAAGAGGATATACTGCTTGGGATTGTACTTCTCCTGCATTTTTGAGAGAAGATGCAGGTGGTGTGACATTATATATTCCAACAGCATTTTGTTCTTATACTGGAGAAGCGTTGGATAAAAAAACACCTTTGTTGCGTTCTATGGAGGCTGTGGGTACACAGGCAATGCGGATACTGCGGCTGTTTGGAAATAGTACAGCAAAAAAAATTACAGTATGTTCTGGGGCGGAACAAGAATATTTTTTGATAGACAGAGAACTGTACAAACAAAGAAAAGATTTGATATTTGCAGGCAGAACATTGTTTGGGGCAGCACCACCCAAAGGCCAAGAATTAGATGACCATTATTTTGGTAGTATCAAAGAAAGAGTTGCTTGTTTTATGCATGAATTGAATGTGGAGCTTTGGAAATTGGGTGTTTCTGCAAAAACACAGCACAATGAGGTCGCCCCTGCACAGCATGAGCTTGCCCCCATTTATGCAGATGCAAACAGAGCAACAGACCACAACCAGTTGATTATGGAAGCAATGAAAAGAATTGCAAGCCATCATGGTTTGGCTTGTTTGTTACATGAAAAGCCTTTTCAGGGTGTCAATGGCAGCGGAAAGCACAATAACTGGTCTTTGAGTACAGATGATGGGCAAAATTTGCTTGACCCCGGAAAAACACCACATGAAAACGCACAATTTTTGATATTTTTAACTGCCATTATTAAGGGCGTTGATGAATATGCAGATATATTGCGTTTGGCAGCAGCAAACCCTGGCAATGACCACAGATTGGGGGCACAAGAAGCACCACCAGCGATTATATCTATATTTTTGGGTGACCAGCTTTTGGATATTTTTGACCAGATTGAGCATGGGGAAGCAACAAGCAGTATACAAGGCGGACGTATGCGAGTTGGTGTGAATACATTGCCCGACTTGAAAAGAGATGCAACAGACAGAAATAGAACATCACCTTTTGCATTTACAGGGAATAAATTTGAATTTCGTATGCCACCTTCTTCTGGTTCAATATCTGGTCCAAACTTTGTGTTGAATACCATTGTGGCTGATATCTTGGAAGAATTTGCAGACCATTTAGAAAATGTGGAAGATTTTCATACTGCTGTACATGATTTAATTCGAGATACTTATATTGCACACAAAAGAATTTTGTTTGATGGCAATGGCTATTCCGAAGAATGGGTAAAAGAAGCACAGCACAGAGGATTAAAAAATATTGAAAATACGGTTGATGCCATTCCGGCATTGGTGACAGACAAAGCCATTCGTTTGTTTGAACGTCATCATGTGTTGAACAGATTGGAATTGCAATCCAGAGCAGAAATCAATTATGAAGCTTATATCAAACAAATTAACATAGAAGCAAAGACAATGATTGATATTGCATCAAAACAAATTCGTCCGGCAGTTATCAAATATGCCGGAGAGGTGGCACAAAGTTTGGCAGCATTGCGTGCTGTGGGTATGGATACTGCTGTGGAAGAAGAATTGTTGCAAGAAATCAATGAAAATATTGCTTTGTTCCATAAAGGGTTACAACATTTGGAAGAAGTGACAACACAAGCACATCTGTTAAAAGGCAGTAGCCGTTCACAAGCAGTGTTTTATAGAGATTATGTGTTTGCAGCAATGCAGCAGTTGCGTAAACCTGCGGATAAATTGGAAATGTTGGTAGATGAAAAAGCATGGCCATTTCCAACATATGGAGAATTATTGTATAATATTTAATATGTTGTATGACAACAAAAACAAAACCACTCTTTTTTATATCAAAAGAGTGGTTTTTTATGAAAATGCAGAGCAAAATAAGGGAATGTATTATGAATTTCAATGTCATACAAGAGGGAAAATTTTATAAAGAAACTAGGGATTGAACAGAAAAAATATAAATATTCTACAAACAAAATGCAGACAATACAACATTTTTATTTTGAATTAGCAA
>CAJMNV010000043.1 GCA_905214825.1 uncultured bacterium | reverse complement strand
AGCTCTTGCTGTATCGGAAGGCTGAGCACCATTTGCCAACCATTTGTTTGCTGCTTCTGCATCAACTTTCAATACCACGGGTTCTTTTGTAGGGTCATAGTAACCGATTTCTTCGATAGATTTACCGTTTCTAGAAGTTCTGGAATCTGCCACAACAATTCTATAGAAAGGAGCTTTTTTCGCACCCAGTCTTTTCAATCTAATTCTTACTGCCATTTCATTTCACCTCCTAAAAAATATGTGTCATTGTAAAGTTTATCGGAAAAAAGGAAATTTTCCCTTTTTGCCTTTCTGCATATTTGTCATCTGCTTCATCATTTTTTTCATTTCTTCAAATTGTTTGAGCAGACGATTGACTTCGGCAATACTTCTGCCAGAGCCATTGGCAATTCTTTTTTTTCTAGAGCCATTTAATATAGAAGGATTTGCTCTTTCTTCTTTGGTCATGGATTGAATAATTGCCTCTGTTTTTGCCATTTCTTTGGACGGGTCAACGCCTTGCAAAGCATCGTCCAAATTAAATTTATTCATACCTGGTATCATACCCATCAAATCTTTCAGCGGACCCATTTTTTTAATCTGCTGCATTTGAGAAAGGAAATCTTCCAGTGTGAATTCATTGGAAAGCATTTTTTTCTGCATTTCTTTGGCTTCTTCTTCGTCGATGTTTTGTTGCACTTTGTCAATCAATGTCAGCACATCGCCCATACCCAATATACGGGAAGCCATACGGTCTGGATAAAATGGCTCCAAATCCTCCATTTTTTCGCCCATACCAATATATTTAATGGGTTTATTTGTTACACTTCTGACAGAAAGGGCTGCACCGCCTCTGGCGTCACCGTCCAATTTTGTCATAATGATACCATCTACACCCAGTTGTCCATCAAAACTTTCGGCAACTGTCACAGCATCTTGCCCCGTCATTGCATCTACCACAAGTAGTATTTCTTGGGGTTTTACAGTTGCTTTGATGTCTTGCAATTCCTGCATCAATTCTTCATTGATATGCAAACGACCCGCCGTATCAATCAGTATGACATCATGGCGATATTCTTCTGCATATGCCAATGCTTTTTTTGAAATTTCCACAGGGCTGATTTTGTCCCCCATTTCAAACACGGGGATATTATAATTTTTTCCAACCACTTGTAATTGTTTGATTGCTGCAGGACGATATACGTCACAAGCAACCAAAAGTGGATTTCTGCCTTGTTTTCTCAGTTGTCCAGCAAGTTTTCCTGTGCTTGTGGTTTTACCTGCACCTTGCAAACCAACCATCATATACACCGTTGGCGGACGCTTTGCAAATGTCAACTGACTTTGTGTTGTGCCCATCAAAGAGATAAGTTCTTCATTTACAATTTTAATCACTTGTTGTGCAGGGTTCAAACCGTCCAACACTTCTGTACCAACCGCACGTTCTGTGACTGTTTTGATAAAATCTTTTACGATTTTAAAGTTCACATCTGCTTCCAGCAATGCAATTTTGACTTCACGCATGGCGGTTTTCACATCAGCTTCTGTCAGTTTGCCTTTGCCTCTGAGTTGTTTGAACACATCTTGCAATTTATTGGAAAGATTTTCAAATGCCATGAGACCGCCCTCCTTTTAAGATAAAATCGCTTGTGCAATTTGTTTCATATCTTCCATTTGTTTTTTTCTTTGTGGAGTCAGACTGTCTGTTTCCATATCTTCCATGATTTCTCGCATTTTTTGTACTGCTTTTTTCTGTTCTTGGAACCGTTTGACAAGTCCCAATTTTTCTTCATATCCCAAAAGGATATTTTCTGTACGTTTGAGCTGATCACGTACTGCCTGACGGCTAATAGACAATTCTGTTCCTATTTCAGAAAGAGAAAGGTCATATTGATAATGCAGTTCAAATGCCTGCTTTTGCTTTTGTGTCAGCAATTCTCCGTAAAAATCATAAAGCAATGTCAGATGTAAAATCTCGTCCATGGTCTTTTCCTCCTGTAAAGTAAAATCACTTTACAATCACCTGTGTTATTGTATCTGAAAAAAACAATCCTGTCAAGTATTTTTCCTTTACACTTTTTGTTTTTTTATCAAAACATATTATCTCCATAGAAAAAAGCCAAAGTACATTGGCTTTGGCTTTTTATTTTATGCTTTTTTCTGTTCTATTTGATACTGTCCATTTTCCACATCTACCACAAGCGTACTGCCTGCTTCTATATCACCTGCAATGATATTCTTTGCCAACAATGTTTCCACATCTCTTTGCACCAAACGTTTCAATGGTCTTGCACCAAATGCAGGGTCATATCCCATTTCCACAATATACGCTTTGGCACGTTGTGTCAATTCACATTTTAATTGTTTATCTGCCAGTCTGTGGTTCAAATCTTTCAATATCAAATCAACGATATGTGTAATATTTTCTTTTGTCAATGGTTTATAGAATACAATTTCATCCAATCTGTTCAAAAATTCTGGACGGAAAGAATGATGCAATATTTCTTCCACCTGTGTTTTTGCTTGTTGTGTAATTTCGCCATTTTGGTCAATGCCTTCCAATAAATAAGAAGAACCCAAATTACTTGTCAGTATAATCACTGTGTTTTTGAAATCCACAGTTCGACCTTGTGAGTCTGTGATATGTCCATCGTCCAACACCTGCAACAATATATTAAATACATCAGGATGTGCTTTTTCCACCTCATCAAACAATATCACAGAATATGGTTTTCTTCTGACTGTTTCTGTCAGTTGTCCACCTTCTTCATACCCCACATATCCCGGAGGTGCTCCAATCAGTCTTGACACACTGAATTTTTCCATATATTCTGTCATATCAATACGCACCATATTTTTTTCATCATCAAACAAACATTCTGCCAATGTTTTGGCAAGTTCTGTTTTCCCAACACCCGTAGGGCCTAAGAACAAAAACGAACCAATCGGTCTATTGGGGCTTTGTATGCCTGCACGGCTTCTCAATATTGCCTCTGCCACTTTTTGCACGGCTTCTTCTTGCCCAACCACTCTTTCGTGTAAAATATCTTCTAAATGCAACAGTTTTTCTCTTTCGCCCTCCATCAATTTTGAAACAGGAATGCCCGTCCAGCGTTCGATGATACGAGCAATTTCTTCTTCTGTCACTTTGTCACGCAATAATGTATTGGTCGTACCTTTTGTTTCTGCTTCTTTCTCTTTTTCTTCCAATTCTTTTTGCAGTTGTGGCAATTTCCCATATTTCAATTCTGCGGCTTTGTTCAAATCATATTGCCGTTCTGCCGCCTCAATTTCTGCATTGACATCTTCAATTTGTTCTCTCAATTTTTGCACAATACCAATGGCATCTTTTTCATTTTCCCATTTTGCTTTCAATGTTGCAAATGTATCACGCATTTCTGCCAATTCTTTTTGAATTTCTGCCAAATGTTCTTTTGATAACTTATCATCTTCTTTTTTCAACGCTGCTTCTTCAATTTCATGCTGTATAATTTTTCTTTGTATCACATCTAATTCTGTTGGCATAGAATCCATTTCTGTTCTTATCATTGCACATGCTTCATCCACCAAATCTATGGCTTTATCTGGCAAAAAACGGTCAGAAATATACCGATTGGAAAGTGTTGCTGCTGCAATAATGGCTTGGTCTTGTATTTTGACACCATGATACACTTCATACCGTTCTTTCAAACCACGCAATATTGCAATGGTATCTTCCACAGTGGGTTCATTCACAAGCACTGGTTGGAAACGACGTTCCAAAGCAGGATCTTTTTCAATATATTGTTTATATTCATTCAATGTAGTTGCACCAATACAATGCAATTCCCCTCTAGCAAGCATTGGTTTTAACAAATTCCCTGCGTCCATTGCACCATCTGTTTTGCCAGCCCCCACAATGGTATGCAGTTCATCAATAAACAATATAATTTTGCCTTCGCTTTTTTTGACTTCATTCAATACAGCTTTGAGCCTTTCTTCAAATTCACCTCTAAATTTTGCACCAGCAATCAAAGCCCCCATATCCAATGAAAATATGGTTTTATCTTTCAAACTATCTGGTACATCTGCTTTAACAATTCTTTGTGCCAAACCTTCTGCAATGGCAGTTTTCCCAACACCGGGTTCTCCAATCAAAACAGGATTATTTTTCGTTTTTCTGGACAATATCCGAATGACATTTCTAATTTCATCATCACGTCCAATAACGGGGTCAAGTTTTTTGCTCCTTGCCTTCTCCACCAAATCTGTGCCATATTTTTTCAAAGCATCATATGTTGCTTCTGGCTCATCGCTTGTGACACGTGTGTTGCCACGCACCGTTGCCAACACTTTCATAAAAGCCTCTTTTTGTATTGCACACTGTTTGAAAATTTCTTTCAAAGCTGTATTCGGGCTGTTGAGCATTGCCAAAAAAATATGTTCCACAGAAACATATTCATCTTTCATATTATCTGCTGTTTTTTCTGCGGCAACCAATGTTTTTTCCAAATCTGAAGCCACATATGTTTGCCCACCTGTCACTCTTGGCAATTTTTTGACTGCTTGGTCTGTTGCTTGCAATATGGCATTTGTGTTCATATCCATTCTTTGCAACAACTGTGGTATCAGACCATCTTCTTGTGTCAAAAGTGCCATCAATACATGTTGCTGTTCTATTTGCGGGTTACCATATTCCACCGCCATAGATTGGGCGTTTTGAATGGCGTCCAATGATTTTTTGGTAAATTTTTGTAAGTTCATAACCATTCCACCTTTCTACGAACGTTATTTTACAATTTGGTTTCTGAATTTCTTACCATGCTTGCATTATACTCTGTTAGCACTCACTTGTAAAGAGTGCTAACAGTTTTTTTTTGCACAAATTTTCACATATTTTTTGTATAAAATAATACAATTTATACGACATAAAAACCATCCACCAAAAAATAGAGCAATGCCCCCAACAATTTTCCAAAGGCAAAGGAAACCACAAACCAAGTAATCCCTTTTGTCAATTTTGCACGTCGCATCAATATTGGCATCACATTCAACACTTCTGCCAATGCAACTGTCAACACCCCAACAAAAATGCCACAACAAAGCCCATACAACACAACCAAAAACAAAGGCAATGGTATTTGTATATCCCCGTACATCACCACCGTACCAAATAGCCCCCCCAGCAATATTGCATCTTCATAACATCGAATATACTGTTGTGTTTTTGTTCTTTGTGCCATTCTTGGTACAATACCAATCACCGCAATAAATGCAAATGTGCCTGCTGCCACAACCACACCAGAACCAAATCCCAAAAGTATTGCCACAACATCTTTCATGATTTTTGTTTCCTTTCTTGCTGTTTGCTTAATTCTTTGATTTTGCTTATCACGGTTTCTTGTTCATATGTGTGCATCTCCACTTCAATGGGTGTCGGGTCTTTTGACAATGCCATTTTTGAAAAATGATTAAAAAATACCAATATCCCTACCACAAGCCCCAATGTATAAGGCAAAGCCAAAAGCAAAGGCAAATCTTTGTTTTCTCCAAAAAAGATATAATAATAATTTTGAAATATCAAAGGTAATTGTGTATCAGAATGAAAACACATAATGGTTGTTGCTGCCCCACAAAACAATACCGCTGACACAAACAATATTTTTGCCCAAATCCAAAACGGATTTTTATTTTTTTCATGTGGGTGATATTCTACCAATATATCCATCTCTCCCACATTGGAAACCGTTGCTTTTGGATATACTTTTGTAATTTCTCGAATAATATCCAAAACAGAAATCAAATATGTGTCTTGTGTTTCTTTTGAAATTTGTAATATTGGCAAATGTTCTAATTTCTGCATCATATTTACAGGTGCATACACTTCTGCAATATCTTGTAAATATACCACCTTTCGTTTTACCAACTGCAATTTTTGTTTTGGCTTAATATAAATATCCATAGAAAACGCTCCTTTCCCATACATTTAGTATGCTTATTTTCTGGAAAACAATACAAAAAAGTGGACGCAAAAAAATTTTATTGCAAACAAAAAGAAGAACTCTTTGCAAAGAATTCTCCTCATACTGTTCTATGATAATTTTTTTGATTTGGTCATACACCAGCCATATATTTTTATGTTCTTTTACATACTCAGGCAACGAAATTTTTTTCTTTTTCATCGCATACTTGCAATATAGACAAAAAAGCAAATATCTACTTATGGCCTTTTTCTCTTCGCTATTATTCCATTTCATAAAAACAACAAACGGCTGCTCACATCAACCATTTTATCGTTCTGTATAAAATCCCAATTCTGCCAAATAATTCAGTATTTCTCCACAATTTTGCACAGGATATGTACGTTCTTTCCAAAGCAATATTCCAAAATTTGTTTCTTCTTTTTGGTCATACACCATCAACACCACTTCTGTCACTGGTTCTCCACCAAATATTCGCACAGACATCGTCGAAATCCCTTCCATATCTGGTAATTGTTCTGTTTTTTGTATTGTTTGTACAATCAACTGTGCAAGCTGTGCCTTTCTAGCTTCTTCCACAACATGACTTTCGCCGCTTGCGTCTGTCACTTCTACGGCATAAGTATCACCATTGATAAGTTCTTGCAATATCGAAACACAATTTTCGGTACTGCCTTTTTTGAAATTTGGATACAACAAAAAAGCAATCCCAGCCACAATCAAAACCAATCCCCATCTCCATGTCGTTTTTTTCATACATATCCCCCCCTTATCTGTTTAATCGCCTTTCAATCGTTTTAAATAAGCCTGCATTCTTTGTTCTACACCATTATCGCTCATAGCATAATATACTGTTCCCACCAATTCATCTGGCAAATACTGCTGTTTGACATAATGATTTGGATAGTCATGTGCATATAAATATCCAACCGCATTGCCCAGTTCATGACTACCAAAATGATGCCCATCTCGCAAATGCAGTGGTACGCCTTTGATTTGTATATTCTTAACATCTTGCAGTGCCTTATCAATCCCCATATACGCCGCATTGCTTTTTGGAGCCGACGCAACATATGTCACTGCTTGTGCCAAAGGAATACGACCTTCTGGCATACCAATAAAATGAACTGCTTCTGCCGCCGCAACCGCCACTTGCAATGCATGTGGGTCTGCATTCCCCACATCTTCTGCCGCACAAATAATTACACGTCTTGCAATGAATTTTGGGTCTTCCCCTGCATAAATCATTTTTGCCAAATAATACAATGCCGCATCTGGGTCAGAACCTCTCATACTTTTGATAAATGCAGATATGGTATCATAATGGTTATCTCCATTTTTGTCATATTGCAAAGCACGTTTCTGTATACAATCTTCTGCCACATGCAGCGTAATTTCTATTTTTCCATTTTCGTCCGCTTCTGTTGTCAACACTGCCAATTCCAATGCATTGAGTGCTGTTCTTGCATCTCCGTTTGCAGTATCTGCCAAAAACAACAAAGCCTCTTCTGTTATCGTTGCATGGTATTTTCCTAAACCTTTTTTGGTATCTTGCAATGCACGATTTAACAAATCCACAATATCCATTTTATCCAATGGCTGTAACGCAAACACCACTGAACGGGATACCAAAGCACGATTGACTTCAAAATACGGATTTTCTGTTGTTGCACCAATCAATATCAATGTACCATCTTCTACATATGGTAACAAAGTGTCTTGTTGTGTTTTATTAAAGCGGTGAATTTCATCAATAAACAATATTGTTTTTTTGCCATACATACCTTTCATATCTTGTGCTTTTACAACCGTTTCTTTCAAATCTTTGATACCTGCAGTTGTGGCATTGATTTGCACAAATTCGCTTTTTGTTGTGTTGGCAATGATTTTTGCCAATGTTGTTTTTCCTGTACCGGGTGGGCCATAAAACAGCAAAGACCCCAATCTATCCCCTTTTATAGCACGATACAACAATTTATCTTCGCCCACAATCTGTTTTTGTCCCACAAATTCTTCCAACGTTGTCGGACGCATTCTGGTTGCCAATGGTGCATCTTGTTGTTGTGCTCTGTTATATTCAAACAAATCCATTTGTATTCACCTCAATGTTACGGTTTCACCAAAAACAAACACGCATCACCAACTGAGAAAAAGCGCCATCTCTGTTATACAGCGTCTTCATATACTTTCATAATCAAATCTTTTCCCATCAATGCAGAAACCAACATAATCAATGTAGACTCAGGCAAATGAAAATTGGTAATCATGCCATCAATGGCTTTGAATGTATACCCTGGATATATAAAAATACTTGTCCAACCGCTTCCTGCGTGTACTACGCCATTTTCATCTGTCACAGACTCTAATGTTCTGGTACTGGTTGTACCCACACTGATGACACGCCCCCCTTGTTTTTTTGTTTGGTTTATGATTTCCGCTTGTTCTGGCTCTACCACATAATATTCTGCATGCATTTCATGGTCTAAAATATTTTCTGCTTTCACAGGGCGGAATGTCCCCAGTCCAACATGCAATGTCACATGGGCAATTTTCACCCCCATATTCTGCAACTGCTGCAATAATTCTGGTGTAAAGTGCAAACCAGCGGTAGGGGCTGCCGCAGAACCATCATGTTCTGCATATACGGTTTGATACCGCTCTTTATCGTCCAAACGGTGTGTAATATAAGGCGGCAACGGCATTTCGCCCAATTCTTCCAAAACCGTTTCAAACACACCTTCATAAGTAAATCGTATGATACGGTTACCACCTTCTATCACTTCCAGCACTTGTGCCACCAATTTTCCATCTCCAAATGATATTTTGTCACCAACACGGGCTTTTTTACCCGGACGCACCAAAACCTCCCAAGTATCTATGGATTTTCTGACCAAAAGCAACACTTCAATCCCTGCTCCTGTACCAACACGCTCCCCATACAATCTTGCAGGCAATACTCTTGTATTGTTGATAACCAAACAATCCCCTTTTCGCAAATATTCTTTGATATCCCGAAAATGTTTATGTGCCATATTACCGGTTGTTTTGTCCGTCACCAAAAGTCTGGAAGACGCTCTGTCTGCCAATGGTTCTTGTGCAATCAATTCTTCTGGTAAATCAAAATAAAAATCATGTGTTTTCATCTATTTCATTCCTCATTTTCTCAATAAATACTGTAAAGCATATGTTATGCCGAAATATTCCAGCATTTTCTTTCTATAAATTTTTGTTGCATCACTGGGCAAATACTCAAACCCTTCAATATCATAATCATGCAACACATAATGTTCTTCCATATCTTGTGACAACACAGTCACTTCTGGGTCAGTATATGGTCTGCGAATATCTGTCACTTGTGCCTCTACATCAGATATTTCACACATCAAATCTGCAATCTGGTCATCTCGCAATCGTTTGACAAACATGGTTCCGCCTCTTTTCCGTTAATACTCCAATAAAAAATCAATGGCATATTGTTCTCCAAAATATTCCAACATTTTTTTACGATAAATATATTCAGAGCCTGCACCTGCTTTTTGAAATCCTTGTATAAAATAATCATATAAACGATATGTTTCTTCTGTTTCTTGAAACATAGCTTTCACTTCTGGATATTTTGAAAATTCTGTACAATCTTCAAAATCATTGTTATATGTTCGGATTTGCAATACTTTTACATTACCATCATCGGAAATCAAATCCATAATTTCACGAATTTGTGGTTCTGTCAGTTTTTCCGCATACATTGTTTTGCCCTTCTTTCCATTCATTTTCTATCATTTCCCATAATTCTGTTTTTCCAAATCCCAATATTGCATTCTGTATTACTTCTTTTTTTGCGGCAACATTGCGACACATACCACCACAACGAAATCCTTCATCTAGATAAATCCAGCAACCACCTGTTTCATTGCCCTGCAAATCTTTGTCAGAAAATGAAACCACATTGCCATTGCTGTCTTTCCAGCCTTTTTTTGATTGTATAAATGTGATAAATTCCATCATACCTCACCTCTCGATGGTAACATTTGTATAATAATGTTTGATAATCTGGTCGTATGTATACCCCATATCTGCCATACCTTTTGCACCGTTTTGGCTCAAACCAACACCATGCCCATTGCCAACGCCTGCAAATACAAATTTTCCATTTTCCACTGTACTAATATTGACATCATAAACGGTATATGCATCAGACGCCGCATGTGTGAGACCTCTGTTTTCTGTTTTGCCAATGGTTTTGCCATTCATTGCGGAGAGTGTACCTTCTGTTTTTGCAACAATGTCATTTTTTGCCGCTTCTGTCAATGAATTTTGTTTTTGTATTGGTTCTGTTGGTTTTGTTGGTTCTGTTGGTTTCATTGGTGTGGTAGGTCTTTGGGCATCGCCTTCATATTTTCTATCATACTCGCCATTTTGTTTACCTTTTCCATTTATGGTAATCATTTTGTTTGGCAAACTGCCGCAAACTGGTGAAAAATATGTACGGATATTTTCTTTTGTCAACACTTTTTCACCTGTACTGCCCACAATTTTCATTTCTTGTACACGTCCTCCTGTGGACAACTTTGTAATCACAATATCTTGTACTGTTCCAATATCATTGCCTTGTCTTTTTGTCAAATTATTCAGTTCAGAAAGTGTCACGGTTTTTGTCCAAGGATTATTGGTATATTCTGCCAATTCTGCTACTGCTCTTAAATAAGGTACTTCTGTATTCCAAACATTCTCGCTATTTTCTGTATAACCACCTGTTGAGGCAGAAAACACAGCTTCTATTGGTGTACCATTATGATATATCACCATACCTTCTGTATCATTCACAGCTTTATTTGATGTTGTGCTTTCAACACCGTAACCTTTATACACTTGACAGTGTATGGTATCACACAATTCATATCCATTGTTTTTGTGTGCATATATTTTTGTCAATGCATATGTTCTTGCTGACAATGCTTGTGCTTTCAACGCTTCCAAGCCGTAAGACACTGGCATTTCCGCCGGCACAACACCATATATATATTCTTCCAAATCCACCACATTCACAGCGGTCAAAGCACCTGCTTTTTGTGCAAATGTCAAATACCCACGATATGTTTTGCCATTGATAGAAAATGTATTTTCTTTGCCTGTACCACCAAATGCATATGTTACTGTATCTCGCACAATCAAAGCCGTTTGATTACCGTCTTGTAGTCCAACCCCCACAAAACCCATCACACGTTCTGCACGTTTGTTACTTTTTTGTTCCACTTCTGATACAGCACTATTTTGTATATATACTGTCCAATCATCATTGCCCAAATACCCCAAAGATGCTTTGCACCCCATATTTTGCATGGTATTTGCCAAATTCTCTGCCTCATTTTTTGCAAATGTTTCGGATAGTTGTACCAATTCCCCTTGTATGGCAGTCACCGTAAACCCATTTGTTGCCTTGATATTGCCATATTTTTGAAATCTATCATTTACCAATGTGCCAATGGTCAAATCTGTTGTATGGATAGTTGCTGTACGCACATTTTTACACACAGACTCCAAGCCAATTTTCATCATATCCGGCACATCATGTGCCCATGCAGCTTCTGTTATACCCAAACAAATGACACCTGCCAAAAAAAAACTACATATTTTTCTTATTCTTTTTTTCATATCTTACTCCTCATTTTTCAAAACTTTCTACCTTCTTTTGTCATTATATCACATTTCAAATCATACGACCATGTCAATTCTTTGAGATTGTGTAGTTTATTTTCATTTTTTACGAAACTTTTGTACATACTTTGTCGATGCATTCTCAAACCATACAACATTTTTATCAGCAAAGTTGTTCCTATCCCATACCCTCGCATAATCCTTGCCCAAACTGCACAAATCACTTTACTTTCCAATTCTGCAACCATTACTTTATCATATTTTTATTTACCAAAATTTGCAATATAAAAAATAGCCATCTATTGGCATAGACAGCTATTTTTGTTTATATTGTTTTCAAATATGTGTGTACTTCTTGTACAGTATGTTTTTTACAAACTTCTTCTGCTATTTTACAACAAGTTGCATATTCCAAATGACGAATTTGGTATCTTGCAGATGCAATTTCCACCGCAGCCATACTAAATTCATCCAATCCCATACCCAACAATATCGGAATGGCTTTTTCATCGCTTGCAAATTCGCCACACATACCAACCAGTTTGCCGTGTTTTTTTCCTGCTTGTATGACTGTGCGAATGGCACGCAACACCGCAGGGTGGAATGTATCATACATTTTTGCAATTTTTTGATTGCCTCTATCCACAGCAAGCACATACTGTGTCAAATCGTTTGTACCAATGCTGAAAAAGTCAACAACTTCTGCCAAATCTTCGGCACAAAATACCGCTGCTGGCGTTTCCACCATAATGCCTGTTTGTATATTTTCATCAAATGCAATTCCTTCTGCACGCAATTCTGCTTTACATTCTTCCAGCACTGCATTTGCTTCCAAAAATTCATCAACAGAAATCACCATCGGATACATAATGCGAATATCGCCATATGCACTTGCACGCAACAATGCACGCAACTGTGTTTTAAATATATCTTTCAACTCCAACGAAATACGAATTGCTCTCCAACCCAAAAATGGATTTTCTTCTGTATCAAATGTATAATAAGAAAGTGCTTTATCTCCACCAATATCTAATGTACGAATGATGATAGGGTATTTCATCGTTTCTGCTGCTGCTTTATATGCTGCAAACTGTTCTTCTTCTGTTGGGAAATGATTGTTTTCCATATACAAAAATTCACTGCGGAACAATCCAATCCCTTCTGCACCTTTTGCACAAGCAATTTTCACATCTGCAACATTCCCAACATTTGCAAACAATTCTATGGTTCTATTATCTTTTGTTGTTGCAGGCAATCCATTCATTTTTTGCAATTCTGCTTTTTTGTGATAATACTGTTTTGCTTTTTGTTCATATTCCATTTTTGTTTGTGCATCAGGATTACATATAATTTGTTTTTCCACTGCATCTAATATGATGTCATCTCCATGTTGTACTTGTCCTCTGATACCTACCACACCCACAAAAGCAGGAATTTCCATACTTCTTGCCATAATGGAAACATGACTTGTCACACCTCCAGCTTCTGTGATAAAGCCTTTCACCATTTGAAAATCCATATTTGCCGTATCAGATGGAGCTAAATCCTCCGCAATGACAATCACATCTTCTTTGACATCTGCAAAAGGATTTGTTTTCACACCTTTTAAAGCACACATCAAACGTTTGCCAATATCTTTCATATCCGTCGCACGTTCTCTCAAATATTCATCATCAATTTCTGCAAACATTGCGACAATTTCAAAAATTGCTTCTTCCAAAGCCAATTCCACATTTTTGTATTCATCATTGATTTTTGCAGATACTGCTTCTTGTAACATAACATCTTGTGCCAATTCTAAATGTGCTGCAAAAATTTCAGAATTTTTTGCCAATTCTTCCAAATCACTACACACTTCGGCTACTGCTTTTTCATATTTTTTTAATTCTGTTTCTTTGTCTGCTTCTGTAATCAAATGTGTATCAGCAAGCAACACTTCTTCTTTGAGCAGAAATGCTTTGCCCATCACAATGCCTTTTGATGCAGCTTTTTCTACGGTAATGGTTTTCATCATATGTTTTCAGCTCCTAAACGGTTATCAATCTTTTAATTCTTCTATAAATTTTACGATTGCGTCTACCGCTTCCACTTCATCTGCCCCTTCTGCAACCACTTCAATTTCTGTACCAGATTTCACACCCAATGTCAAAATATGAATGACACTGGCAGCATTTACTGTTTTTGTACCATTTGACACGGCAATTTTACCTTGACATGTTTTTGCCAATGCCACCAAATCGGAAGCAGG
>CAJMNV010000042.1 GCA_905214825.1 uncultured bacterium | reverse complement strand
ATTTTACTTATTTCATAACTTTTTAGTAAAAAATTTATGAATTCTAAATCTAATGTCATTCATCTCATGGTCTAAAGACCATGGGCTTTCTGTCTTATGCATTATAAAAAAGAGAATCCTTTGAAAAATCAAAGTATTCTCCTTTGTTTTTTTATGACATATTATCGAATAACAGGTGGGAAACCAATTTTCTTTTGTACTTTTGTCAATGTTCTTGTCGCCAATTTACCAGCACGTTCTGCACCATTTTTGATGACTTCGTCCAAATAATCTTTGTTTTTTTCCAATTCTCTGACTTTTTGCTGTATGGGTTCCAATTCTGCAACCACCGCTTCCCCCACAGCTGTTTTGAATGTGCCATATCCCACATTTGCAAATTCTTGTTCTGCTTGTGCAATGGTTTTTCCAGTACAAGTACAATAAATGCTTAACAAATTGGAAATACCCGGTTTTTCCGCATCAAAACGCACTTCATTATCAGAATCTGTCACGGCACGTTTGACTTTATTCATAATCACATTTGGCTCGTCCAACAATGCAATGGTATTGTTTTGGTTTTCATCAGATTTTGACATCTTTTTGGTTGGTTCTTGCAATGCCATTATCCTTGCCCCCAATTTGCCAATATATGCTTCTGGAATTTTAAACACATCACCATATATACCATTGAAACGTGTTGCAATATCTCTTGTCAATTCCAAATGTTGTCTTTGGTCTTCGCCAACAGGCACCAAATCTGTTTGGTACAACAAAATATCTGCCGCCATCAATGTTGGATAGGTAAACAATCCTGCATTGATATTATCTGCGTGTTTTGCAGACTTGTCTTTGAACTGTGTCATGCGGTTCAATTCCCCCATATACGTATAACAATTCAATATCCAAGCCAATTCTGCGTGCTGTGTCACATGGGACTGATAATAAATAATATTTTTTTCAGGGTCAATGCCAACTGCCAAATATTGTGCCAACAAATCTCTTGCTTGTTTTCTCAGTTTTGCAGGGTCTTGTCTGACTGTAATGGCATGCATATCCACAATACAATACAAACAATCATAATCATCTTGTAATGTTGTCCAATTTTTCAAAGCCCCCAAATAATTTCCCAATGTAATCAAACCAGATGGTTGCATACCACTAAATATTCTTTTCTTTTCTTCCATATCACTTTTCTTCCTCTCTTTGTTTCCATGGGAAACTTATTTTTTTTCTTTGTATCCTGCATCAATATAGCCATTATCTATGGGAATAACAAATACACATATCACATATACCAATATTCCCAAAAAAACACCACTAAACAATGAAATCAATACCCACAACAAACGAATTAACGTTGCATCTATATTCAAATATTCTGCCAAACCACCACAAACACCTGATAATTTTACATCACTATTTGAACGATATAATTTTCTCATATACATTCACCTCTATCTTCTTTTTTTAAATAATCATGCTCCAAAAAACTATAATATGCCTCATCTGCTACAATAATATGGTCAACAACATCAATATCTATTGCACATAAAATTTTTTGAATATTTGTTGTCAAACGAACATCTGAAAAAGAAGGCATTACAGAACCACTTGGGTGGTTATGTAATAATATCACAGAACTTGCTTTGTATTTCAAAGCCTCTTCCACAATTTTTCTTGGTTGTACAACCGCTTGATGCAATGTTCCTTCTGCAATCAAACAAGTATGAATTAAACGCTTTTGTGTATCCAAACACATGATATAAAATCGTTCATATGTATAATGGCTTAACAAATCCATGGCATATGCAGATGCTTTTGATACACTATCTATGGTTGTTTTATCTTTCCATTTTTCTTTTTGCAGTCTTTTGAGAAAAGCCATTTGCAGTGTCAACAATAATGCTGTACTTTCTTTGATATTACAACGTCTTGCAATCTCCACAGCATCAGACTCCAACAACATGGTCAATGTCCCAAACTCTGCCAAAATTCTATGTGCCAAAGGATTGACATCACCTCTTGGCACTGCATAAAATAACAACAATTCCAATAATTCATGGTCAGCAAAACCTGCTTCGCCTTCTGTCAAGAACCGATTTCTCATACGTTCTCGATGCCCTTTATGCAAATTATCTGCCATTTACAATTCCTCTATTTCCAAATATTGCACCAAATTTTTGAGCTTTCCTGCATAAATCTCTGTCAACAGTGCTTCCAAACGTCGCAACGCTTTTTTGACCATTTCTTCTGTAATAATATTTTCGTCCAAAGCATCTGCCAACTCTGCCAAATCCACAACTTTGACAAAACCATCTGGATATATGATAACATCAACCAACAAATCTGCAAAATAATATGCATTTTCTTTTGCATCATACACTGTATCAATAATATCACAATAATAATACACCAATGCATCATCATCATTCAAAAATTTACTGACTTTATACCCTTCTTTCAAAAAATAACAAGATACTCCTTTGCTAAATTCCAACTTTGGACGGAACACATTCCATTTTGTAATAATATGTGCATCATTTTTTACTATAATTTTATCATCTTTCAAACAAATTGTTTCATTTGGAATAAAACGTTTTCGATACAATATCGTCTGCTGCATAACGGCTACTTTTCCTCAATCTATCAACTCACACTTTGTCACTTCCGATAATTTGGGTCGCAAACCTGCAAATTGTGGTACAATACTTTGAAAATGCGAAGATGTTTGATGTGCTTGCAAAGCCGCATCATCTTGATATTTTTCCAAAAAATAATACACATTTTCCTGATTGGTATCTACTACTAGGTCATATTGCAAACACCCTGCCTCTTTTCTGTATTTTGTCATCTGATTAAATTATAATGAATTTATATCAAAAAAACAAGTAATGTATACACAAAAAAAGAAAGCCTTTGTCAGAAATTCCAACAAAGGCTTTTTCGTACAACCGAAAATTCATATTTTTGAAAGAGCAATTACCATTTGATAGGTTTTCCCTCTTTTTTCCATTGTGCAAATTCTGCTGATGCTGTAAACAAAGCGTCTGTGGAGGAGTTCAAACCTGTTTCACAAGAGTCTTGAACCACACCAATGATAAAACCAACACCTACAACCTGCATTGCAACATCGTTGGAAATACCAAACAAAGAACATGCCAAAGGAATTAACAACAAAGAACCACCTGCAACACCAGAAGCACCACAAGCAGAAACTGCTGCAACAACGCTCAACAAAATTGCTGTTGCAATGTTTACTTCAATACCCAATGTATGTACTGCTGCCAAAGCCATTACAGTAATTGTAATCGCTGCACCACCCATGTTGATGGTTGCCCCCAAAGGAATGGATACAGAATAGTTATCTTCATCCAGACCCAAAGATTCACACAATGCCATATTTACAGGAATATTCGCCGCGGAACTTCTTGTAAAGAAAGCAGTGATAAAAGATTCTCTTAAACATTTCAATACCAAAGGATAAGGATTTTGTTTGATATTCGCAAATACAATGATTGGATTGACAATAAAAGCAACTACTGCCATACAACCCAACAAAACTGCCAACAATCTACCATAATCCACGAAAATTTCCAAACCGTTTTGAGATACTGTTGTAAACACCAAGCCCAAAATGCCAAAAGGTGCAAAGCTAATTACCCATCTAACTGCTTGTGAAACTGCTTCTGAAAAATCAATCATTGCTTGTTTTGTTGTATCGGAAGCAATTTTTAGTGCCAGACCAAAAATAACTGCCCATGCCAAAATACCAATATAGTTTGCATTCACAATAGAACCGATAGGGTTTGCTACAACATTGAGCAACAATGTTTTGAACACTTCGCCAACACCATGTGCTGCTTCATAACCAGTTGCTGCTTCCACACCTGCCAAAGGCAGTGTTACAGGGAATACAAAACTTGCCACTACTGCAACAACTGCAGATGCAAATGTACCCAGCAAATATAATACAACAACTCTTGTCATTGTTTTGGCACCGCCTTCTTTATGCTGTGCCAAAGCTGCCATTACCAAAAAGAATACCAATACAGGGGCAATCGCTTTCAATGCATTTACGAAAATATCACCCAAAAGGCTGATACCGGTCAAACCGGGGAGTCCCAACCCCAGTGCAGCACCGATAATCAAACCTGCAAGAATACGTTTTACTAAGCTAATACTATTCCACTTTTGAAAAATGTTTATCATGATTATGCTTCTCCTATTAAAAAAGTTTTTACTGCATGTTTCGGTCGTACGAATTATTTTTGAAAGTATTTTTGGCTTCCCATTTATTGGCAACAGCCAAATACCTTTTCACAAAGTTTTTTACCCGTTGGTGTAACAGCCAAACCACCTTCTGCTGTTTCTTTTAATGCAGAAGACATCGCATCACCAATTTTTTTCATTGCAATAATCACTTCATCAGCAGGAATTGCACTTTCAATACCTGCCAAAGCCAATTCTGCTGCAACAAATGCATTTGCAACCCCAGCCGCATTTCTTTTGATACAAGGAATTTCAACCAAGCCTGCAACAGGGTCACACACCAAACCTAAAATATTTTTCAACGCAATGGCACAAGCATGTGCACACATTTCGGGTGTGCCACCACTCAATTCCACCATAGCTGCTGCCGCCATAGCACTGGCTGCACCACACTCTGCTTGACAGCCACCTTCTGCCCCAGCAATGCTTGCATTATTTGCAATAATCATACCCACAGCAGATGCTGTAAACAATGACATCACCACATCATGGTTTGCAACATTTCTTTTTTCTGAAATTGTCAACAATGCCGCAGGCAATATTCCACAACTACCTGCGGTTGGTGCTGCCACAATTTTCCCCATACAAGCATTTGTTTGAGAAACTGCCAAAGCCTTTGCCATTGCAGTACCAAAAATTTCACCACAAATGTTTTTATTTTCTTCTACTGCTTTCTTCATTTTGAAAGCATCGCCGCCTGTCAAACCACTTGCAGAACGCTTGTCCGGATCAAAACCATCTTCCACAGATTCTCTCATAACAGATAAAGAACGTTCCATTGTTTGGTACAACGCTTCTTCTGTTGTTTCTGCTACTTCTGCCTGTTCTCTCAGAACGATTTTTGAAATTGGTTCTTTCGCTTCCACTGCTGCCGCAACCAATTCTGCCAAAGAATTATATTGAAACATATTTTCACTGTTCCCTCCTTAAATTGCTTTTAATATCGTAGATGCAAAAATATGCGGATTTTCCAAAATCGCATCATTGATATCTTCATTTATATTACCATCAATTTCAATGGTCATCACTGCGGTACCGCCTTTTTTGTCTCTGCACAGTGAAAATCCATGAATATTCACACCATGCTCTGCCAAAATATTTGTCACAACTGCAATCATACCTGGCACATCTTGATGAGGAATAATCAAAGTATCTGATTTTCCGGAAATAGAGACTTCTGTACCATTGATTTTATTGATGATAATATTGCCACCACCAATAGAAGCCCCTTGCACAGATGCTGTTTTTCCATCTGCATCTGTCAATATAATTTCTGCTGTATTGGGATGTGCATCACTAATGTCCACTTCTGCAAAAGAAAAATCCAATCCTTCTTCTTTTGCAATTTCCATACTAATGCGGATACGTGCATCATCTGTATCCATGCCCAATATCCCTGCAATCACAGCCTTATCTGTACCATGTCCTTTGTATGTTTTTGCAAAAGAACCACTAAAATGAATTTCTGCTTTTACAGGTATATTCCCCAATATAGAACGTGCATATTTTCCAATTCTCACTGCTCCCGCAGTGTGGGAACTAGAAGGCCCAATCATTACAGGACCGATAATATCAAATGCTTGTAACATATTTACACTCCTTCAATATTTTTTGTGTGCTATTTCTTCATATTTATATATACTTGCACCATATTTCATGTAGAGTATCAACATTATACATGATAAAATTAAACAAAGTCAATACAATTTGTCAAAAAGTTTGCAACATAAGGACATTTTTATTATATATAAAACATTTGTCCTCGATACAAAAACATTTATACAGATTTCTATATTTTTTATCCAAATGTTTGCAATAAAATTATTTTTTTCTCAATATTATGTATGATTTCCATATTTTTGTATTTATGATAAATTATGCTTTTTCTTCTTTTTGCAGTAATACATTCAGTATAATTGCCATAATCGCACCATAGGACATACTACAAAAATCAAATATCGCCCATTTTTTATAAAAAATAAAAAAATGTGTTTGCAAAAGCACATACTCTATCAAAAAACATCAAATAAATTTTTGATAAATATGCCCATTATTTGCAAACACATTTTGATTACATAAATTGTAATAACTCTTTAGCTTTTTCATATTCTGCCGCAGACACCAAAATATAATAATAATTGCGGTCAATATACCCTTTTTCGCTAAAATTACGTGGATCTAATTTCGCACCACAACCACACATTGGTAGTTCTTTTTCGTAATATCCCACTTTCATATCTTGTATACCTGCTTGTGCCAATATTTGTCTTGCCTTTTCCCAAAGTACTTTATTACGTTCTTCAAACACCGTTTTTCTTTTTTCAAAAAACATATTCTCCACAGCCTTTCTTTTTATGCAGTGTATCATGACTGTGGTCTATTTTGCAATATTTTTTGTTTCTGTTTGTGTTGTATTTTTTTGTTTTTTTCTTTTTTTATTCAAAATACCCACCAACACAATAGCAACTAATGCACCAAACGGCACAGCAACATACCAATATGGTGTTACCATAACAAACACAATCAAGTCATTGTCTTTTGTTTCAAAACCAATATAACTGCCATCTGTTTTGCCATCTATCTGCACAGCCCCTGTTGTTTTCATTTGATACAATCGTACCCAACCATTTGTTTTTGGCTTGCTGTATTGTATCGTATGCAATGTTTCATTTTGTGTTGGTAATTTGATTTGCCATGCTTCTACAAAAACTCCAGTTCCATCAAATGTAATATCTTCTTTTGGAATTGGTGACAAAAGCACCGTTTGGGTATCATCAAATCCACCCTCTGCCAAAACAATCGCTTTTCCACCATCTTCTCTTGTTTGCTTTGAGGCAATCACGGCATGATTTTTTTCATATTCCGCTTCCAAAACATGGTCAAATGTTGCCATTGCTGGCATTTCTGCCCATTTTCCTCTATATCCTTCTTTTTCAGGTACTGCTGGAACTTCTCTGCTATCTGTTTTTGCACCATAATCATATGCAGTTTCCCCTATAATTTCACCATCTGCCACAAATGTAAAGTAGCAAGCCCCAAAACGTTTTGGAATATTGGGCAATCCCATAAAACTACTGTATGACAAAGGTTCTGCACTATCGATATAACTAATATCGTCTATACCGCCCCATTCATTTTCCACAAAATAATTTTGTGTCAATGTTCCATCTGCTTTACCTGCAATCGCCCCCATATTTTCCACTGCACGATTGATTTGTGTCATTGCTCTACAACCTGTGACATCTGTACCATGTCCCACAATACCACCCACATATCTATCGCCTTCCAAAGCTGTTTTTGCTGTTGCATTGCGAATGACAGATTTCGAATAACCTGCAATACCACCCACATAATCTCCACTATCACTTGTAACGGTACCATATGCTTGGCAATCGTATAAACTGCCCATGCTCATTTCACCAACAATACCACCCACATAATCTTTTTTTGCTTTTATAGCCCCATAATTGACTGCATCTCGCAACACTGCTTTTGTCTGGTATTTTTGATTCAAAGATTTGTCGCCCAATTTTTTCAAATCATCCTCAGGGTCAAAATCATATTCCACGGCAATACTGCCTGTAATCCCCCCAACGTTCACATCACCTTCAATACTGCCTATGTTGTTGCTTGTTTCCACAACACCTTGTGTATTGTTTGTTTGCTGTTCCGAAATATCTTCATAAATATCATCTTTTTTATCTGTATCCATCATTTTTTTATAAATATCTCTGAAAATATCCATAATATTGCGGATTTGATTGTTTATCGCCCGCATATCAGAAAGCAACATATCGCCATTGTTTGTCAATTCTTCATTGATACTATCCATTTCGTCCAAAATATAGCCTGTGTGGTTTATCAAATTATCCACATTTTCTCTATATTCTGCATCAGGTCCAGAAAATTGTGGCACACCCCCAGCACGGAAATCACCAATCGCCCAACGAAATTGTGTTATCATATCCGCAACACCGCTTTGCACATCTTCCATGCTTTCCACAGAGCGTTGTAATTTTTCCAAACCTTGGCTCAATTCGTCAGATAACTCCATACCACTACTCAACGCTTTTGACAGTTCTTTTTCTGCTTCTTCCACAGATGTTGTCAAATCTTTGCTTATTTTTTGCATATTTTCAACATTTCGTTCCAAAGCCAATATCGCATCTAATAATGTATCTGGTTTTGTAATGGATGACACCACATTTTTTGCACTATGTAACACAGAAGTCAGTGCATCTTTATAACCAATCAATTTCCCTTCCATTGCATCTACAGCATTATCCATATGAGAAAGCATATCACCGCTTGCATCTGCGGCATTTTGTAACCGTTTGACAGATTGTTTGAGCTGTGCAAGTGCTTCTCCCATATCGTCTGCCACTGCTTCTCCACGATACAAAATATCTTCCATATCAGCCAAAAAGTTATCAGCCCTTTGACTAAGGTCATTGACAGTTTCCACTGTTTCATCAACATAATCTTCTGTACGATGCACCAAATAATCCGTACTTTTTTTTGCTTCATTGAAATACAAAGACATATTTTCCATACGTTCTGAAAATTGATGCATAGATGTTTCTGTATCATCAATCATGTTGTCCATAATATCTTGCAACACAGAAAAAGCATCCGAAAGTCGTTCCAAATCATCTTGTGCAAACAACAATGTCATATATGGCTCCATCTGTCCAGCAATACCACCAACATCTTTTCTACCATATATATTCCCACTGTTTTGGCAGTCTTTGACATATCCTGTTTGTCTGCCAACAATACCACCAATGTTATACCCCATATGTGGATACCCTACATCTCCTGTATTTTTACATTCCTGCAAAATCCCAGATGAAAATCCTGTAATACCACCAGTATCTGTATGTGCAGAAACATTTTCCGTAGAATTTATATTTGTCAAATCCAAATCGCCAAATGACTTTTTCACTTCTTGGTCGCTGGTATTGATATTGCTTTCATTATTGCAACGTATGATACCACCCAAATTTTGCCCAGCAATACCACCTGTATAATGTTCCCCAATGACACTGCCTTTGACCGTACAACTTTGTATCAACCCTGTGATTTCATTGATACCAGCAATACCACCCACATTCAATTTTGCTTTCATATTTCCCATATAATGGCAATTACTGATTGTACCTTTGTTGTTTCCCACAATACCACCAATCATTTCTTGACTACCAGATGGATTCCAATTTCCTTTGACATTCAAATTTTTGATTGTACCACTTGTGCCAACATAGCGAAACAGTCCCAAACCAGAACCTGTTGCACCATATTCTGTCATAGTGATTGTGTGACCATTACCATCAAATGTACCATTGAATATAGGGATTGGTTTCCAACCACCATCTAAATGCAAATCATTTTCCAATACAATGGTTTTATTTTTTGACCAACTATCCAATCTACATTTTTTCACCAAAAAATTCCAATCTTCTTTTGAAGAAACGGAAATACCAGTATCATCAGAGGCATATGCACTTTCGGGTGGAACCGTTGCAAAAAGCATCAAAAACACCATACTCCATGCCATACATTTTTTCCATATTTTATTCTGCATTTTTGGGTTCCTCCTCTCCTTTTCTTGTATCAACCATTGCGTGTACCTCTCCCTGTATCACACCTTGTATTTTTGCATCAATATTGCCGGACACATATCCTTTGATACGTCCATTCACACGCACTTCGCCTTTTGTTTCTTGATTCAATTCTGGTTTTTTCATAACAAATTTTGTACGTTCAATCACAACATCACCCAAAACCAATATCTCTGGCAATACACACATTACCAAGAATATAGACAATATCGTTCCTCGTCCCAAACAAATACCAATCGACGCAACAGTTGGGTCAGAAGAAAGACAACCAATCAAAAGACCTGCTGCTGCTAACATAGAACCAGATGTAACAATGGTTGGAAATGCTTGGTTCAATGCTTTGATAATTGCCTCTTTTGGTGACATTTGTTTTTTCAAATCCATATAACGGTTTGAAATCACAATGGCATAGTCAATATTTGCCCCCATCTGTATGGAGCTTACCACCAAATAACTCAAAAAGAACAATGGGCTTTTCATCAAATACGGGAATGAAAAGTTTATCCAAACACTACCTTGTATCACCAATATCAACAATATCGGCAAACCCACAGACTGGAATGTAAACAACAACACCAATATTACAAACACAATCGACAATATGCTAATCATCACATTATCACGACTAAATGATGTAGACAAATCAAAATCACTTGTGGTATTGCCCACCAAAAGAAAATCATCATAATATTTTGAAACATCATTTTGTAACACATTTAAAAAATCAAATGTTTCTTGTCCTTCCTCTGGCATATCCAAATCCAACACCAAACGAGAATATGTTTCTCCTTGCAACTGTTTTTTTGCATCTGTAATCTTTTCGTATGCATCATCTAAATCTTTTTGCATTTGTTCGTCCAATTTCACATACCCTTCGTCTACTTCATCATGCACAAACAAAAACATATCAATCAAAGGCACGTCATAAGACTCCAAATCTCCCACAATATGCCCATATTCTTCATTTTTGATACCATATGCCGTATACAACAATTTTGCCAATTCAATATCCAAATCCATCATTTCTGCAAATTCTCTTGGCTTGAGTGCATCTGCCAACATATAATCGTCCATTGCTTCTGCATTTGCAATCCCCAATGCTGAATTGATTTCTTTGTGTTTTTCCAAATCCGCCAATAACAATCGTTCTTTGTCATAATCTCCCTTGGGAATAACAACCGCCAACACGTTTTGTCCACCAAACATTTCTTTGACTTTTTGGTCGGCAATGGTATGTTTGCTTTTTTGTATTGATGTAATATCTGTATATCCATAAGCATACGGACACAATGAAGAAAAATGAAATGCAACAAGCAACAACACCAAGAAAATAGGTGGTACAATATATTCCAATTTGATAACGCCTCTACCTATTTTTTCAATATTCGGTACAAAATTACGATGATGTGTGCGGTCAATGCCTTTGCTAAATATCATCAAAAGACCGGGCATCAATGTAAATACAGAAAGCAAACTGAATAATATCGCTTTTATCAACACAATCCCCATGTCATAACCAATTTCAAACTGCATGAACATCAAAGCCGCCAAACCGGAAATGGTTGTCAAACTACTTGCTGAAATTTCCGGTATTGCTTTACTTAATGCAATGATAACTGCTTCTCTTGCTTCCAGATGTTCTCGTTCTTCTCCATAACGATGACATAATATAATAGCATAGTCTATGGCAAGTGCCAACTGCAACACCACCGTCACAGAATCAGATACAAACGAAATTTCACCAAATATAAAGTTTGTACCCACATTCAGCACTGCCGCTGCTCCAAACGTCAAAAGCAATACTGGAATTTCCATATATGCTTTCGATGTCAAAAGCAGAACACTCACAATGATGATTGCCGCAATCGCCATAATCATTTTCATTTCTTCTGCCAACAATGCTGAACGGTCATTCCCAATTTCTGTTGAAAAATATGCATCATATCCAGAAAGCAGTTCTTCTGCTTCTTTTTCTGCCTGCACTGAAATATCATCATCGACTTCTCCATCAAATGTAATATCAAACAATGCTGCACCATTGCGATAGTGGTCTTCTGTTTCGTCAAATTCCACTTCTGTGATACCTTCTATTTTTTCCAAATCTTTTGCTATTTGTTCTGCCTGTGCATATGTCACATGTTTCACCATAGTACGAGATGTCGCATATGTCACAAACTCTTTTTCCATAATATCCAAACCACGTCTTGTTTCTGTTTCTTCTGGCAAATAAGAAGTCAAATCATTGTTTACAGAAACCCAGCCACTTGAAAATATTGAAAATATCGTTGCTGCAATATATAACAGAAAAAATAAATTCCGCTTATCCACAATCAATGTTGCCAATTTTTCCATAAACGTTCTATTATCCGTTTTTTTGCTCATGTTCTCACCTTTTTTCTTTGCTGTTTTTTCAATATATAAAAATATACCGTCTTTGTATACAGATTTCCATAGACAATTCGATGTTTTTGTATATTTTTCAAATTTTTGTTTTGGATATGCAAAAGACAAACTGATATAAATGATATTTTTATAAAAAAAACAATAAAGAGGACAATATTTCGGTTCTACAAAACATTCTCCTCCTCATGGTATTGACAAAATTTCTATTTTTTTCTATTTTTTTCTATTTCCTGATTTTTCAAAAATTGTTTTTCTTTTTCTGTCAAATCTGCATTTTCTAATAAATCCGGACGTTTTTTTGCAGTGCGTAAAACGCTTTGTTCTCTACGCCATTTTGCAATATTGGCATGATGTCCACTTAACAATATATCTGGTACTGCTTTTCCATGAAACACAGGTGGTCTTGTGTATTGTGGATATTCCAGCAAACCATCAGAAAAACTCTCATCTGCAAAAGACTCTGCCTTACCCAACACATCAGGCACCAAACGGGAAATTGCATCAATAATGGTAATTGCTGCCAATTCTCCACCCGTCAGCACAAAATCCCCTAAAGAAATTTCATCTGTCACAATTTCTTCGATAATTCTTTCATCTATACCTTCATAATGCCCACACAAAAACACCAAATTCTCTTCTTTTGCCAATGTTTCTGCCATTTTTTGTGTAAATGGCTTTCCTTGTGGTGTCATATAAATCACTTTTGCACCTTTTGCACATTCTGCAATGCTTTGGTATGCATCATAAATGGGTTGTGCCTGCATCACCATACCTGCACCACCACCATAAGGATAATCATCTACATGCTTTTGTTTGTTTTCTGTAAAATCTCGTATGTTAATTGCCTGTACGCCAATCAAGCCTTTTTGTTGTGCTTTCCCCAATATGCTGTGGGAAAGTGTCTGCATAATCATTTCTGGAAACAGTGTCAACACAAAAAATTGTTTCATTATCTCAATCCTTCCAATAATTTGACTGTCATTACACCTTTTTCCAAATCAATATTTTTGATGCAATCTTTGATAGCAGGCAAAAGCAATTCTTTTTCATTGGCATTTTTACGCACTACATACACATCATTAGAACCTGTTTCAAAAATCTGTGTCAGCTCGCCCAATACTTCACCATCTTCTGTCACCACTTGCAAACCATATAAATCACGTGTATAATATTCATCTTCTTCCAAAGGAATTGCCACAGCATCCGGAATCAATATACGACCATTTTTATAAAGTTCTGCCACATTGATATCTGTAATTTCTTTCACTGTCAACAAAACAAATTGCTTATGATATGCCACTTTTTGTATGTGGAATATTTCCTGTTTTCCTCTAATTTCCACAATAATCTCTTTCAATTTTTCAAAACGTGTGGGGTCTTGTGTAGTAGGAAATACACGCATCGTTCCTTTGATACCATGTGTCCCTGTAATTTTGCCAATTTCAAAATATTGTTCCATATTTCGCACCTTCCTCATTTTCCGTATAAACAAAAGAAGCAGGGTGCAAGCACCCTGCCGTATACAGTCGTTCCAACCGCAAAACGGTTTTTGCTTACTGTATGATTTCTACAATAATCTTTTTATCTTCATGGATAGCCGCCGCTTTTACCACAGTACGGATTGCTTTTGCAATTCTGCCCTGTTTGCCAATGACTTTCCCCATATCTTCGGGTGCTACTTTCAACTCCAAAATACTGGCTTTGTCGCCTTCTTTTTCAAAAACTTGCACCTGTTCTGGGTATTCCACAAGATTTTTTGCAATTACTTCCAGTAATTCTTTCATCGCATTTGCCCCCGTTCGGAATTATTCGCCGATTACGCCTGCTTTTTT
>CAJMNV010000041.1 GCA_905214825.1 uncultured bacterium | reverse complement strand
CTACTTTGGAAATGGTTGGTGCAACTGCTTTGTACAAACTGGATCCTTCTTTCTTCGATGAAGTAAGAGCAGAATACCAGAAAAGACGTGACGTTTCTTACGAAGCATTGAAAAAAATCCCTGGTGTTGTATGTGAAAAACCTGGTGGTGCATTCTACATCACTTGCAAATTGCCTGTGGAAAGCACAGAAGATTTGCTGTTGTTCTTGTTGAAAGAATTCAGAGAAAACAACGAAACTGTTATGTATGCCCCTGCAGAAGGCTTCTATGCAACAGAAGGTTTGGGCAAAGATGAATTGCGTATTGCTTATATCTTGAATGCAGATGATATGGCAAGAGGTATCGAATTACTGGGCAAAGGTCTTGCAGCGTACAAAGCAAAAGGTGGCAAATAATTTTATTTTCCATACAAAATTACTTTTATAAAAATAAAACCAAGAGAACGTTTGAAAAATCAGGCGTTTCTCTTGGTTGTTTTTTACTTTTTTACTCTGCCTCTGTCCAGCGATGGCGATGCAATTCTCCTTGTTGTTGCATATGTGGAAAGCCTTGTTGTCTTAATGCCTCATATAAAACAATCGCAACTGCATTTGACAAATTCAAACTCCTTGCCACAGGGAGCATGGGAATCCGAATGGAATTTTCAGGATATTGCAACAATATTTCTTCCGGAATACCTGCACTCTCTTTTCCAAACATAATGTAGTCATTTTCACCATATACCACATCTGTATAAACATGTTTTGCTTTTGTGGTTGCCATCCACAAATTGGCATCTGGATTTTTTGTAAGAAAATCCTCAAAATTTTCATAATATCGAATGTCTAACAAATTCCAATAATCCAATCCTGCTCGTTTCAAATACTTGTCCTCTACCGAAAATCCCAAAGGTTTTATCAAATGCAATACCACATCTGTGACTGCACAAGTTCTTGCAATATTGCCTGCATTTTGTGGAATTTCTGGTTCTAATAATACAATGTGCATATCCAATCTCCTTTTTGCTTATGATTTGTTCAAGATTTTAACATAAAGCATTGAAAATTTCAACATTGCACAAATTTCTCTTGACGAATTACTTATTGTATATTATTATTAAATAACAATAATTATTGATTAGGAGGGTGCCTATGAAAGAAACTGCTCAAATTTTACGAGAAAAAGGCTTGAAGGTAACACCTCAAAGAATTGCTGTCTACAATATGCTGCTCCATACCCATGAGCACCCAAACGCTGAAACGATATATCGCACATTGGAGGCAACCAACCCTACCATGAGCTTGGCAACTGTCTATAAAACATTGGACTATTTCAAGCAACTTAGATTGGTGCAAGAATTGAATGTTGGCGAAGGAAGTGCTCGTTATGATGCCATTGTATGTTGTCACCCACACACAGTTTGCACTTGCTGTGGTGCTGTAACAGACTTGGAAAATGTGGAATTGACAGATTTGCATAGCAAACTTTCTACACCATTGGATTTTGAAGTAGAATGTGAACAGCTAATTCTTTATGGCAAATGTGCAAAATGCCTTCACAATGCAGAAAGTGCATAAAAATATTGCACACCAAAAGAGGAACTGATGTGATTTTTGTTGCAACAGTTCCTCTTTCTATATGCCATATTTTACAATTAGACTATTTTTTTAATTTTTATTTTCTTTGTTGCGTACTGCGTGCAGTATAAATTCCGTATGATATTTGATATGTCCTTGTGCCACAGTTGTACCCTCTACTGCATCATGACTTTCAATCGCACGAATGATACTTTTGTGGTGTGCCACAATGGCAGGAATGGAGGAATCCAGTTTCAAATGTGCCATGCGATAGCGATATAATTGAATTTGCAAATTTTTGAATATCTGTATCAATTTTTCGTTATCTGTCGCACCAAAAATCATATTATGAAACTGTTCATCAACATCTGCAATTTCTTCTAACGCTTTTTCTGCAATTGCTTTCTCAAATTTGCTTTCCAATACTTTTAATTCTGCCAATGTTTCTGGTGTCATGTTTTTACAAGCTAAACCTGTTGCCAAACCTTCCAAAACGCCTCTGACTTCCAAAATGTTGATAATATCTTTTTCACTCATATCCAATACTTGTGCACCTTTTCTGGGTACCAATTCCACCAGGTTTTCCAGCTCCAGCATACGCAATGCTTCTCTGACGGGAGTACGGCTTACACCCAATTTTTCTGCCAGTTGATTTTCCATCAACCTTTCACCCGGTACCAATTTCCCTGTTAAAATTGCATCTCTTAATGTATTAAACACCACATCTCTTAATGGAAGATATTCATTGGAATTGATATTAAATTTTGTGTCTGACATATTGTTTTCTCCTCTCCTGTTTTTCCCGTGATACATGATAAATTTTTGTTACAAATACGTCTTTTATGCCAAATTTCTGTTTGACCATTTTTGCCGCATTTTTTGCGGTTTCTTTTTCTGTAAATAATGCAAATACTGTAGGACCACTGCCACTCATCAACGCCCCTGCTGCCCCATTTTGCAATAATACTTGTTTGATTTCTGCAATTTTTGGCACCATGGATATGGTAACATCTTCTAAAACATTGCCCAATAACTGCCCGATTTTTATAACATCATGTGTTGTAATTGCTTCTAACATTGCTTTTGTATCTGGATGTTTTTGAATTTTATCCCATTGCAGATTTTGATATACTTTTGCTGTGGATACACCAACCGGCAGCTTTGCCAATACCACATAACAAAATGGACACGCCGGACGAATATTTGTCAACACTTCTCCCAAACCCTCTGCCAAAACTGTTCCACGACGCACACAATATGGAATATCTGTTCCCATTGTCAACGCCAACTGTTCCAGCTCTCGACGAGAAAGTCTCAAATTGAATAACTGGTTCATACCCACAAGCACAGCCGCACAATCAGCACTTCCCCCCGCAAGCCCTGCTGCCACAGGAATTCTTTTATCAATGGTGATACAAACACCTTCTTTGATACCATATGCCTGTCGCATCAAATTTGCTGCACGCCATGCCAAATTTCTTTCATCTGTTGGCAACCACCCAACATTGGCATACAAACGAATTTCATTTTCTGGAATACGTCTGATTTTGATTTCATCATATAACCCAACCGTTTGCATAATCATTTCCAATTCATGGTACCCATTTTCTCGTTTGCCAATTACATCTAATGTCAAATTGATTTTTGCTCGTGCTTTTAATTTAATTTCTTCCACGCCATTCCCTCGTTTATTTTATACTGTATACAAGTGTTGTTACTATTGTACATGAACTTACACAAAGAAACAAGCAACAGATTATACAAAAAAATACAATTTGTTCTGTCAGAAAATGCTTAATTGTTTTGATTGCAATGCTTTTTTTCAAAAAATATATGAGCAACACATATATTATATCAAAAAAATTATCCATAACATTACAAAAAAAGAGAATACTTTGATTTTGCAAAGTACTCTCCCTTTTGTATATTATCCTATTTTTGAAAATTGGCTTATGCTTTTCTCATATTCACAGATGCCAATTTAAATTTATCATGTACTGCAATCATTGCTTCTTCGATATCTTTTTCTGCAATCAACAATGTGATTTTGATTTCAGATGTAGAAATCATTTGAATATTCACGCCTGCATCGTACATTGCTTCAAAGAACATTGCCGCAACACCAGGGTTGCTTGCCATACCAGCCCCCACAACGGAAAGTTTTGCCACATCATCATCATGTGCAATTTCTCTTGCAGTCAATCTTTCTTTGTTTTCTTCCAATGCTGTCAATGCAACGTCCAAATCATCTTTACCAATGGTAAAAGAAATATCTTGTCTGCCATCATGTCCTGTGGATTGCAAAATAATATCCACACTGACTTTTGCTTTTGCCATCAAATCAAATATTTCAAAAGCTTTTCCTGGTTCGTCTTTGATACCCATAATTGAAATACGTGATACATTTTTATCTGCTGCAACGCCGCTGATCAGCATTCTTTCCATTTTACAATCCTCCTTCACTTCTGTACCTTCTGCCTCTGTCATACTGGAACGTACCACCAGTTTCACATTGTATTTTTTTGCAACTTCCACAGAACGGCAATGTAACACCTTTGCTCCCAAAGATGCCAATTCCAGCATTTCATCATAACTGATTTCATCTAATTTTCTTGCATCTTTGACAATACGAGGGTCAGCCGTATATACGCCTTCTACATCTGTATAAATTTCACAAATATCTGCATGCAATGCTGCTGCCAAAGCAACTGCAGATGTATCAGAACCACCACGACCCAACGTTGTCACATCACCCAACATATTGATACCTTGGAAACCAGTTACCAAAACAATATTGCCTCTTTCCAGTTCATTTTCAATACGTTCTGAATGAATTTTGCGAATTCTTGCATTGCTGTAAGCATTTGTAGTTTCAATGCCAACCTGTGCCGCATTCAAAGAAATTGCTCTGCCACCCAAAGCATTGATTGCCATTGCCATCAATGCCACAGACTGTTGTTCTCCTGTTGACAACAACATATCCATTTCTCTACGGCTTGCATTTGGATTGATTTCTTTTGCTTTTGCAATCAAACCATCTGTGGTTTTGCCTTGTGCAGACAGCACCACAACCATGTCATTCCCTGCCTCTTTTGCTGCAATAATCTGCTTTGCAACGTGAAAGACTCTTTCAGCGTCAGCAACAGAGCTGCCGCCGTATTTTTGCACAATCAACATCTTCTTTCCTCCTGTCATTCTGTCACAACTGTTGCCCCTTCTTTGTCGGCAGACAGCAATGTCAACTGCCAACCATTTGGAAGTGTCTGCAAATAAGTGGACATATTATTTCGGAATATTTCTGCATTTTCTTTTGTCACCATTGCCATCAATGTAGAACCTGCACCACTCAAATAACAAGCAACCGCACCACATTTTTTTGCATTTTCAAAAATATCTTCCATATTAGGTATCAAAACTTTCCGATATGGCTGATGGATTTTGTCTTCTATGGCAACTTCCAGATTTTCATATTTTCCTGTCAGTACAGAAGCCACCAGCAATGCTGCTCTTGACACATTATAAACAACATCTTGCCTGTCATAATGTGGTGGCAAAACAGCTCTAGAACGTTCTGTGGAAACAGGGAAATTTGGCACTATTATAGCAAATAATAAATCTTCGGGCAACTCTAAACGCACATATTCCATACTTTTTTCTGTCATCACACCTGTGACCATACTTCCAAAAAAAGCAGGGTTGGAATTATCAGGGTGTCCTTCCATTTGTGCTGCCATTTTTGCCAATGCATCTTTTGTGTAAGGACTGCCTGCCAAAGCATTTGCTGCCAAAAGCCCCCCCACAATACAAGCCGCACTACTACCCAGTCCACGCACCATAGGAATATCATCAGACTGCGTCAACCGTATGGCTGGCATGGGTTTTCCCAATTTTTCAAAAAATTGCTGTATGGTTTGATAAATCAAATTGTTTTCATCTGTTGGAATTGTAATTTCCTGTTCTTTTTTCACCACAATTTCAAAACCTTTTTCTATGGTTTCCACTTCCAATGTATTGTATAGTTGCAATGCAACGCCAATGCTGTCAAAACCCGGCCCCATGTTTGCAGATGTCGCTGGTACTTTTACTTTTACTTTCATTCCAAAAACCCTCCGTTCTTTTTTTGAAAAGAGACAAAATAAAAAGTATGCCGTATTTACGACATACAATTTGTCGTCATTCCCTTCCGATGATTTTCATGGACTGCACACCCTGCAATTTTTCCAACTGCACCATCAACCTACCAAACTCACCTTGCATTTCATTTGTTTCAATGGTAATAGTCACATTGGCAATCCCATTTATGGGAATGGTTTGGTTGATAGTCAGTATATTTGCACCTTCTGTTGCAATGCAGTTTAACACTGTTGACAACAGTCCAGGCGTATCGTCCAAATTGGTTGCAATGGTAACGGTTTTTCCCCTTGTGTTTTCATACAATGGGTGTACCGCATCTCTATATTTATAAAATGCACTGCGGCTGATACCCACACGGTTGACCGCATCTTGCACTGTTTTCTCCTTTTTGCTTTCCAATAAGTTTTTCACTTCCATCACTTTCAAAAAAATTTCAGGCAACACACTTTTATCCACAATAAAGAAATTTTTATCTTCCTTCATAATTTTCCTCCCCTTTGTTGTTTTTGTATTGCATACATTTGTTTCTAATACAAGGAATATACCACATTCTGAAACACGTTTCAACATTGTTTTTGTTGTTTTCTTCAAAATAAATGACTTTCTGTCTTTTGCACAAAAACCTTTTTGTTTTTTTGTCTTTCCTTTTGCAGAATTGCCCATTGTTTTTTGTGTCGTATTCTTCACAATCCTTTCTTTTTCTGTTAAAATGAAACAGAATGGTTTTTTATCAAAAAATCAAAAACCAATAAGGAGTTTTTTATGGATACAAACATCAATCTTTCACAGTATCAAAAACTACTGGAACTTTTTACAACAGAATACGAAAAGTATTTTTCATATATGGACACAGAATGTCAAAAATCATTGATGGATATTGCACCTTTGGTATTTGCAAAGTGGTGTCATACCGCATTGGCAGAAGAAACCATATTGACACCGGCAAATATCATCAATATGGAAATTGCAGACGAAACAAAAGAAGAAATCGCTTATATATTGCATATCAACTCAAACAAAAATGGGTTACAAAAATATACTTTTTCCATAGAAAGTTACACCATTTTGAACCATCCTTTGATTTTGGATATACAAAAAGTATTGGACTTTTGTCTGCCTGACAAAACGGTAAATGAAAATGGGTTCTTTTTTACAGATGATGTCATTACCTGCAAAAATATGCTTAGTTTTTCCAATGATTTTTATTTGGAATATATCATGCGGTTGTGTTATCAATTACAGCTGTTGGAAATACTGCCTGCTATACACACACATAAAATCACAAAATCCAAACATTGCGAAACATTTTTTGCACAAGATGCCGAAACATTGCTTCGCACTTTGGTTGCAGAAGGTTGTGCATTGACAGCAGAGCGTTTTCATACCATTATGCATTTAGAAACAGGCATTGTAGACCGTGCCTTTTTCTATGCTTATTTAACAGACAACCAAGAATCCGATAAAATATTTATTGATTTTTATCAACGTGTGGGCATGGATTTGGAACCCATTTGGGAAAAACACCCCGATACATTATCCACAGAAGAACAAGCCATCATGTCCTCTTTTTTATTTGCAGGCATTATGTTTGACAAATGGTTTATCACACCCATGAGTTTGTTTTTCCGTGTCATACGCCCCATTCACTTTACCCCCATGCGTTTTTATCAAACCATAAACAATTTATCCGCATTGCTTGTGATGCGGCATAATATTGGGGCAGAGATTTTCACACCACCCACATATTATAGTTTGACTGCATTGGGTATGGCATTAACCGCAGGTGAAAAAATATCCGCAAACAAACAAAAAATGCCACATATCATACCATTTGCACAACTGTTGGAAGTGATAGCTCCCGAAAATGAATTGCGTTTGTTTGAAGAAATGTTGCGTTGTGAAACCACACCTTGGATATACACATTTCATGTCGTTGTCCAACAAGACAATACACTTTGGAAAACTGTTGAAGTACCTGATGAACATCCATTGCATGACTTCTGTTGTGACATCTGTGCGGCATTTTGTATGGAAGATACCACAGATTATGTATTGTCTGTGCCAAATGAAACAGGCTTTCCTATGTATTATGCACCAGCTTTTTCAAAACGTGCCATCAAAAAAACAAACTATATTATATTTAGTGATTTACACCTCATACAAAAAAATGTATGGGCATTCTCTCAAAAAGGCAACAAACCCATCACTTTGTCCATCACATTACAAAAAAGCCAACAGGGTAGCCCCTATCGTATCTATCCTCGTGTTAAAGCACAAAGTGAAACAATATCTGCATTAGAAGAAATTGACGAACTTTATTAAAGAAAGGATTTTGAGTTATGCAAACCCAACCAATCATACACCAACATGGTGGCGATTTAGACGCCATCGAACGCAACTATGGTATACCAAAAAGTGAAATTTTGGATTTTAGCGGCAATATCAACCCATTGGGATTTCCACAATCTGTCAAAACCGCATTATCTCAAAATTTGGACATCATTTCCACATATCCCGACAAACACTATACCGCATTACGCAATGCCATTGCAGGGTATACAAGTGCCAGTACAGAACACATTGTTGTGGGCAATGGCTCCACAGAATTGATTGGTACATTCATCAAAACAGTCAATGCCAAAAAAAGTATCATTCTTGGCCCTGCATACAGCGAATATGAAAGAGAAGTTTCTTTAACTGGTGGTACATTTTGTTATTTTCCATTGTCTGCGGAAAATGATTTTGTCATAGATATGGAAAAACTTTTGCAAGCACTGACACCGGAAATCGGTATGTTCGTTGCTTGTAACCCTAACAACCCAACAGGCTCTGCACTGACAGTGACACAACTACGTCAAATACTTTCGCATTGTAAAACCATTGGGGCATCTGTGATGATTGATGAAACATACATCGAATTTTCCGATAATTTAGATGAAATTTGTGCCATTCCTTTGGTAGCAGAATTTGACAATCTGTTTGTCATTCGTGGCACATCAAAATTTTTTGCTGCCCCCGGTTTGCGTTTGGGATACGGCATATCTTCCAATGAAGCATTTTTGAACCGTTTGAAAACAAACCAAGACCCTTGGAGTGTCAATAGTCTTGCCGCATTTGCTGGTGAGCGTCTGTTTTTGGATACGGATTTTCACAATCAAACAAAAAATCTCATTTCCACAGAACGCAAAAAAGCATTTGATGAAATTGCTACATGGAAAAACATCAAAGCTTATCCATCTTCTGCCAATTTCATATTGTTGCAGCTTTTGACACCTCATATCACTGCTGCACAAATATTTGAAACACTCATTGTGAAAAAACTGTTGATACGAGATGCTTCTAGTTTTGCATTCTTAGATGAAACATTTTTGCGTTTCTGTATTTTATGTCCAGAACAAAACAAAATACTTTTGGAAGAACTGAAAAAATTGGTAGAACAACCGTAAAAATCTGACAATATATTTTGATTGAAAAAGGATATCATAAACTCAGATAAAAAATTCTGAGGTGATTGATGTGATACAAACCATCAGCCGCAAAACACTTTGCGGCTATTTTTCTCTTTTGCGACAAACGTTACAATGTTTTCAAATGCCCCATAATATCATATTTTTAAATAGTCGGGCATTTTACTGCCACACTGCAAATCTGCCCTGTGGCAACACCACAATCGGCAATATACTCACAGATATGGAATGTTGTATCCCTTTTGCATGCAATGAATACACATGGAAAAGCTTTTGTAACAACACTTTGAAAACAGAACATTTTCTGGAAAGCAGTAAAGCCGATTTTTTGTTACTGTTGCTTTCTGCCATACAAGATGATACCCGTTGGCAAGCATTGTTGCGTTTGTGCGAAAATCTAAGACAAAAACATATAGAGAAAGGTAATTGCAACCATGAAACCCTATATTGACTTAAACACATATTATCGCAATTTATTTGGCACAAAAACTGCAAAAATTGCATTAGATGGTGGTTTTACATGCCCCAACCGTGATGGCACATTGGGGTATGGTGGCTGCCTGTTTTGTTCTGCGGAAGGTTCGGGGGATTTTTCTGCACCTGCCACATTATCCATTGCACAACAAATTCAACAAGGCAAACAACAAACCGCTGCAAAATGGGAAAACCCAAAATATATTGCATATTTTCAAGCATACACAAACACATATGCCCCTGCTGCCCATTTACACAAATTATACACAGAAGCTATTTCACAACCTGATATTGTGGGTATTTCCATTGCCACACGTCCCGACTGTTTAGGAGATGACGTGTTGGATATATTGGCACAATTACAGACCAAAACAAAAGTATGGGTGGAATTGGGCTTTCAAACGGCAAATGAAACGTCTGCACATTTTATCCGTCGTGGATATCTCAATTCTGTTTTTGAAAACGCCGTTTTATCATTACGCAAAAGAAATCTAGACATTTTATTAAATATTATATTATGATTGATCTAAGAAACACATGATGATATCTCTAATCCCATCGCTTATTTGAACCATTTGCCCATACAAGGTATCAAATTGCATTTGATGCATGTACTTTCTGACACTGCACTGGCAAATATCTATCAATCTGGCAAATACACCCCCTTAACCAAAGAAACATATATTGATATGGTATGTGGTTGTATTGCACGCTTACGCCCTGATATTGTGATACATCGTTTGACAGGCGACGGAAACCCAAAAACACTACTCGCCCCATTATGGAGCTTAAACAAACGTGACGTTTTGAACACCATACATAAAGAATTGCGTTTGCGGCAAATACACCAAGGCGATTTGTATCAAAAATAAAACACAATATTTTGTAATGGCATATCTGCTTTTGTTTTTTGATTTTTTTCTTGTTTTTTGTTTTTCTTTTGACAAAAATATGATATGATAATGAACAGCAACATTATGAGAAGGGGGTTTTTCCATGTCAGATTCCATTCGACAGTTGGCAGAACATAAATTGATTATTCTGCATTTACTTCAAAAAATGGGTATCGCATTGTCAAACAGTGAAATTTGCCAATTTTTATTGGAAAAAAATTATATGGATTATTTTTCTGTACAGCAATATCTGGCGGAACTGGTTGACGCAGGCTGGCTGGAAAAGTCACGAGAACAAAACAACACCCGTTACACCCTGACAGACGAAGGCGATGAAACCGTCAATTATTTTTTGAACCATATTTCTAAACACGCACGCAGTGAAATCAATACTTATGTGCAAGAAAACAGCAAACGCATTCGTGCTGAATATGCCGTTACTGCAAATTATTTCCCAGAAATCAATGACGATTTTTTGGTAAAGTGTGGTCTGCATGATGACAACGGCAATATTTTAATGGAAATCAGTGTTTCTGTGGTATCCAAACAACAAGCACTTGCCATATGCCGCAACTGGCGAAAAAATGTCAGTCATCTGTACGGTTCCATTGTGACATCATTGGTCAAAGATACCGAAGCAGAAAACAGCACATTCAAAGCAAAAAAACAAAATTTTCCATCTATAACAAAAGAAACAACAGAATAAACCATATAAAAAATACTTGCCTGCAAAAAGACAAGTATTTTTGTTTTATCTATTTTCTGGTAATGTCATACCCACAAATGCAAAACGAGACATCCTCTGCCCATCTACTTCCACATACTCCAAAAACATATCCAACGGTCTCACCCAAAGCCCAAAGTCACCATATTGTGGTTGATACACCACCAATTCTTCCAATGTTTCCGAATGTTTTGCCACACCCAGCACTTGATAATAATTTCCTTTATAATGTTTATAATAGCCTTGCTTATGTATTTGTTTTTGCATATTTTCCTCTTTTCTAAAAAAATCCCCCTGCATGACATTTGTTTTGCCACGCAAGGGGCAACTCTGTTTCATTGTTCCATTTGTTTTCCTAAAAAACCTGCGGCAGTCTGTGCCAATTTACCTTCCACTTCGCCCATTTTTTTCTCTTTGGATAAAAACAGTACCGCCCCCATTGCATCACCTTCTGCAATGATTGGTGCAACTAGTTGGTAAGGGTATGTGTTTTCTTCTTTTTCATATAACACAGGGACAAATTGCCCATCATTTTCTTGTGCCGTAAATGCAATTCTTTTTCCAATACATTCTTCCATTTCTTGGCTAATGCGTTTTTCCAAAAATTCTTTTTTGGCACCACCAGACACCGCAATGATGCGGTCTTTATCCACAATACAAACAATATGCCCCGCAGTTTGTGCCAAACTTTCGGCATATTCTTTTGCAAATGTGCCAAGCTCTCCGATTGGTGAATATTTTTTGAGTATAATTTCGCCTTCTCTATCTGTAAATATTTCCAATGGGTCGCCTTCTCTGATACGCAGTGTACGACGGATTTCTTTTGGTATAACCACTCTACCCAAATCGTCAATTCTTCTGACAATACCTGTTGCTTTCATATTTGTTTTGCCCTCCTTATTTTTGTCAACAAATGCTGTTTGTTGTTTTTGCAAAAATAGTATAAACCAAACAAAACAAAATTATGTAAAAATATGTTCTATTACCAGAAAATCTCTTGTCAAATACACATTGTACAAGAGATTTTTATTCATGCTTTATTTTTTTGATATAACAATTTCAGCCCTTTCAATGTTAAAACAGGGTCTAACACATCAAATATCTTTCTGTCGGGGTCAATCACCCTTGCCAAACCACCTGTCGCAATGACTTTCATATTCGGCATATCCAACTCTTTTTTCAATCTGTCAATGATATATGTGGTTTGTCCAATATGTCCCAACACAAGCCCAGCTTGTATACTGCCAACCGTATTTTTGACTACAATGGATTTTGGTTTTTTGATTTCGATTTTGGGCAGTTGTGCGGCTCTTTGTGTCAATGCCTCTGCACAAATGGAAATCCCTGGTGTAATCAAGCCTGTGATAAATTCTGATTTTTCATTGATGACATCAAATGTATTTGCTGTGCCATAGTCAATGACAACTGCAGGCCCACCATAAATTTCATTTGCTGCCACTAAATTGACAATGCGGTCTGCCCCCACACTTTTGGGGTCATCTCTTTTTATGGCAATACCCGTTTTCATACCTACACTCACAATCATTGGTTCAATATGAAAATATTTTCGTATGCCTTGCGTCAAAGAATACATAATATCAGGCACAACCGAAGAAATGATAACAGCTTTGATATCTTTTGCACGCAATTCAGAAGCATCAAACAAAGAATGGATAAATATCCCTGTTTCGTCTGCGGTTCGCACGCCTGCTGTTGCCATACGCCAACATTTTACCAGTTTTTCTCCTCGATATACACCCAAAACATAATTGGTGTTTCCCACATCAATTACCAAAAGCATTTCGGTTTCCTCCTATTTCCTGTTTTTGTTCTTTTCATATAACAAACGCAATCCTTGCAAAGACAAAACAGGGTCATACACATCAAATATTTCTTCATTTTCATCAATGACTTTTGCCAGACCACCTGTTGCCACAACTTTCATATTTGGCATATCAAACCAATTTTTGATTTGCTCCACAATATAACAAGCTTCTCCAATATGTCCAACCACAAGCCCTGCTTGTATGCTTTCTACTGTATTTTTTGTAATCAAGCTTGTTTGTTTAATTTCGATTTTTGGTAGTTGTGCAGCTCTTTGTGTCAATGCGTCCGCACAAATCTGTATCCCTGGTGCGGTAATCCCTGTCAAAAATTCACCTTTTTCACTCAACACATCAAATGTGGTTGCTGTGCTGTAATCAATCACAATCGCAGGACCACCATACAATTCATACGCCGCCACCAAATTGACAATACGGTCTGTACCCATTTCTTTTGGATTTTCCATTCTCAAATTGATACCTGTTTTCATACCTGCCTTTACGACCATCGGCTCTTTTTGCAGATATTTTTTGATACCACTCAACAAAGAATACATCACATTTGGCACCACAGATGAAACCACCACTGCTTCAATATCCGCAATGGAAACGTCAGAATGTACAAACAACATACGCAACAGCATACCTGTTTCATCTGATGTGCGGCTATTCAATGTAGACAACCGCCAATTTGCCACCAAACACTCTTTGTCAAACACGCCCAATGTGGTATTGGTATTGCTCACATCAATTACTAATATCATTTTTGTACTCCTTACCTCATTCTTTGTTTAGACAAAAAGGGCACGGGAATACAGCTCCCATGCCGCATCATATCCGCATGATTTTTTATTTATGCACGCTTTCTGCAAACTGTTTTTGCCAATACTTTGCTGACCATTCCGCCAACCACACAACTTGCAGGCATTTCCAATAATCCATTGATACCCACAAATGCAAACACAAAAAGGAATGGATTCAAATTACCAAAACTTGCATTAATCTCTTGTATAAAAGGTGTATTCCAGAAGAACAACAACAATACACTCATAAACAATATTGTATTCAAAAATGCTGCCAAAAATCCGCCCGCAAAATAACAAACTGTTTTGGTTTTGTCCATTTTAGAAATCCATCGAAAACAAACCCCTGTCAAATATCCCATCAACATTCTTGTGGGAATACATAATATAAATGTGCCAATCGGGTTGATATTCAACAATGTGGTACTAAACATCGATGTCCCAATCAAA
>CAJMNV010000040.1 GCA_905214825.1 uncultured bacterium | reverse complement strand
GTTTCTGTTGTAGAACAAAACAAACATAAAAATTAACCATAACCATTTTTCTGTATCGCATAAACAGAAAAGCTACGATTACAACCATATTATCGTAGCTTTTTTTCATTGTATTATATACAAAATTTCAA
Source organism: uncultured bacterium (assembly GCA_905214825.1). Classification (GTDB taxonomy): domain Bacteria; phylum Bacillota; class Clostridia; order Lachnospirales; family Anaerotignaceae; genus Anaerotignum. The sequence goes on along the minus strand of CAJMNV010000040.1, from coordinate 14,303 downwards.
AATATCATCATAAAAATTTCAAAATGAAAACCATATGCACATTATCGTAAAATAATCATACGCAGAAATATAAAAAAGTGGGGAGATTCCTGCTTTTTTATATTTTGAAAAAATAGCATCCTGCTTTATTTATATTTACAATCCCAAATATGACACTACAATCAAAGAAAATATACAGAACTATGAAAAGAATGAAAAATAAGCCATTCTAAAATGGGCTTATTTTTATAAATACAAAAACAAATACTGATAAAATTATACATTGATAAACTTGTAGTATTCGCAAAAATATAGTAAAATATCTATAATTACATTATTTATTGAAAAAAGGAAGGGTTGGATTACATGAAGTATAAAAACAAACGTATATGCAGTTGTTTACTTGCTGCAACCACGCTATGTACTGCAATACCAGTAAATACATTCGCTGCATATCCACAAGAAGCTATGCAGGTATCAACACAGACTTTGATAGGTTTTGACACATTACCAAACGAAATCTCTCATCAAACCATAGAACTTGGTATAGATGATGACGTGGAGAAGTATGCTACATTACCAAGCACACTTGTGGTATATGTAACCCCTATAACGTCTGATACAAATGCAGGCATTGCAACATTGGATATACCACGAGAAGACAAAACCGAAACCATCGAAAATGTGACATGGAACGGAAAACAAACCAAAACAAATGGTAAAACAGAAACATGGATATATACACCTGATTTGCCAAAAGGCTATACAGTTATGGAAGATGTCACATTACCCGAAATTGAGGTTACTGCAAAACGAACAGATGTATCAGATGCAAAACCGCTGAATACACAAAAATCAGTAACCGTTTCCACAAGCGATGATTTTTTACGTGAAATCCAACAAGGTAACAAACAAATTTTCGTAAATGGTAAAATTGTATTAAGAACAGACGATGACAGCGATGGCAGAATGCCACCCATTTATTTCAAAGAAGGTACAGAAATTATAGGGGCTTCCTCTGATGCAAAAATTGTATTCAGTAACCCTATGCAATTAACCGGTAATCATGTGTCTTTCAAGAATATCGAAATGCACTTTGAATCCAGTAACGCATTGAATAGTGTACCACACCGAGAAATTTTTCTGGCAGGTTATAGTTTGACATTAGATAATGTACACACATATTTAAAAGGCGGAAATGGTTCTTTGGGTGATATTGGCGGTACAGAAAAAGAACTGTTGCCAACAGTATATGCCGGTGGGTATCGCAATACAACCAATATGGGTAATCATGCGTCTTTGACAATCAACAATGCCAATGAACACACATTATTCCAAGGTATTTATTTGGCACATGATTCAGAAAATGGTGTATATACTGCATACAATAAACAGGCAACATTGCGTATGGGAAAACGTACCAATGTAAGAGATGGTATACATGCAGAAGGCAGTGAAGAGGCACTCATTGAAATCAAAGGTACTATATCCGATACTGCAAGCAGCACAAAATTTGTTGGTGATGAAAATACAACACTGCGTTTGGAAGATATGCAACTTTCAAGTGCAAATTTGCAAAATATTGGCACAGTTACACTACTTGGACAAGCAAAATTGATACCACAATCAAGCAGATTTGAAAATATAAGTGTTCCACAAGGTACTACATTGGATTTAAGCAATGCAGGAAATGTTATCATCAATGGTAATTTTGATGGTGGTGGTACAGTAATACTTGACAAAGACAATTCTTTGAATATAAAAGGAACTGCTACCGGACAGACAACACTTGCCACATGGAATAGTTATTTGGTTGTAGGTAACACATATATTTATACAACAAAAGGAGACGCTACATTCCAACTTGCAGATAATTTACAAGACCGTTTTGAACTTCAAAAAAATGGTAATAATTGGGTTGTTTATCAGCAATATGACGATGTAGTAGAACTTGGCAGTGTTATTGTACGTTCTACACCAAATGCAGTTGATTTAAACGATATAGAAATTGATGAATTTGGCGCTACATACAAAAAAGAACCATTAGAAATCATTTGCAAAGATAAAAAAGATAACATCATCAGTGACAAACAAGCAAAAGAATATTTCTTGCTTGCTGATACAACAGGTATCAAAACAGAATATTGGACAAACGATACACATAACGATAAAACAGATGGTTCCAGTTATATCACTTTGACTTTTGATGACAATACACCATCTAACAAGTATTATCTACAAGTTCCAGAAAATCAAAAAGAAGGCTCTTATACATTGCTCATTTTATCAGAAAGTAATTTAATACCAGAAGATCGAACACTTTCTGTCAAAGAGCTCAAAGACATTGTGGCCAACAAAGTACTTGCAGAAGTCCCTTTGCCATTTTATCGTACAGGTTTTAGCTCTGGTGCAACAGCCATTGAAGATAAGCATATATCCGATATTTCCAATCAGATATATACCGGGCAAGCCATCACACCAAATATAACTGTGACAGTTGGCAATCAAACGCTGACTAATGGCAAAGATTATGTGGTACACTACCAAAACAACACAAATGTTGGTACAGCAACTGTTGAAATTATTGGGATTGGCTCTTATACAGGAACTGTAAAAAAGAATTTTGAAATCGTAAAAAGCGATGCAAACTTTACGCTCACAGCCAATAAAACAACCTTTACTTATGGCGAAGAAATACAATTCGCATTTCAAGCACAAGCCAAACCAACCACATATGCCCGAACAACCGAGAAAAACCATGTATCGTTTTATTGTGACAACCAACTGCTTGGTACTGCCATTGTGGATAACGACGGCAGAGCCAATCTGACATATCGTACAGAAGATAGAAAAATTCCGATTGGTACATCAAAAATCAGCGTTGTATTTGGTGGTAGTGACACACTCAATCCAAATACACAGCCTGTTGCATTGCTCGACATCACATTAAAAAAACATGCCATCGACTTGAAAACACAAGTATCCAGTGTTTCACTGAAAGATTTTGTATATGATGGTGTCACAAAACGTACAGATGTACAATCTGTTGTACTGACAAACGGCTCCATACTGCCTGTAACAGGTAAGGCAGATTTGCCAAATACTGCGGTTGGTGCATACAACAATGCGACACTTGTCAGTCTTTCACCAAATGGTAGTGAGGCCGATTGGTACGAATTTGCGTCCGTTGCAGGTATTTCTGTTCGTGTATCACCTGCTGTAAATATTGTACAAGGTTCTGTACATGCACCCATTACCATTGAAAAAGTGATAAAATGGGGTGAAAGCGGTCATATTTCACTTGCTGATATTTTACCAAAAGATATTCCAGTAAATGATGCAAAGTATACCCTTTCTGCTTCTTCTGGAAATGTTGTATCAGCAACGCTACAAGGGGCACAGTTGCATTATACAACAAAAAATCCCGGTAAAGAAACGATTGTTGTAACAGTGGAAACAGACCAATATCAACCTTTTACAATTACCATACACTTTACAGTAACATATAAAGATCCGGTTGTGCTTGGCTTAATTGCCCCCAACCAAGTTTATAATGGAAAACCATACACCGGTTGGAGAATGAAACACCCTGTCACACAATATACTGTTCATTATTATGATGTAACAGAACAAAAAGCACTATCAACTGCACCAAAAGATGCTGGTAATTATTCCATTACAGTATCCTTTGAAAATGACACACAGATAGGTACAGAAACACAAAATTTCATGATAGAACCAAAAGAAGTTCATCTGCGTGCAATCGACCGTCAAATAAAAGTTGGTAATGCTGTACCTTCTTTGGACAAACCACAATTTGGTACAGACTATCAATTTGAAACAGGATATGAACCACTTGCAGGGGAAAGCATTGGTGAAATTCATATGTCCTATGATAACACACCAAATACAACACAAGTTGGAAAACAACAAATTTTGATAACAGTTGTCAATAATAATCATAACTATGATACTATTCTGACACCAGGTACATTGACAATCAATCCCAATGAGAGTGGTAGCAGTTCTTCTAGCAATAACAGTAGACCTGCGAATAAACCAAACAAAAATCCACCTGTTTCACAATCAATACCAGAAGTCAAACCAAACAATAATGGTGTATCTTCTGTGACAACACAATCTATTGAAGATGCCATTCAAGCGGCACGAAGCCAAAATAATAAAGATATGACAATCGTTGTACCAGTTGTAACAGAAAACAGCGATACATTAACTGTATCATTGCCAGAAAAAGCATTGGACTCCTTAATCAGTGCCAATGCAAAACTCGAATTGTCTGCGGATAATGCTGTAAACATCAGTTTTCATGCACAAACACTTGCACAAATTACAAAAAACAATGCAAGCGGCGACTTAATGGTACATGTACAAAAACAAACACAAATACCACAGCAGGCAAGACAAGTAGTCGGTACACGTCCTGTATATGACATCAAATTGAGTTTGTATGCAGATGGCAAAGAAACCAATATTTCAAACCTTGATGGAAAACTTGTAACCATTGGTATTCCATATAAACCCGCATCAGGTGAAATACCGACAAATTTGCGTGCTGTTTATATTCGTGATGATGGTATGATGCAATGGATTGATGCATCTTATTATGATGCCAAAAAAGGTGTTGTTACATTTGCAACTGACCATTTCAGTCTTTATGCTATTGGCTATGCACCAAACAATACCTCCCCATTCTCTGATATTACAGGACATTGGGCAGAAAAAGATATTTTGTTTGCAACACAACGTGGCATATTTAGTGGAACAGACCACACACATTTCACACCAAATGGACAAATGACACGGGGTATGTTTGTAACAGTATTGGGTCGCCTTGCAGGTGCCCCACACGCAACCGCAAACAACATCACATTTATAGATGTTCCCTTAGATGCTTATTATGCACCTTATGTGGTATGGGCAACTGAAAATGGCATTGCAAGTGGTGTGTGTGCAAATACATTTGCCCCAAATCGTCCAATCACCCGTCAAGAAATGGCTGTTATGATGTATCATTTTGCAAACCAGCAAGGATATACATTACCAATACATCATCAAAAAGCAACATTCAGCGACCAATCACAAATTCGTGGTTGGGCAACAGATGCGGTATATACCATGCAACAAGCCGGTATATTATTTGGTAAACAAAACAACCGTTTTGACCCACTTGGCACAGCAACACGTGCAGAAGTTGCAGCTGTATTGCGTAGATTAACCGAACAAATGTAAATTATAAAAAAAGCCCTCATCAAATGAGGGCTTTTTTTCATATTGGCACAGGTCTGGAAGTATTCACTTTTCGTATCCAATCAAAGTTTGTACCGCTAGGTTATGGATGTCACGAATTGTATTACAACCCATTTCTTTGAAAATACACTTTGCATTCCATCGCACATTTTCATGCTTTACTATACAATGCTCCTTCGTCATAATGCATACACTTCATATCAATGAAAAACCATTCTTCACATCAAAATAGCAGAAACATTCTATTTTATATTTTCATCTATTTCTTGTAACACTTGTTCCAACACAAATTTTGTATAATCACGAATGATATTTCCATGATAGCATATTACCTTTTTATTTTTTACCGCATATTCTTTTATGAAGATAGAAACATCTGCCATATCAAACATTGGTATATCAATACTGCTATCACCCGCAGATATGATATGCGATGGCAAGAATTTTTTTCTGAGCCTATCAATCGCAGTACCTTTATCCAACATTGGTGGAAAAAAATATATCTTTCTTCCAGATACTACAACATCCAAATCTGTTTTTCCATCAAAATATAATTTGCTTTTTTCTGCCTCTTCTGCATTGTCACAAGCGGCAAATAAATACATATCATCTACCATACGAAATCTCTTGATTTCTTGCATATTTGGTAATTGATTTTCAATATATGATAATGCTGTTTTCCAAGTATCTGCAATCTGTCTTGACTCTGCATACCATTGCGTATCAACTGCACCATTTACCAAAAGAATTGCACCATTTGTCGTCAAGGCATATTGTGGCATACATGATTTTGGAAAACCAATTCTTTTGTATTGCTCCATAGAACGTGTTGTAATCGGAATAAATAATGCTTTTTTAGAAATTTGTTCTAACAATGCAAAAGTATTTGGTGTACAAAATCCTTGTTCTTTTCCATCCAAAATTTCAATGCATATATCACATTCCATACGATGTTTGTAAGAAAACATAATTGTATTATCTATATCACTTGCAAATATCAGTTTATTCATTTTTTAATTATCGGCTATTTTTTGAATGAGTCCACAAGCCCTATAATTTTCCAGTGGATATTCAATCATCGGCACGCCTTTCTCCTTTGCTAATTGATAAATTTGTTCAAGATGTGTTTCGTCATCTAAACGATGCACCAATATTTTCCAAGGTACTCTCCGCAGTAATACACGTGTGGTTTCTCCAATGCTTGGTTTAACCAAATTGATGTCATGAATATCAAAATCAGCACAAATTTTTTCGACTTCTTGTTTGGCTGTTTTTGAAGTTGCACGCATTGGCATATTGTCTGTTTCTACTGTTGCAAAATACCGTTCTACTGCATGAATAAATTCATAAGTCACATCTTGTTTCAGTAGATTGCGATAAAATATTGCCCCATGAAATTGTTTTTCTCCAATCATATCTTTGCGATAAAATGTGCGACTCAACAATCCTGAAACCGTTGCATTTAAACAAGAGCTTGCAATCAAAAAATCTTCTTGTGTACCATATTTTTTAGCAATATGTGCTGGGTCAGAAAGCACAGCCAATCCTGCATCTACATTTTTATATTGTTTCATAGCTTGATTTAATTCATTTTGTATTGCCCCCTTACCTGTCCAACCATCTACAAACTGAATATCTTCTGGCATATGTCTGGTCAAAATGTAGTCCATTGCATTCTGGTCAATGCCACGACCACGCAGAATAGAAATTGTATAATGTGGAACTTCCACATGATGGGGAGAAGCAATATATCTTTTTATGAAAACACTAATCGAAGTCCCTGCACGTGCCAATGATACCAAAACCACTTTTGCCCCTTTTTCTCTCCAAATCTGCTCTGCAACAACTGCGACTGCTCTTGCTGTCATTTTAGAATGTCTATGCAATGCATATTGATATATTTCCATATATGTAGGAGATGGTTCATGTTCTATTGGCAACATTTCAGAATAATGTACACCTGTTTGAATTCGTTGTTCTCTTTCTTCTGTATCAAATGGCTTCACTTTACCAGAAATATCTGTCAATAAAATTTTCACATCATTTTCTTTATATGTACCAAACATTTTTTCCTCCTTTTACATAATAAAATTGCTGGTATCCATTTTTTGTAAATGCACCCATGATATTTTTTAATGCTGCCAAATCTTGTAGTTCTGTATCAGATACCACAATCACCACATCATATTCTGCAACATTATAAATATAAGTATCTCTATTTTCTGCATAAAAACTTTTCAATTTACAACCAGAAACAATGGGATAATCTTGATTTGTACAAATACCAATAGGACTTCTTGTAGTTGCATGACATTTTACAATAAATCCGCAATTTTGCCTTTCCAACATTGCCCCCAAAAATAATGCAGGAAACATACATTCCTCTGTGCCCAAAACCAATATACTGCTATTTGGCTTTATATTGTGCATAAAAGCAGAAATCACAGTATCTGCCATTTGTCTGCAATTTTCTATATAATGCTGTATCATAACCCCTTTTCGTGGATTATATAACGCTTGGCAATCCAACATCTGATTATGAAAATCTGCATTTTTATCAATCACTCGTTTGGCTTCTGTCACTTGTATCTCATTGACTGCCTTTGTGTAATCTATTTCTGGAAGCTTCAACAAATATGCACAATCCAAACCCACTTTTTCCATGCATTTTTGATTTTCAGCAGATACACGATTGAATATAGATGCTGCAATACATTTTTTCTCTTTGAGTATGGGATACTGTGTGATGAACTGTGTCATCATATTGACCAATGTTTTACCTGTTGAAATTTCATCTTCTACAAAAATCACTGTTTCAGTATTTTCCAACCAAAATTGTAAATTATCTGCACACAGCTTTTGCTCTGTGGCATGGCTATGTTCTTCTAAAAAATCAATCCATGCAGACACCGCATCAACTTGCTCTCTTGTTGTATGTACATACATACAATCTGGTGCAAAACAACTAGCCACCACTGCACCAATAGCCGTTGCTGTTTCTGCAAACGAAATAATCAATTTTGTATTTGGATATGTCTTTGCTAACATTTCTCCAAAAGTTCTCATCATATCCAAAGAAGCTGATGGGCTACATGGCATATGTTTTGCTTGTAACGCATTGACCAAAAGATATGATCGTTTTTTATTTTGAAATCTTTTTGCAATCCGTAATATATTTTCTGTGGTGTACTTTATGTTTGTTTCCATCTATTTTTCACTTCCTGACTTTATGTTTTACAAGAAAGAAGGTTCCAAAAAACAATGTTTCATGAAACCCCCTTGCATTATCTATTTTGACAAATCATTTTACGAATCATATCTATCGGAATCATTGTAAATGCCAAAATAGCAACCACGCCCCAAGCCACAATAGGAATTGGCACACAACTAAACATATGACCAATCCAATCAAACACAGAAAGCGGAATAAAACCTGCATTGACAATGACCGCTTGTACCAGAATAATGGTGATAAAAACTTTCATAAAGCCTGTATTTTCACCCAAACCTTTAAAAATTCCAAATCCTTCATCCCTGACATTAAAGCCATTAAACAATGCACTCCAAATGAATAATACAAAATATGCAGAAAATTTTTGTTCAGTTGTTTCGAAAAATTGCTCAAAAAACGGTACTTTTAAAAATACAAAACTAAGCACTGTCAACCAAATACCCATTGTCAAAATCTGCATCATCATTGGTTTGCTGATAATGCTTTCATCTCTTGTGCGAGGTTTTTCTGTCATATAACGTTCTTTTGCCGGCTCATTCCCAAGCATAATAGCCCCCAAACCGTCCATAACCAAGTTTACAAATAATAAATGTGTTACTTTTAATGGTTCATGCAGACCAAAGAATGGCGCAAATGCACTTACCACAACCGCTGCCACATTGATGACAAGCTGAAATTTACAAAATTTCAAAATATTATGGTAAATGGTACGACCATACCAAATGGCATCTTTAATGGACTTAAAGTTATCGTCCAAAATAACGATTTTCCCTGCTTCTTTTGCCGCTTCTGTACCACTACCCATTGCAAACCCAACATCTGCACGTTTTAATGCAGGGGAGTCATTGACACCATCACCTGTCATACCAACAACCAAATTCATTTCTTGACAAAGACGAACCATTCTGGACTTATCTGTTGGCAATGCTCTGGCAATGACTCTGATACGAGGAATAATTTCTTTCACTTCTTCATCTGAAAGCTCATTGAGTTGTGTAGATGTCAAAGCAACTTCATCATTGGATTGCAACAAGTTTGCATCTTTTGCAATGGCAACTGCTGTCTCCAGTCTATCCCCTGTAATCATAACCACTTGAATACCTGCATGTTGCACAGCAGCAATGGCTTCTCTTGCTTCTGGTCGTACATCATCACGAATACCCACAAAACCAATAATTGTGGTATCTGCATTGATTTGATTTTCTGTCATATCATTATTAGAATACCCAAAAGCCAGAACCCTCATGGATTTATTCGCCAATTCATCAATTTTTGCATTTAACACGTCTGTTTGAATGGTATGTTCATCACCATTTAAGCTGAGATATTTTTGAGATACACCCAGCAATTTTTCTGGTGCCCCCTTATAAAAAGTCTTGCCATATTCTTTCAAATATGCTTGGCTAAATTTGTTCGCAGAATTAAACCCTTGGGAATGTGTGACTTCGCAACTGGATTCCAGTTTTTGAAAAACTTCTTTCCCTATAAATTTTATCAATGCTTGGTCTGTTGCATTTCCACCAATAACACGACCTTGTGCATCAAACATAGATTGTGTATTTTTACCAATGGCTAAATCAACCAATCCTTTTATTTTTCCATGTTGTGACAATTCTTCCAAAGGAATAGAAATACCATCTGCAGTAAAAAACGCAACTACCTCCAATCTACCTTTTGTGATTGTGCCTGTTTTATCACTAAACAGTATATTTAAAGAACCTGCTGTTTCAATCCCTTCTGCTTTTCTAACCAAAACATTATGGTCTAACATTTTGCTTGTGTTCTGCATCAAAACAAGCGAAATCATAAGCGGCAGACCTTCGGGCACAGCACACACAATAATGACAACCGCCAAAGATACTGCTTCCACAATATCTTTTATAATTTCTGTTGCACCAGTTGCCAGATATGCTTCGATACTGCCTGCCGACAAAACAAAGTATCCAAAATACATCACTGCAATGACAATCGCCCCAATATAACCAAATTTTGAAATCAAATTTGCCAATTTTGCCAATTTTACTTTCAATGGAGAGTCTGGTTCTTCTTCTTGCATCTCTTCTGCCATTTTGCCCATCATTGTAGAAAGACCAACTTTTTGTACATCCATGACCCCTTCACCATCGAACAAAACTGCACCACGAAACAGAGAATGTGCATCTACAAATGTATCACCTGTGATTTCATCAGCTAACCGAAATTTATCATCAGCTGCTGTTTTGTGACACTCCTCTGCCTCTCCATTCAAAGCAGAATTATCCACTTTTATTGTACCATCTACCAAAACACCATCTGCCGGAATTTTATCGCCCGATTGCAACAATACTTTGTCACCCACAACAACATCATCTACATCAATAATGGTAATCAAATTATCTCGATATACCTTACATTGGTCTTTTTTTGTACTATCTTTTAATTCTCTGTATTTTGTATCGCTTGCCACACCTGTTTTTGCTGAAACAAATGCCACAATCAAAACCGCAACAATCGTCCCTACTGGCTCATATATATCTGCATAACCAAACAAACACATCACAATCATCAGCACAGCGATTGCCAACAATATGCGAATCATAGGGTCTTTGAATGTTTCTTTAAATTCTGCCCAAAACGTAGTTGGTTGTGAATCCGGAATGACATTACTGCCATATTTCTCTCTTGATTCTACCGCCTCTTTACTTGATAAACCTTCATAATGCATATTCTCCCCCCTACATATCAGAAAAAGAGAAGAAATCCGATAGTTCTCTTCTCTTTTTCATCAAATCAACATAAATATTTTATTAAAAATTATATATAACGTTTGATAAGCTCTTGCAATCCATCATCTTGTGTGGCTTGTCCAATTGCATTGAATTTCCATTCGCCATTGTGACGATATACTTCGCCAAAAATCATGGCAGTCATACCATCATAGCTTTCAGACAAATCATATTTGCACATTTCTTGATTCGTACGACCATCTATAATGCGAATAAACGCATTTTTAATCATACCAAAACTTTGTTTTCTTTTTGCCGCTTGATAGATATTCACCACCAAAACAATATGGTCATACTGTTCCGGAACTTGTGCAAGGCTAATCATAATCTGTTCATCATCGCCAGCACCAGCACCTGTCAAGTTATCTCCCATATGTTGTATAGTGCCAGAAGGATGTTTCAAATTGCCAAAAAAAACAATATCGTTTTTATCAACCAATTTTCCATTGCTTAACACCAATGCAGATGCATCACAGTCAATATTGCTTTGTCCACGAAATGCACCAAATAAACCACCTTTGGAAGCCTCGTCCCAGCCCAAACCTACAATCACTTTATCCAAACCGTCATTATCTTTTGAAAGACTTACTTTTTGACCCTTTTGTAAACGAACAGACATATTGCCATCCTCCTATTTTTTCTTCGCTTTTTGTTTATTATCACGATTTTGATTACAAATGATATATATTGGGTTTTTTCATCATCTATACCATAATTTTCACAAAGTGCAGCCAAACCGCCTTGGTAGCCACTACCAATGGCATTGAATTTCCATTCATTGTTGTATTTATACAATTCTGCAAATACTGCCGCTGTTTCAATAGAAAAATCTTCTCCCAAGTCATATCTCAAAATTTCTTGACCATTTGTTTCATCAAAAATACGAATAAATGCATTTTGCACTTGTCCAAAATTCTGACGACGTTCTTCTGCTTCATAAATGGTTACGGTAAAGGCAATACGAGAAATATTTTGAGGAATTTTGCTCAAATCGATTTTGATTTGTTCATCATCACCATCGCCTTCCCCTGTGGTGTTATCGCCACAATGTTCTACTGCACCAGATGGGTGTTTCAAATTACCATAAAATATAAAGTCATCAGAACAAGTTGTTCTACCATTATCCCCAACCAAAAAAGCGGCTGTATCCAAGTCAAAGGAACCACCTGTGTCAAATCGATTGATATCCCAACCCAAACCGACAACCACTTTGGTCAAACCTGGATTATCCTTTGTTAAACTTACCTTTTCTCCTTTTTTCAAACTAATGGGCATTTACAATTCCTCCTTTTTACTCTACCTCAATACCATAGTGTCCACATAACGCAGCAAGTCCCCCTTGGAAACCACTACCAATTGCATTGAATTTCCATTCGCCATTATAGCGATATAATTCACCAGCAACAATCGCTGTTTCGATAGAAAAATCTTCACCCAAATCATAACGTATCAAATCAGTTCCTGTTTGCATATCCTGAATGTGGATATATGCATTTGATATTTGTCCAAAATTTTGTTGACGATTTTCTGCCTCATAAATTGTTACTGTAAAAGCAATTCTTTCTACATTTGTAGGTACATTTTGTAATTCAATAATAATTTGTTCATCATCACCATCACCATCGCCAGTTCTGTTATCCCCCATATGTTTTACAGAACCGCTTTGATGTTCCAAATTACCATAAAAAATAAATTCTTTTTCTGTGGGGCATTTTCCATTTTGGGCAACCAAAAATGCGGCTGCATCCAAGTCAAATGCCACACCAGAATCAAAAGCATTGATATCCCAACCCAGGCCCACAACAATTTTTGATAAACTTGGATTATCTTTTGTTAAACTCACTTTTTGTCCCTTTGTCAAATTGATAGCCATATCACATTCCCCCATATCTTGTATACTTTATTTTTTATCCGGCATATGATATCTTGCGTTAAAATCTGCTTTGATTGCTTCCAATCGTTTTTGGTCTTCCAGCCTTTTTTGTCTTGCATTTTCTTGTATTTGTTTTGTTTCGTCAATACCTGTCACAATGGTTTTCCAGCTTTTTTCCAATGTTTCAATTTTAATGGAACTACCAGAAACCAACTGTGCGGTCATTTTGGACTGTTCGACTGTATTTTGTGCATTTTTGAGCAACATTTCATTTGTTTTTGCATCTAGTGCAGACATTGCTTCCGCTTGAATACGTTGGCGTTTGAGCATAATGGCTTGTGTCAATGCTTGTTTAAATACAGGCAACGTAATAATAAATGCAGAATTGATTTTCCGTACCAAATTCATATTGCTAAACTGCATTGTTTTAATCATTGGAATAGACTGTATTGCTACACTTTCTGCTGTACGCAAATCCTGTGTGCGTTGTTCTAGCAACATTAAAGCCTGATTGAGTGATGCAATGTCAAATTGTATGGAGTTATCACCTGTTGTTTCCATTTCAGTTTGTCTTTGGGCAATATAAGCTTCCAATTCTTTACAACCTTGTTCACCAGCAAGAATATATTTCACCAAATCATGATAATACCCAACATTGGCTTGGAACATTTCTTCCAATTTGCGATTAGATTGTTTGATTTCTGTTTCATACTGCTTCAACTGCACATAAATCTTATCCACTTCTTCGCCCATGGTATGATATTTTGCCAATATTTTATCCAGCTGTTTACGCAAATTACCAAACAACTTATTCAAAAAATTCGGGTTTTCTTTGATTTCTTCAATATCAAATTTGTCCATGATTTTTGCCAAAGTTTTCAACATCGTACTAGATTCGTCTAACTGTGACATATTGATGCTATTCAATACAACATCAGAGCATCTGGAAATTTCCTCTGCCGCATTTGCCCCAAAAGACACAATCGTTTCCAAGTTATATACTTCAATTTCACTTGCAATCTCATATACTTCCGGAGAATTCACCATAACTTCTTGCATTTGTTGTCTATCTGCAACAATATCATATTGTTGATAGTCTTCTTCTGGGGTTGGTGCTGTTGTAACTGCTTGTGTTTGAACCGGTTCAACAGTAGGTCGTGTAAAGTCTAACGCCATAGTTGCCCAC
>CAJMNV010000039.1 GCA_905214825.1 uncultured bacterium | reverse complement strand
CTAAGCTGAAAAATTACATGGTTTCTCCATCTGTTTTACAAGAATGAAGATGTGTTATCTTCATCATAGAAAACCTCTTCCTGATGATGAACAGGCATTTCTACATCTAGATTGTCTGTAAAATTCTTTAATATCACAGCCATTTCCTGACGAGTCACAGGTTGTTCCGGCGCAAATTTATGTGCTTTTCTACCATTTACAATACCATTTTCTGCTGCCCATGCCACATAAGGTGCATAATACGCATCAGAAGGAACATCTGTAAATTGTGTTTTTGCGGCAGTTTCTCCTGTTACACCTGACAAACGTCCCAGTGCCGTCACAAACATCCCTCTTGTCATCTTCATATTTGGGCTGAATTTATCAGAACCAGTACCCTTCAAAAGCCCATACTGCGTTACAAAATCAATGTGTTCTTTTGCCCAATGTCCTGTAATATCTGTAAACATTGGTGCATCTGGTAAATATCCTACACCATATACACTAAAATGATTTGTAATAAATTCTACCGCCCCTTTTTCTGCATTGTAATAGGAATTTGTAATCCACTGTGTTTCTCCCTTATCGTTGATATAAACAGCACAGATTTTCCCAATATTTTCGTTTGATGCAGGTGTATAAGGCAAGCTGATTTTTACTTTTTGTCCTTTCAGGTCTGTAATACGGCTATCCTGTCCATTTACACGCCAGTTCAGTGTAATATTATATACAGGACGATTGCTTACAACATTCTTTGTTTCTTTTGTAAAATCATCTTGTTTTTCTATTTTGATAATCAAATCTCCATCTTTTCCATCTGTATAAAGTTTTGTCAAAATTTCTTTATCAAAAGCAATTTCGGCAGCCCCCTTTAAAACCACATCCATTTTTGCATCTGCTTCTACCAATATATCCAAAACACTATCTGGTATTACTGTTGTCACTGTATCCTCTTTCTGCGCATTTTCTACCTGAATTGTAACAACTTTATCCTTTTGTATCTCAGCACTTTGTTCCTGCTTCTGTATTTCCTGAATTTGGTCTTTGATAGACTGTGTTGTTACAAAAGCCATCTGATTTTTGTCTGGTGTAATTGTGGATACTTGGTTATCTTCTTTGTTGGAAGAAGGTTTCTGAGATGGTTTAGAAGCGGCTCCGCCTCCACCACCTGAGGAACTACCTCCACCGCCTGAGGAACTACCTCCGCCGCCTGAGGAACTATCATCTTTTTTGTTAATCACAAATTGTCCAGCTTTGACAGTCGTTTGATAGTTTTTGTTTGGTTGTATAACTTCTGCCAATATTTGATAAGTACCTTCTTTGGAATTATCAGGAATGCTGTTGTATTGCATACGAATTATTCCTATATGCTCTCCTTCTAAGGGTGCAAATCCTGTTTCAAAGTTATAATCCACATTCATTTGTGGCTGTTCTAAACTTGGTACTACGTCGCCTACTTTGATTTCTTTATTTACCACTTGTAAATGTACTTCTTTTGGTATAATGGAGAAATTTTGTGTTTCTTTTCCCTTTTTTGTATCATTTTCAAAAGATACTGTAATAGCATAATTACCAGCATCTTTTGGTATATCCACCACTTTGTTCTGATCCACATTGCGATATTCTATATTATATCCTTCTGGAAGTTCTGCTGTTGTTTTCCATTGTGCATAAGGCTTTCCATCATAAATTTTATTTTCCGCTGTCAAACCAAAATGGATAACTTCCTTATCTGTTACTTCAAACAGAATACGTAGTGTCATATCTTTATAATTTTTTGATTTCACAATTACGGTTACAGTTTCTTTGCCAACTGCCTTTGGTGTATAGGTTAAAACACCATTTTCCAGTTTTACATCTACAAACTGACTTTGATTATCTTGTAATGTGTATGTAGGATTGCCGTTTTTTACACCATCAGGTAACTGTTCTGCCAAAGAAACATTACCACTTTGATTTTGTTGTGTCACCACATTGACAGAAACACCTTGTAATGCTTCTGCCTGTAGAATACGCACGGCAGGAGAAACCTGAACTGTTTTTCCTACAACATTGTTCAGTTCATACCACTTACTATCTTCTGCATGCAATGCCAGCTCATCTAATATCGCTGTATCATATGTGCCAACTTCTGCTGAAGGAAGTGTTGCTTTTCCTATCACCGATGTGAAAGAAGTTTGATTTGCCAAAGCAATAGATGTCACATCAGCTTGTTTTCGTGTACCATCATATGTAAAATCTGATAAAGAAATCGTACTGCCTTTTGCTGACATATCAACAAGCTGTTTATGTAATGTAATATCCAAAAATTCTTGGATATTGGTATTTGGTTTTAATATTTCACTGCCACCATACATAACATGAATGCGAGATGTTTTTCCAGCAGGAATTCCTTGTTTTTTTGTATCATATATCAATGTTGCTTGATTATCCACAACATTTGCTGTTCCCAACAATGTATCGCCACAGTAAATAGAAACCTTATTTTTTTCAGGCGGTTTTGCCCTACGAGAAGAAGGCATTGGCTTTACTTTAAAAGTAAATGTAATGCTTTCGCCATAAGTAGCAGTTTTTTTATCTGCTGTCAATGTAAATTGTCCCACAAACTGCTTAATGGCAAAGTTTACAGAAACTTCTCCTCTGTATTTCCCAATACCTTTAATAATAGCAGTTGCCGTACCAATATCTGTATTATTTTTATAGGTTACTTCATAATCTTGACCTACTGTCAAATCTTGTCCAGCTACTGTTACAACTACGTTGGGTTCAATTTTTTCTCCTGTATATGCTTGGTCTGGAATTGCTTTCACATATTCTGCTTTCAATTCTGTCGTCGTTGGTGTTGCAGCTACAATTTTAAAATTCTTGCGAACTGTACCTGTATATTCCCCTTTACCTGTAATCACAGCCACTGCTGTATTTCCAATTTCTGTATTATTTTCATAGGTTACTTCATAGTCTGTGCCTTGTTTCAGTTCTTTTTGATTTACTGTCACAGTTATTTCTGGTGTAATTGGTTTTCCTGTATGTGTCTGGTCAGGAATTGCTTTTACATCTCCATCCTGAATAGTGATTTTGGCAGGGCCTGTTTGGCCATCAGTCATATGAATATCCAGTTTTCCTGCGATGGTACTATCTGTTGCCTTTGCCTTCATTTCCCCAAATGTCATACTTTTGTCAGGCACACTTGTCCCATCTTTAAATACCAACAATGTGTAGTCGTCCTTTGGCTGGTTTTTTGGAAATTGTAGATGATAAAGAATACTTGATGCATTTCCTTCATGAACTAGACCAATATCACTTGCCCAATCTGTTTTATCATCATGGGTAGTTGTACCTTTCTCATTCCAGTATTTTGTTTTTACCGCAATCGTATTGTCTAAAAGTCCATATTGTTGTACAGTAGATGAATTAATTTCATTACGACCATCTTGTTTTTTACAAATCACTCGTATTTTCTTTTCTAGATAACTACCATCTGTCTGTATCTTTGTGGTATCAACGTCTATATCCTGTATTTGGTAGCTATTATCTTCTGATTTTATAATAATACTTCCCAATTTATCGTTATCACTCAACTTATTATAAATCATCCAGTTATTGCCTTTTTTATATATTTCTTTTCCATTATTTTGTATCATAGCAGAAACCCGAAAGGCATCATGCTCTGCTTCTGCGGTACGAACATATACATGCTCTGGATTTGTATAATTTATAAAGCCAGTTAATGTAGTTTGTCCACTTGTTTTTCCCTTAATATCAATCAACCCATTACTATTGATATTGATTTCACCGCCACCTTTGAAATCTCCATTGATTGTCAAATTATCCACACTCACCAAACTCATATTTGTACCTTGTGGAAGGCTGAGGGAATTTAATTCCACATTTTGTCCCATCGGTGTATATTCTGTTTTACCACTTAAAGCTACTTCAATATCACCTTTGATTTCTGTTTTACTTACCATGATATTATCAAAAGTAAGTGTTGTATTTTCATCACCTTCAAAAACTGCTTCTCCAACATTATCTTTATTAGATGCACCACGCACCTGAATAGTAGCATTTTGACTACCTACACTATAAACACGACTTGGCTCATTTCCATTTTCAGAACGACCATTTCGTACATACACATTTGGGCATAAATCTAATGTTGCTTTTCCGTTATATTCTTTGAATGCATATCCATCTTCCTGATTGCTATTTGATAAATAAATATTTTGAAATACCGTTTCTGTCCCATATGATTTAGAAGGTGCATTCAAAACAGTCAGCTTTGCATGACTTCCCATATTATTGGATTCAGAAATATAGGGATATGCTCCGGCAAATACAGAAGGGAATAATCCAGCTTCATCTCCACCAAAACCAGTACCCAAACCACCTTTTTTCCATGTATTTACATTATCCAAAGTCAGGCTATACCCCGCCAGAAAAATTTCTCTGTGTGGCACACTGCCTAATGCATTTGTTGAAGAAAAAGTCATTTTGATATTTCTGAAACAAACATTATCACCTGTAAGTTGTATGGGTGAACGAAAAGAAATTTCTGCATCTCCTTCACCTACCACTTCTGTTCCTTCTGCAAACAAAACCGGATGCATTCTGCCTTGATCGGGAGTATCTGTTTTTGTATCACCTTGTAAAGAAAGCACAACACCAGACTTTACAACAATTCTTTGGTTTCCTGCTTTTGCTGCATTGATAAATTTTGTTCTATCTGTATCTGTATTTCCTGTAATTTGCACTTCAGATACCCGTTTTTCCAATGACATTTCCTTCTCATCTTCCATAGGAACAGTATTTACTGGTTCCTGCAACTCTTCCATTGGTGTAACGGTTTCTACTTTTTGAGGTTCTTGCACTTCTACCGAGGGTACAACCACCTGTTGTGCATCTGTTTCCTGTGTAACTCCTTTTTTTGCTACCACAGTAATTTTCGGCATTTCCACATTTTGTGCCACTACATATCCTTGCGGCAAAACAGGAGTATACTCCCACACTGCTTTTTGAGTACTGTCTTCTATTTGTGTCCCTTCCCACGTTACATTCTCAATGGTGATTGGATTTTGCTGTATTTTTTGTGCTGTATCAGGAGAAAGCAACAAAGATTCTGATGTATTCTGTTCCTCTTTTTCTACATTCTCCTGCATTACAGGAAGAACCGTTTCATATGCTAGAAGGCTGGTAGGTAATACCACAAGATTTTTTACATCTGCCTCTGTAACATCTGTCATCATTTGCTGTTCCACATTTTCCGAAAGTGACGCAAATCCACTAATCATGTGCACAGAATACTCTACAACGTCTTCCTGCTGTGCTGCCAGTACATCAACAGGCAACATGGCAAAGAGCATCGAAGTAGTCACCAAACCACTGAGCATCTGTTTGCCTTTATATTTCATACGTTTCCACCTTTCTAAATTCTCTTTGATTTTTACTCTTATATTTATGTTATCTATATTCTACCATAACTTTCTATCAATGAAAATATCAGAACACAATAAATTTAAAAAAGTAAATACTTCTGTCAAGAAGACCATCTTATTTTTTCATATCATAAGTATTATATATATATTTTTTCTCCCATATAACATCATGATATAAGTTATATTCTGTCATTTTACAATCATTGTAAAGGTCATCTGCAATCTCCAGTATCACTTCTTTTAATTCAAGATTGTGCAAATATTTCTCTGGAATACCTTTCAAGCCAAGATATGCACCTAAAATATTTCCTGTTACGGCACCAGTGGAGTCACTGTCACCACTATGATTGACCGAAGCTATCAGTGCTTTTTCAAAATCATTAGAATATTTTAGTGAGCAATAAATTGCAATCGCAAGTGTTTCTTCAGCAACCCAACCTTCCCCAATACTGCTTATAGCATCTAAATCATTTATATTTTTTTGCTTTGCATACTCTATGGCTTTATCTATCAGTTTTAAAAAATACTGCAAATATTCATCTTCCAAAAATATTTGTTTCATGCTTTTTTTCATATCCTTTACAGCATCAAGTAAAGATATTTCTTGATTGTGTGCAAGCATATGAATGATATGAACCAGTGCTGCTGCTGGAATGTATCCAAGCGGATGTCCATGAGTCAGTGCAGCTACTTCTGCCCCTATCCTATCGATTTTATCAATAGCGTAGTACTTATCATCAAAATACAATCCAATAGGAGCAACACGCATAACACCACCACAACCTTTGCTTTGATTGATAGGTTCATTGATTGTTCCATATCTTTTATTTGCGATTGCTTCTAAACAGGTAGTGCCAGGGGCTCTACGAGAAAACATTTCAGGCAAATTCGCAAGCCACGAATACAAATATTCCCTCTGTAAAGGGAATTGCTCCGTTTGTGTTCTGTACCAATCTTTATAACTGTAATTTATATAGCTTGCATATGTACCCATTATTCCACGCATCATACCTCTTGTTGTTCCAAGAAGTAATCCAGTGGCTGTGAATAAAGTCATTTGTGTGTCATCAGAAATTTCAGCAATGCCATTTACAAGTGCATACTTGGTTATACCATTTTCTCCGTATTGAGAGAATATGGCAGATGCATCAAGAAACTCAACCGAATAACCCAATGCATCACCGGCTGCTCCTCCAATCAGACACCCCCTATATTTATCTATATCTTTCATCATCTATCCCTCCATAATATTGATTATCTTTTTAATGCACCACCAATATTCCTGATACATATTCTTTTTAAATTGAAATTGATAAATCATTTTTTATATTGTCAACACCTGCCAATCCCTTGCATGATAATGATGTCTACTACAAACCTGCTTCCTTACATATTTGATAAAAATTCCTTTTTTTGTTTTCTTGTTTATATTGATCATAACATTGGTACAACGTTTTAAAATAATAAAATTTATCAAGCAACGCTTTATCAACTGTATGCTCTTTGATGATTTTTTCTGCTATATTGACTATATCAAAATAAAACTGCTTTGTAATCAAACAACCTTCTGGGAAATGGTGTGCCCCCCAGTCTAAATGATAAAGATATTCTTCAAAATACAAATCAACCGTTTTCTGATCACATTTTTCATGTTGATAAGCCTTTTCTAAAATCACTATTGGGGCATATGCTCCTTGTTGGTCAAATGGGTTATAATATCTTCCATAAAGTTGACATATCCATCGCATATGTGGCATACATTGCTGATCACACTTTACTTTTAAGAACTGCCATAGTACTCTATTCAATTCATATGGCAAATTTCCAACGCCTCGATTTTGATTTTTCAAACGAGAATATCCATCTGCATCAAAATATTTTCGGCAAAAATCCTCTAACTGTGCATTCCAAACAGATGTATCCATGCTTGCTTCCATATGATACATAAAATTTTTTATAAATTCATTGGCTTGTTTTTTGAAACCTTTATCCCATAAATCTAGATAGTATTCTATACCATCATCAAATTTTTCAGGAAAATCATTTCTGTTTTCGTTCAAGTTCCTCACACCCTTTATCCGTTATTGTTCATACCCCTTATCTATGATATGTCCATTGTCATTTCACAAATGGATATATTATGAATAGAACAAAAGATAGAGCCTGTTTTCCAGAACTCTATCTTTGTCTACACTTTTATAAAAACCGAGAAACCTCCCACTTCTTACAAAATGGTTGTATGCATCAAACGCATCAGCATAGCAGCAACCTCTGCCCTTGTAGCATTTTTCTTAGGATTCAGCATGTTATTGTCTGTTCCACTGATAATACCTTCTTCCACTGCCCATCGCATGGCTTCTTTTGCATATGTACTCACATGATTTGCATCTGCAAAATGTAGTTCATTCTGTCTATGTGTAGGGCTACCTACATAACGATAGAGCATCACTGCAAGCTGTTCTCGTGTGATAGTATCATTGGGACCGAATTTCCCATTTTTATAACCAGAAACAATGTTTTGCTCTGCTGCCCATTGAACGGCATTTGTATACCATGCATCTGCTTTTACATCTTTAAATTTTAATTTTTGAGATGTTGTTGGATTGCTTTCCAAATTATGCAGCACAACAGCAAACATACCACGTGTCATGGCTGTATCTGGGCTAAATGTATTTTCAGAAGTACCAAAATACAATTCATGGCTTGTCACAAAATTGATTGCATTTTCTGCCCAATGTGTTTGTGTATCTGTGAATGTTTTGGTATGTTCTATAATTTTAATGGTTGCACCATTTTCTAAATGCATTGTCACACCGTGTTTGTCTGCCACAGATTTTCTGATAACTTCTTCTATCCCATTTGCATGAACAATCACTGCAACCGTACCTTCTGTTGGATTTTTTACAGGAATTGTAATACCTACTTTTTCCGTGCTTTCTGTTTCTACTTTTACAATAGGTGCAGTTTCGCTGTCTTTTGTAACTTCCACAGATACCACAGGTATGGAAATGGGTTTATTTTCTTTATTTGCTTCATTGATGGCTTTATCAGAAATTTTTACTTCCGCTTTTGTTTGTCCGTTTTTATCTATGATAGTAGTAGCCGTTGTACCATCTGCCTTTTTGACATCTGTTATAGAAGAACCATCTGGTTTTTTCACTTCTTCTACTTTATCACCATCTTTTGTGGTTTCGGTCTTAATGACAGTACCATCTTTTTTTGTTTCAATAACACTTACCATACCATCTGGTGTTTTTGTTGTTTCTACCTTTGTACCATCTGGCTTGATTGTAACTTCTACCTTTGTACCATCTGATGTTGTTGTGGTTTCTGTTTTATAAGAGGGAGAAGAACTACTGCCACCACCGCCATTGTGATGTCTTTTAATGGTTAGTGTCCCATTTTTATACACAATATCATGATAACAACCGGCTGTCTGTTCTGGTTTTTCTGCTCCAAAAACCTGAATTGGCGTAGTGCCTTCTTTTGTTGTGTCAGGATTTCCTTCATATTGAATTTGTGGTAATGTTTTCAGAGTTTCTCCTGCTTTCAACCCTGTTATGGTATAGTCCTCTTTTGTCAATGTAGGTAACGTGCCTCCTCTTGACAGATATTTATCCTTTGCTGTAATAGTAATTGTTCCTTTTGCAATTACCAAAGTATAAGAAGCTTTTGCTTCTGCATAATTTTCATCTGCGGCAGAAGTTGCTGTAATGGTTGCCTTACCATCTTTTACAATGGAAACTTTACCACTGGTTTTTTCTACCATCGCAACATCTGTTGCACTGCTCTCATATACCACTGCCCCTGTGCCTGCATTTCCCGAAGCCGTTACAACAAAGTCTTCATCATTGTATGTTTTATTGATTGTGGTTTCTGCAAAATGGAAATCTTTTTGTGGTTCTTTATTTGTGACAGTGATTTTTACAGGAATTACAAAGTCATTATAGTTTGTGCAATTTGTAACATTTACAGAAATTTCTGCCATTTGCCCTTCTACAACATCTGTTTTAAATGCGTATTGCAAAACATTTCCTGCTATTACAGGTGTTTCAGCCAAAATTGTATCTGTATCCGTAACCACACCCAAAGCAATATTTGCACCATCTGGTAAATACTGTGACAGATCAACGGTTCCTGTTGCACCTGCTTTTGCTACACCTGAAACAGATATTGCATCATGATTTATTTTTTCAATGGAAAATTTCTCACTTGCTGATGTAAATGTATAGTTTCCATCTGTTTTTTCTATAACAGTAACAGATGCAGTATCTTCCCCTACATTGATATTGTTGTTATAGTACACAACATACTCTGTATCAGGCAGTGTATTCGTTCCACCATGATATTTTACAGTAACAACAGGTCTAACTTCATTTCCATTTTCATAAGAATATCTATTTTTATCCAAAATAATTGTTATATCAGAAATCTGTTTTTTCGCAACGGTAACTGTAATATCTTTTGTGATTGCTCCGCTGGTATTTGTAGCGCTTGCAGTAATGCGTACCTTCGCTTTGCCCGCTTTCAAAATAGATAATGTCCCATCTGTACCAACTGTCACAACATCTTGACCTTCTATAACTTGATAAGTCAGTGTTGCATTTTTATCATTGGAAGAAGCACTTATCTTTTTATCTACATCACCATATGTAGCTTTCACATCAGCGGCAGTAATGGCTTGTCCTTTTTTCCCAATAGCAGGGAATTGCAACGTATACGCTTCTGATACAGTACCTTCATTATCAATTACTGTAATTTTTACCACTGTTTGTGCAGTTGTTTCTGTTGTCAACTTTCCTGCAATATTTCCTGTGCTTGCATCCAAAATTAAGCCAGCAGGCAATGTACCTTGTGTTACTTGATAAGATTTTGCTGTCTGCCCATCTGCACTATTCAATGATACCATTGGTTTCAATGCAACCTCTTGACCAACATTTAATGTTGCAGGTATATCTGTATATTTTGTAATATGAGGCTTTGCAAATATTGTAATTTTTGTACCTGTAGAAATTTTTTCTTTGTGAGTTGTTGTTTGTGTTACTTTTGCAAAGAACCAGTGTTCTCCTGTTGGTACATTTTCAAAAACAGCTTCATTTTGCCATTTATTTGGCGTTGTATTTTCTGCATTGCTGTAACCATATTGTACGGTTTCACCAGATATTGTAACAGGCGTTAATACTACATAATCACCTTTTTTTGATTTTTGTATTGGTGCAGAAACAGTTCCGCTATATTCAGGCAGTGTATTATCTTGTACTGTAAATTGTACAGAGCCTGTTTTTGCATCTGTTTTATAATTTGTTGCATTTTGATCAGGTGTAAATTTCCAATAAAGCGTTTTGTTGCCTGCTGTATCAAAGCTCCCCTTTGCAGGTGTTTTATGGTTTGCATCAGTAAACCATTCCAACGTGCCATTTACCGTTTCGTTGCTTACACCTGTTGCGATTGCCTTTGGATTTGTTGTTGGCATCGCTTCTCCTTTTTTTGGTGTTTTGGATATATTTGTAATGGCACTATTACTATCATCAAACTTATAATCCGCCTGTGCAATGGTAACTTCTACAAAAGTCTCTGCCAAAGTTAGTGTATCATTTGTTACTGCTTTATAGTAAACTTGATATGTACCTGCATTTTTTGCCTTAGGGATTTTATCTGAAAAATTTCCTGTATTGCCCAAACGATATTGTATTTTTCCATTTACGGCTGTACCCGCTTTTATCAATTCATGTTCTTGACCATCATATGTTAAATTGGTTACCGCTTGTGGTTCCGTACTAACAGAAGGTTTTTCTACAAAAGTAATATCCAACGCTTCTGTATGTTTATGCAATGATTTGGTCTCTTCATCATAGGTATAATGTGTACCACCACTATTTGTGGAAGAGCGAATGGTATAACCTGTGTTTACATCGCCTCGCACTTTGACAATCTGTCCATATGTCCCGTTTTTTGTCAACTGTCCTTTTGTAGAAAGCATAAATAAGCCATCTCCGGCAACACGGCCACTTTGATTTTCTCCGGTAACATGATCTTCGACACCATCTGCATTAACAAACCAGCCACTGTTATTGCTATATCCGCCGCTACTTGCAGATTTGTAACTATTATCACAGTTTGTAACATCTACCAGATAATTTTGTCCGTCCATCTGCACAATATTCCACATATGTCCACCGTTATTCATATATCCGGTTACACAATAGCATTTTACAGATGTGTCATCTGCAAATATTAAATCAAACAGATACTGGAATGCTTTGGAATATCCTTCACAAACAACTTTGTTTGTTGTATCATTATCAAATACCCAAATCATCTGCCAAGGGTCACTCCATGGATTGTCTGTTGCACTTGGGTCAACAGGCGTAACACCATCTGATTTAAAATTGTATGCTGTTAATTCACAAACTTTATCTTTGATTGCACGAATTTTCTCCACATTGTTTGTATATGCTGTATTTCTAATTTCAGTTGCATATTTGTTTGCATTTTCTTTTGCTTGTATTGCTTTTTTCTTTTTTTTATTTACTTCTTCTGGATTGTTATTTTTTTTATTTTTTTTTTTCACAGGCTTTGTGATGGTTATTGATGTTATCTTTCCTCCACTTGTTTGTGCCCCCATAGTATATGAGCTTGCAAAATCCATCCAATAAATATATTCTGGAATATCTACTCTCAAACAAGTAATTGCACTACTAATAGATTTTTTTAATTCTGATGAAAATCCACCTCCTTCTAATGGCATAGGTATTTTAAGCTGAATATCTGTAAATTTTGTACTACCGCCACTTTCCGCAACATTTTTAATGTTTTGTTTCAACGTTTGATAAATAGCAAGTGCATTTTCATCATCTTGCAAAAGTATATCACCATGATTGTTGACAAAAAAATTAACAAACATAGATGATTTTTGATTTCCGTAAAACAAATTTTCCAGATACATTTGTTCCAATTTTTGGTTGGTATATCCTGAAAAAGTATCAGAAGACAAATCCATTTCTTCTGTCAACAGCTCCAAAGGAAGCTGTTCTTGTACAAATTCTGTCTGTTCTTGTTGTTCTTCTTCTGTTTTGGTTTCCAAAGAAGTATCTTCCAAATGTGGCTGTTCTTGTTGCATTTGTGTTGGTTCTTCTTCTGTTTTGGTTTCTGAATATGTTATTTCACCATATTCTAAAACAGGATTTTCTGTTGTTTTTACAATTTCTTCCCCTTTGCTAGTTTCGGCTATATCCTGTTGCATGGAAGTGGTGTCTTGCACTTCGTTTGCCATAGGTTGTTCCTGTGCCAATGCCATAACAGGTGCAGGCAACAGACTTGCCGCCATGGATACGGTAAGCAGTGTAGATACAACTTGCTTATTTTTCATTGCTTTCTTCATAATACTATCCCCCCGCATATTTTAAAAAGCGATCAAATCAAAATATATATATTATATATTGAACCAATTTCGTCATATGCAATTTATTGTTTTATCACTTCCCCTATTTTTTTCAATTAGTCACAATCACCAAACAACCACGCATTATTTTTATGTGATTTTATCATATATTTAGATGTTTTACAATGACATTTTACTTTCTATTACATATTTCCAACTTTTATTACAATACATGATTATCTTTTGGAAACAGGCGAATTTCTCCACCTAAAACAACCAAAATAATTGAGATACCATTTGATACCTTATTCCTACAAATACAAAAACAATTCAGCCACTTTCTTCTGAGCAATACATAAAATGATTTTATACACAATATGCTTTCTTAAAACAACTATAATTCATTTTTCTCTTTCTTCTTGATATAGTTTTAAAATATAATGTTATGGTGTGCCTTTTGCCTATCAAAATGCAGTTAGTACTTTTACATTTTTTCTAACAAAATAAGCAGAAGTATAAAACTGACAACTTGTCCACATAATGTGGCATAAGCAGCACATTTTACACCCAACTGAAATACCAAAATAAAAATCATGTCTAAAATACAATTCAAAATAAAACCATGTCAACAGACATGGTTTTTAGAAAAATATTCCTGAAAAAATATATTTCATATTTATCTATTTTATATCTTTATTGGTTCATTATTTTTCATTATGTATTCCATTTTATACCTTATTTACTCTAAAAAAACAATTTTTCTTACTGTTTTTTATAAAATTGTATTTATTTTTTCTTTTTTATAGTGCTTTTTGCTGTTTCATGATAAAATAAATAAAATTCATTGTTATTATCATATTATAAATAAATTACGGAGGCGATAATCATGCAAAAAGGAAACTGGAAGGCATTACTACCTATTCTTGTTTTTCTAATTATGTACTTAGGACATGGACTTTTTTTTGAATATGTTTTAAAAATCCCTATGGGCTTTTATAATATCCCGATTGTTGTTTCATTTTTGGTAGCACTTTTGGTTGCCTGTGTACAAAATCGAACGATTAAGTTTGACCAAAAACTGGATATTATGGCAAAAGGTCTGGCTGACAAGAATATTGTCACAATGATTTTAATCTTTATGACAGCAGGTGTTTTTGTTGGTGTTGTTGGCAGAAGCAGTGCCGAAAGCGTTGCGTATTTTCTGCTTTCCATCATTCCTGCACAATATACGGTTTTGGTACTCTTTATTGTAAGTTGCTTTGTTTCTCTTGCCATGGGTACATCTGTGGGCACAATTACCTTAATTACTCCCATTGCCATTGCCATTGCAAAAAGCTCTGGCTTTGCTGCACCTTTATGTATTGGAACGGTAATAGGTGGTGCAATGTTTGGAGATAACCTTTCCTTTATTTCAGATACCACCATTGCTGCCTGCAATGGGCAGGGATGTCCTATGCAGGACAAGTTCAAAGCAAACTTTAAAATTGCTCTGCCTGCGGCTGTTGTCACTTTAATTATCATTTTCTTCCAAACAGCAAATACAGAGATAAGCGAAAGTATCCACATGGAGTACAACCTCATTCAGATTATTCCCTATATATTGGTTTTAATTGGTGGTATTTCCGGCATCAATGTTTTTTTTGTTCTTCTGATTGGCATTGTTTCTGGCTCTATCATTATGCTTTCTACTGGTGCAACAGAAGCAACT
>CAJMNV010000038.1 GCA_905214825.1 uncultured bacterium | reverse complement strand
AACATCGATGTCCCCATCAAAGCCTGCTGAAAGCTGGTAGCACCAAATACAAATCCAAGCCAAAGCCCTGTATTTGGTCCCATAAGCATTGCCCCAATGGCCACAGGTATCATCATCAAAGAAATGTCAAGCCCCAATGTGTGAAAATATCCCAAAGGCGTAAACGACATCACCAATAATACACCTGTCAACAAACCTTTTGCAGTCAATTCTTGGGTAGATACTACTCTATTCATTTTTTGCTCCTTTCATTCTCATTCTTTCATGAGATATAAGATGATTTGGAAATAATGGTTTTACAAATTGGTATCGGCTGGGTATATCTGCCTTTTGACATAACATCTGCACCGTTTTTTACCCATTTGTCTAACCCCCCTATATTATAACAGCAAATCCATAGATTACAATATTTTTTTGTATTTTTTTGTTATTTTTTATACAAAGTTATGACATCATTTGATTTTCTTCTGCCTGCTTGAGCAATTCTGCTTTGACTTTTTCGCCTTCTTCTGTAAAATATATTGCATACCACAATTCCAACGCTTTCAAAAGTTCTTTTTGTTCTCTTTGCAAGCGTTTTATTTCCAATTCTGCCCCAATATCATCAAAATCGAAGTCATCTTCTCTTTTGATGGTTTCAAAATACAATGTACCATCTTCTGTAAAACCCATCAAAAATGTACAACCCAATTTTTGTGCCAATACCACACAACTGGCACGCACTTCTTCTTTGTTACTTTCTGGCAATGATGCAAATTCCTTTTCCAAAAAATACTTTTGTTCTGTATAACTTGCTGCTGCCAACACTATTTTTTCCATTTATTTTATCACTCCTCGAATAGATACTTCTCCTGCATACACAACCTCTTTTTTACCATTGTCTGCCCTTCTGACCAACAGCTCCCCATCTTCTGTAATATCCAATGCTGCTGCCGAAAAAGGCTCTTTGCAAAATACAGTCACTTCTTTTCCCAATGTCATACATTTTTTGCGATATTGTTCCAAAAATGGCACAAATGTACCTGCTTCCACAAATGCATTATAATATCGTTCCAAAACTTCCATGATATTTTGTACCAATTTTTTACGAGAGTATGTTTGTCCACTTTCCAAATATAATGATGTTGCAATATCTTGCAAATCATCCGGAAATTCTTTTGTATTCACATTGATACCAATCCCCATCACCACAAAATGCACTTCTGTCAATTCACAATCCATTTCTGTCAATATACCAACTGCTTTTTTATTCCCAATATAAATATCATTGGGCCATTTGATTTGTGGTTTTAATTCTGTCATGTTTTCCAATACTTCGCAAACTGCCAAGCCGCCCAAAAGTGTCAACACAGAGGCTTGTGCAGGAGCAATGGAAGGACGCAGCAACACACTCAGCCATATGCCTGTTCCCACAGGAGAGCACCAAGGTTTTCCACGTCTGCCACGACCTGCCGTCTGCACTTCTGCCACTGCCAATGTGCCTTCTTTTGCACCATCAAATGCCAATTCCCGCAGACGATTATTTGTGCTGTCTGTTTCTTTCCAAAAATGCACAGGGTATCCCATTCTTTTTGTTTTTATACCTGCTTCCAATTCTCTTTTATTGTACATGGTTTCTGGGTGTATCAAACGATAGCCTTTATTTGTCACTGCTTCAATTTCATACCCTTCTTGCCTTAATTTTTCAATGCCTTTCCACACAGCCGCACGAGAAATACAAAGCATATTGCCAATTTCCTGCCCCGAAACAAAGTCCTCTGACTGCTGTAATATATCTAGTATACGATACATCTGTTTGATTACCCGCCTTTCAATAAAAAACGTCACAATTTCAAAAAGGAGAATACTTTGAAAAATCAAGGTATTCTCCTCTATTGTTTTCTTATGAAGATACCCCAAACTTTGCCGTCTTTTTGGTTACTTCATTTTTATTTTTTACCTTTTTCATTGACACGACCCAAGAATTTTTTCAGGTCAATGATTGCACGACCATGTGTGCCTTCACAAATTTTATCCACTTCATCATAAGCTTTTACGCTAAATGTCAACAGTTTTCCATTCACTTCTATGATTTCTGTTACCACACGCACTTTCATACCCACAGGTGTTGCAGCCAAATGTTTGAAATCGAATGTTGTGCCAACTGTTTCCCAACCTTCTGGCAAAAACGGGGCAACTGTGCCGATTGCAGTACCTTCTATCCAAGAAAGTAATCTGGGAGATGCAAATACAGGTACGTTGTCATTGCCAAAATGTGTTGCTGTATCGCCTTCTTCTACGATATATTCTCTTTCGTAAGACATACCAGGTACAATGTTGTTAAATTCCATAGATAAATTCCCCTTTCTTATGGTTGTGTTTCTGTTGTGTTATTTTCTTCCGCATTTACGGATATTGTTTCTTCTTTTTTGAGTGTAACAGGTTTATCTTGTTCTGTTTCGCTCGTTTCTGCCAATCCCAAAATTTCTGCTCTTTTGTTTTCATCAAACAGTTCACGGAATTCTTCACCGGTAATTTTTTCTTTTTCTACCAGTACTTTTGCAGAAGCATGCAGTACTTCCATATTTTCCTGCAACAAACGCAATGATTCATTATACGCTCCCATGACAATGCGTTTTACTTCATCATCAATGGTGCTTGCCACAGCCTCACCATAATTGCGGCTATGTCCCCAATCTCTACCAATAAATACTTCGTTGTTATCTTCACCAAACTGTATTGGCCCCAATATATCACTCATACCATATTGTGTCACCATACCTCTTGCCATTGCCGTTGCTCGTTCAATATCATTAGAAGCACCAGTTGTCACATCTTTGATGACCAAAGCCTCTGCGGCACGTCCCCCCAACAAACTGATAATTTCTTGTTCCATATACAATTTTGTCATATACATTTTGTCTTCACCGGGCAAAGGCATGGTATACCCGCCAGCCATACCAGTGGGAATAATGGATATGCTGTGTACAGGATCTAATTCGCTTAACACTTCAAACAATATTGCATGGCCACTTTCATGGTATGCTGTAATATATTTCTCTTTTTCAGAAATCACTCTTGTCTTTTTCTCTGTACCAACGCCTATTTTGATTAAAGCACGTTGTATAAACTCCATAGTGATTGTCTTTTTGCCATCTCTTGCAGAAAGCAATGCTGCCTCATTCAACAAATTGGATAAATCTGCGCCTGTCATACCTGCGGTTGTTTGTGCCACCACTTTCAAATCAACTTCTTGGTCTAATGGTTTGCCTTTTGCATGTACACGTAATATTGCCTCTCTGCCTTTTACGTCAGGTCTGCCAACATATACCTGTCTGTCAAAACGCCCTGGTCTTAACAACGCAGGGTCTAAAATATCAGCTCTGTTTGTTGCAGCAATGATAATCACGCTTTCGTTGATACCAAAACCGTCCATTTCTACAAGCAACTGGTTCAGCGTTTGTTCTCTTTCATCATGACCGCCGCCCAAGCCTGCACCTCTGCGACGACCCACGGCATCAATTTCATCGATGAATACAATACTCGGAGAATTTTTCTTTGCTTGTTCAAACAAATCTCTCACACGGGAAGCCCCCACACCAACAAACATTTCCACAAAATCAGAACCAGATATGGAGAAAAACGGCACGCCTGCTTCACCAGCAACCGCTTTGGCAAGCAACGTTTTACCTGTGCCCGGAGGGCCCACAAGCAAAACACCTTTTGGAATTCTTGCCCCCAATTCTGTAAATTTTTGCGGGTTTTTCAAAAATTGTACCAATTCTTCCAATTCTGCTTTTTCTTCGTCACAACCTGCGACATTGTCAAATGTGACTTTATTTTTGTCATCAACATTCATTTTTGCACGGCTTTTTCCAAATGATGCCATTTTTCCGCCGCCGCCCTGCATTTTTCCAAACAGCACCACAAACAATACCACCATCAATATCATCATCACCAAAGATGGCAATATGGCTGAGAGCATACTTTCTTTTGGCGGGTCTATGGCAATAATTTTAATGTCACTGCCTTGTGCAGGCATTTGATTTACATCTTGCATAAATGCTTCGATACTTGGCACACTGACTTTCATCACACTGCCATTATCCAGCATTGCCATAACCGTTGCATAGTCACCCACTTCTTTGCTTCTGGTAACTTCCAATGTTGCAACAGTGTCTTCTTCCAACTCTTTCAACAAATCTGCATAAGTATATGCTTTTACTTCTTTTTCTGGTTGCATCAACCCTTTTCCGCTAAATGCCAATGCGGCTAAAATAATCACAAATATCAGCACATATAATCCGGCTGATTGCCAATATTTTTTCAAGAGCTTCCCCCCTATTTTCTATAAAAAATAATAATTTTTTCGATATGTCCACAAACTGCATATCAATTTACAATTCTATCACATATTCATAAAAAAGGCAACGGCGGTTTTTAGAAAGAAAGTGTTAAAAAAAGCGATTTTTAGCATAAAATATAAAAAAGCGTTAGCTTTTTTGCTAACGCCACATACTTTTTTAGTCTTCAAAATGAATCACACCCACATAATCCAAATTTCTGTATTTTTGTGCATAATCCAAACCATATCCGACTACAAATGCATCTGGTATGGTAAATCCCACATAATCCACAGGCACATCTACCACTCGACGCTCTGGTTTATCCAACAATGTACAAATTTTGAAATTTTTTGGATTTCTGTGTAACAGCAACTCACGCAAATGGCTCAACGTTCTGCCACTGTCAATAATATCTTCCACCAACAGCACATTTTTTCCCGTAATATCTTCATCCAAATCACGCAATATTTTGATATGACCACTGCTTTCTGTTTTGTCACCATAGCTGGAAACGTCCATAAAGTTCAATGTTACAGGCAATTTCAATTTTTTTGCCAATTCCACCAATGTCACAACGCCGCCTTTGAGTACACAAACCAATTCCACTTGTTCTCCTGCAAAATCTGCTTGTACTTGTTCTGCAATTTCTTCCAATCTTTTGGAAATTGCTTCTGATGAAATCATGACTTCAATTCTTTCTTTCATGGTTTTTTCCCTCCGTTATACGAATCCATATATATTTTTTGGTTGTTTCATCAGTTGCAAAAGCCACTGATGTTTGTCCGCCATATATCCATAAAATTTCTTCTCCGCAAGCCAACAAAGGGATAACATCTCTTTGGGCTTTTGGTATTTTTTCATCTATGAAAAGTGCTTTCAGCTTTTTTGTACCACCATGCAGTCGTATCAAATCGCCTGTTCTGCGATTGCGAACACATAAACTTTTTTTTATTTTATCATAATCAAATAACTTCGTACAGTCGTTGACGCAAAATTCGCTGTTTTTTTCTGTTGTGACACCACATTCCACCAAAATATCTGCCTCTTTTATAAAAATTTGGCGTTCCAAATACAAATCATATTGATATTGTGTTTGCAAAATTTGTTCTTTGAAAAAAAACACCTGCTGATATTCTGCATAAAACTGCCAACCGCCCACAATTTGCACAAAACCGTTTTTATTTTGCATGACCAAATGCTCCATAGCTTCCAAATGTGTTTGTGTCAAATTTTTGGTACTACCCACTGCTTCTTCCACAGCCAAACGCAACACTCGTCGTCGCAATGCCTTATGCAAATTTTGCAACCGTTCTTTTTGCAAACAGACTTCTTTTTTTTGTATACGGATTTTTTGATACATCTGTTTTGCCATTTGTTTCATAAAGTCATTTTCTTCTGCCAATAAATTTGCCGTTTTTGCCAGATGTGCGGCACTGCCACCATGCACTTGTTCCAACAATGGTATCACTTGCAAACGAATTTTATTTCTTGTGTATGCTGTTTCAAAATTTGTGCTGTCTTGTTGATAAGAAAGTTCGTGTTGTTGACAATATTGTTCAATTTCTTTGCGACT
This sequence comes from uncultured bacterium, assembly GCA_905214825.1. GTDB lineage: Bacteria > Bacillota > Clostridia > Lachnospirales > Anaerotignaceae > Anaerotignum. Next base: position 8,656 of record CAJMNV010000038.1, on the reverse strand, counting down.
GCAAAACAACAATGGACGAATGATATTGTTTCGGATTGGCAACATACCTGTCAAACCGTTCAACCCCGTCCCCCTGCATAACCGCATCAATATGGTTTCTGCTTGGTCATCGGCATGATGTGCCACAGCAATACGACCTGTTTTGCCTGCTTGTTTTGCAAATATTCGATACCGAAAATTTCTGCCTGCCTCTTCGACTGTACATTTTTGTTCTTTTGCTGTTTTTGCTGCATCAAAACGCACAATACTACAAGGTATCTGTAAACTTTCGCTGTATGCTTTTGCAAATGCGGCATCTGCATCTGCTTCTTTTCCACGCAACCCATGATGGATATGCACCGTTTCCAACTGCAAATCATATTGTTTGTGCAATCGCCATAATATATGCACCAAAGCCACAGAATCCGCCCCGCCCGAAAGTCCTATCACAATTTTTGTGTTTTTTTTGCACATATCATATTGCGTGATAGTCTGCCGTACCTGTTCCAACAACATACCTTTCACCACCCTTTATATCTTTCCCAAAGACTTTACACAAAAAACAACATTTCGTCAACGATTTTCTTTTTGCCCATAATGTGCTATACTATCATCAAAAGAAAAAGGAGGTAAAATATCATGAAATTTCAATACTACATTCCATCAAAAATATTATTCGGCAGTGGGCAACTGGAACGCTTGCACAAACAAAAAGAATTGGGTAAAAAAGCGTTGATTGTCATTTCTGGTGGTACATCTGTGAAAAAATTCGGCTATCTTACCCGCTTAGAAGAACAGCTCAAAAAAGCAAATGTGGATTATGTCATTTTTGACAAAATACTACCCAACCCCATAGAACGCCACGTCATGGAAGGTGCCGCACTTGCAAAAGCAGAACAGTGTGATTTTGTCATTGGTTTGGGTGGGGGTTCTATCATAGACTCCGCAAAATCCATTGCCGTTATGGCAAACAACGAAGGTACATTATGGGATTATATCAGTGGTGGTACAGGTGGCGGAAAACCTGTGCCAAACAAACCACTTCCCATCATTGCCATCACAACCACCGCAGGCACAGGTACAGAGGCAGACCCATGGGCAGTTATCACAAACGAACAAACCGATGAAAAAATCGGTTTTGGCTATGATGACACATTCCCCATACTTTCCATTGTTGACCCTGATTTGATGGTTTCTGTTCCTGCAAAATTGACTGCATATCAAGGATTTGATGCATTATTCCATAGCACAGAAGGTTATATCAACCGCCGCACAAATCCTTTGAATGATATGTATGCATTAAAAGCCATTGAATTGGTTGGAAAAAGTCTTGCCACTGCTGTCAATGATGGCACAAATAAACAAGCAAGAGAAGATATGGCATTGGCAAACACATTGTCTGGTATGTCTGAAAGCATTGGCGGTTGTACTTCTGAACACGCCATGGAACACCCTTTGAGTGGCAAAAATCCAAAATTGGAACATGGTGCTGGCTTGATTATGCTTTGTGAAGCATACTACACCTATTGGGCAAAACGTGGTGTTATCGACCAAAGGCTCATTGACATGGCAAAAGCATTGGGTAAAACGGATGCACAAAAACCCATGGACTTTGTCACAGCATTACATGATTTGAAAGTGGCTTGTCATGTAGACGATTTGAAAATGTCAGACTATGGCATACAACAAAGTGATTTAGAAATGTATGCAAAAATGGCATACGAAACCATGGGCGGATTGTTTACCGCAGACCCTGTGGATATGCCTTTTGATGATTGTCTTGCCATTTACAAAGAAGCATATCGCTAAAATCAAGGAGCGTATCTATGGTACAACAAAACGAAACACTTACACTTGCAGACATTGTATACGATGTCACATATACCGATTTGTGCTATCATTTTGAAAATGGTAACATTATATTATATCCTGAAGTAAATGCCAAAACGGAAGATGAAGATATAGAATATGATATGTCTTGTGTTTATTTGTACCATAACAACGGATTTTGTACAAATATATCCAACTTGGAAGCACTCAAAGGCAAAAAATTTGTTTGGGAAAGCACATACAATGAAAACGATGAAGAAGCAGGCTGTTTATGTGTACAAGAGCATGAATTGCTTTCCAGTGGTACCATCGAAATATTAGATATACAAAACAACTATATAACCATACGATGGTCAGGGCTTGCCAATGTATATTGGGACGAAACATACAAAACGGACGTTCCTTTTGATACCACATTCACCGCAGAAATACCACAGGATGTGTCCATGCATCAATTAGATACTTATAAATCCACAAAAACAAAAATTTATGACAATCTGTATTTGGAGCTATTAAATTTAGATACATTCAATGACCATATAGAACAAATTTCTAATGATACACCTTGGAATATCAAACTTCCATTCAAAGTAATATATTTTGACAAAGAATATTTTGGAGAAATATCATTTAAAGAAAACAAATTGGCATACACCACAACATTAGATGTAAATTGCCCTGTTTCCATTCGATTTTGTGGTATGGATTATAATTTCAAAGCCAATTATCAGTTATTTTTCTTTGAAACCGATTGAAACCAAAAAAGGAGAATACTTTGAAAAGTATTCTCCTTTTTATTTACACCACTTTTTGCCAAAATCTTGCCGCCTGTACAGTCATATCGTCTGTGCCGCCTGCTTTTTTTGCTTGTTGTAATATAAAATCTGCGGCATTTTGTGGATTTGTAAATGTTTGCGGCAAAAATATTTCTTCCAACCATGTTGCTGTTTTCTGTTCTCCACCAAATGCATCTGTGATACCATCTGTCAACAACAATATCATATCGCCATCTTTTAATCGCATATCATTTTTTTGTACTTGCACTTGTTGCAATATTCCTGCTGGCAAAGAATGGGTATACACCGAAATTACACGTTCTCCACGACAAATAAATGATGCCACAGCCCCCAGTTTGATAAACTCTGCATATCCATCATACAAATCTATACTGCAAATATCCAATGTTGCATAATTTTCTTCTGCACGCCGCAAGAGCAATGCCGAATTGATGAGTTTTACGGCAGTTTCTTTCGGAAAACCTGCTTCTGAAAACTGTTCCAGCAATTCCATCGCCGCACTGCTTTCTGCCGATGCACGTTCTCCCATACCCATACCATCTGATATTGCCATCATAGCAACACCTTTATCACTTTCCAGATATGCTGTTGCATCACCACATTGTTTACCCATCTGCCCTGCCGCACAAGCGGTTGCCACAGTCAAAGCATACAAAGGTTCTTCTTTAAATACCACTGTACAAACACCACCTGCCATATGACATATATCTGGATTTTGCTGTACCATATACCGACCAACAATTTTTTTGACCAATGGCAATATCTGCTCTTTGCAAATGCCTCTCCCATTACACCCTTTGACACACAATACCACTTTTTTGCCTCGACTGCCCTTATCTTCTGTCACAACAGCATCTTGTATACGGATACCTGCTTTTTTACAAGCAAACAGCAATGCGTCTTGCATGGGTTCCAAATACACACAACCGGTATCCAAATTTCCTGCCATATTTTCCAATATACCGCCCACGGCATCTAATTGTTGTTGCACCAATTCCCGACACTCCTGCAATCTACCTGCCCAAACCATATCGTGACGGTGTTGCGCATATATGGCACAAATGGTAGACACATATTCTTTTTTTCTGGGGCATACTTCCAAAAACCATTGCGGCATTTGCTCCATAGTCAAAAATCCTTTTGTATCACAAACAGACAATGCCGTCATTGTCATGCTATATGTGCGATAGACTTCCTCTTGCCAACAAGAATGTGCCAATCCACAATTTTTGCAAACTTTTTCTGCCACACAATCCACCAAGCGAGATACTTCTTTTGGTTCTGTTTGTTGTTCCACAACAAATGTTTTTGCCAGCCCATGAAATGCCATACCAAAACCTTTGAGTTTCTCCTCTGTATCTTGCCGCATACGGAAAAAACGGTCTTTGCTGTATATCGTTTCTCTTACACACCCCAGCCATATTTTTTGCGGCACACAACAAAACACAATGCCCGCAACTGCCATACAAGGTAACCAAGCCCAGTCCATATATGCTTGTTTTGTATAAAACAAAAATACCATTGCCATAAATAAAAAAGCACTTGCCGCCGCCCATCTGCCAATATCTTTTAGACACCCTACAAGCCAGCCGCCAAAACCCAATATCGCCACAAAAGCCAAATCTGCCCCACCTGTGACATACAACAAAAATCCAACCATCACACCAACAGAAGCACCACCGCCAACACCTTCTCGATATGCCGCAATCAAAATCAACAATGTTGTCAAAAACGGAAATATGGTATTTTCCAAATATGGTATCCCAATACGAGAAATCCCTGCCAATGCACCACCCAGCAACAACAACACCGAAAGCATTTCTTCATTGCTGACAACCATCACTTTTCTATCATCTGTCAAAACCAAAATCCCTTTTTGCAACAACAGCACCATACCAATGACCATCATACTTTCCACAAATGCCACCACAAAATAAAACTGCAATCCACCTTGACTGACAGCATAAAAACTTCCACCCAATGCCATTGCAAAACCGCCCAGCAATGCCTTTTTCCACGTTTCTTCTTTTGTCAAAAATCTACCCAATGTCATATGTAGCAAGGCCGCCGCCAACCATACTGCCATATTTTTTAAAAAAACACCATTTCCAAAACTTCCGCAAAATACAGCTGTCAATACAAACCAAAACACATTGCCACTACCAAAAAATGCAGACAATACGCTCATACCCAATGGGTGCAATATCTGCAATACTGTACTTCTGCTCCACAAAAACGATACCAGCCAACAAATACTGTATTGTGTGATTATTCTCCAAGGCAAGTGGTGTTTTTGTATTTTTTGTTTTTGTGTAGTATGCCGAAATGTTGCGGGCTGTTTTTGTACTTGTTCTAATACGATTTCTGTTTTTTCCATATCTGCTCTCCCTCCATATTGCCATTTTACGGAAATATGACTGTTTTTTTTGCCGAAATACAGCAGATACAAAAAAATTTTTCCCGACAAAAAAACGGCATATCTCTATGCCATTTTCAGTATTATTGATATTTTTTCAAAACCCGTATATCCTCGCCAAAAAAACGTAATACTTGATATTCTCTCAATCTTGATGTAATACGGTCTGAATATTGATTTGAAATTTCTTGTGCATTCAAATTGGTGGATATGATAACAGATTTGTTTTTCAATTTTCTGTCATTGAGCAAACGGAATAACTCCGATGCTGTAAATGAGGTTGAAAATTCTGTACCTAAGTCATCAATAATCAACAAGTCCACTTCCAAAAGTTCTTTGTCCCAATCCTCTTTTTCTGCATTTTCTTCATGCGAAAAGCGTATTTCTTCCAATTTTCGGAACAACTGCCCCGCTGTCAAATACAGTACTATAAAACCCTTTTCTAACAATTCTTTTGCAATGCAGCTACAAAGGAATGTTTTACCCAATCCTGTGGAACCATACAACAATAAATTTTCACCATTTTCTTTTTGAAAATGTTCCACAAATGCCATACCATGACGCAAAATATTGGTTGCATTTTCTCTTGGTGACATATTTTCTTTTGGAATAACTTTATCACTATACAAACGCAAATCGAAACTATCAAAATTTTCTACTTTCACAATATCACGCACATTAGACTGGTCATACACCCTGTCCATAACCTTTTGTTTCAAACAAACACAAGGGACATTGCCCACATATCCAGTATCTTGACAATTCTTACAGAGATATTCTTGTTCCAGAGCATTTTCTTTTAGACCCACACTTTCCAAAAGCCGTTTTTTTTCCTGCAAAAGTACTTTCTGTTTTTCTTGCAATGTTGCCACAACATCTGTCATACTGCCTGTTTGCAACAACACAGCCCTTGCCGCCTGTACACCCAACAACGATAATTCTTGTTCAATCTCTTGCAAGCGTGGCAAGCGTTCATACACAACCGCTTTTTTGCGACGCTGTTCAGCGGCTTTTTGTGTACGGATACGGTCATATTCTCGCATCACATCTTTATAAATTTGTGTTCTTGTTGCCAAACGGTATCACCTGCCTCACCACTCATTTTGTTTTTGTTGTTCCAATCGTTCCAACTCCGCATAATCCCATTCCCGTTGTGTGTAATTGATAAAACGGTTTTGTTTTTGTTGTGGCATTGCTGTTTTTGTTTTTGCATTGGCTTTTTGCTGCGCTTTTTTTGCTGCAAATGCTTCATCTAATTTGGAAACGTCTTCTTTATTTTTCACTCCTGCCTCTTTCCATGCAGAAAGTACACGGTCTGCATAAGCAAAGCTGACGTCACCTATCTGTAAAACGGTACGTTCGCAAGCCATCACCACCACTTCCAATGGCAAACGATATTCCCACAACCATTTTTTGATATATTTTTCTTCTTTTGATATGGGCATACGATTGCCCTTTCCAAATGCACGCATTATTTCTCGATACCCTTTTGTGCATATTTTCAAATATTGTGCGGCTTTTTCGGCTGTGTCAATACCTTCTTCCACCCAAGCAATGGCAACTTCTTCTATATACCGCATACCCCTTTTGTTTCTGCTGACACAATATGTCAACAAAAGCTCAATTACATCAAAAGGCAAACCCAACCAATCATAAAAACTAAACAGCATTGACATATCATTATACGACAATGTTTTGCCCAGTTTCCTTTCTGCTGAACGAAACAATGCTTGTATATCTTTGTGTTTCATATACAAATTGATTTCCTCTTGTGTATAATCCAGTCTTTGTGATGGCACAATTTTATTTTTTGTTTTTATTGGTTCTGTCTGTTCTATTTGTTGTGCCATTTGTTTGATTTGGTATCCCTTTTCTGCCCAATACTGCCACGCTTTCAAAACATCGCTTTCCAATATTTGCATTTTTTTTGCAATCTCTGCTGCATTTTGTTTTGTTGCCTGTGTCATCAAAAAGATGGACACATATAACGGTGGTGCTTTCGGTAGTTCTGCTTCAATAAACGGGATGGGAATTGTAATTTCCTCCGCCATATCTCTCCCTCCTTTTGTTTGATTATTGTATCATGTTTTTATACTTTTCACAATAAAAGGAGCCACAAGGCTCCTCATATCCATAAATTGCATGTTCTATTTGATCATTGGTTTTTGTTTTTGATATGTGCATTAAAATAATAAATGATAAAACTCAATACAATTACTGTCAAAAGTGAAACCACAAAAATACGAGAGTCTTTGACAGAAATAAATATTGCCAAAATTCCCAAAAACAAACTGATACCATACATAATCAATACTGCTTGTTTTTGACTGCAACCATGGTCAATCAATCTGTGGTGTAAATGTCCTCTGTCTGCTTGCATAATGGGCTGATGTTTTGCCATACGACGTAGCATTGCAAATATAGTATCAAATATTGGCAAACCAATACACAACACACTCACGCTCAAAGCAAGTAATGCATATCCTTTGAACACACCCAATATACTGGTAACTGCCAACACAAAGCCCAAAAATGTAGAGCCAGTATCTCCCATAAATATTTCAGCAGGGTTAAAGTTACGAGGCAAAAATCCCAAACAAGCCCCTGCCAAAGCTGCGGTCAATACCACTGCAGTTGTAGTACCTGTAAAAATACAAAGCACCATCAAGCTCAATGCTGCAATACCTGTAACACCTGCTGCCAAACCGTCCAAACCATCAATCAGATTCACCGCATTGGTAACACCCACAATCCAAATCAACGTAATAGGGATACTCAATGCTTGTAATGTGGTCGTTACAGGCCATAACACAATTTCAATTTTGGTTCCAGAAAATATCACAATCAACGCTGCCACAATCTGCACACAAAATTTCAATTTTGCAGGCAAATTTTTCATATCGTCCCAAACACCCAATGCCGCAATGATGATTGCCCCAACCAAAAAGCCAATCAGTTGTTTTTGGTTCATACTGCGGTCAAAAAAATTTATCATCAATACTGTCACCAAAAAACCAAGTACAATGGCAACGCCACCCATACGAGGCATCGGTTTTTTGTGAACCCCTCTATCTTTTGGGTAATCAATCGCCCCCACTTTTATAGAAACCCACTTCGCAAAAGGTGTTGTCACAAGTGTGATTGCAAATGCACTGGCAAAAGCTGCAATATACAGCAACCAATCATATTTTACCACAAAAATTCACTCCTAACTATTTTGGCAACTGTGCCAAAAGACAACCCCTTTTTTATTTTGTACCAAAAATACGGTCGCCCGCATCTCCCAAACCAGGTACAATATACCCATGTTCATTCAAAATATTGTCATATGCTGCTGCATAAATATCTACATCAGAGTGTGCCTGTTGCACTTTTTTCACGCCATCGGGAGCTGCCAAAATACAAAGGAATATAATCTTTTTCACACCTTTTTGTTTCAAAAATCCAATCGCCGCTTCTGCGGTTCCGCCTGTTGCAAGCATAGGGTCTGTCAAAAAGACCGTTCTATCTGCCACATCAGATGGCAATTTACAATAATATTCCACTGGCTGCAATGTTTCAGGGTCACGATACAACCCAATATGTCCGATTTTTGCCGTAGGCATCAACTGCAAAAGTCCTTCTGTCATACCAA
>CAJMNV010000037.1 GCA_905214825.1 uncultured bacterium | reverse complement strand
TTATGCCACTTTTTCGATAAAATATTTTAAAAAATTTATTTATCACGCAACTGTGCTTGCAATTCTTTCGCCAAGCCGTCTAATATCGCTTGTATTGCATCTGCCACATCGACTTCTGCCAATGTACGCTCAGCACTACGGAATGCAATAGAATATGCCACGGATTTATATCCTGCTTCAATCTGTTCTCCTTGGTATACGTCAAACAATTTGACTTCTTCCAAATATGCACCACCGTTTTTACGAATTTCATCTGCAATCTGTTTTACGGTGACATCTTCTTTCACAAGCATTGCAATATCTCTTGTGATTGCGGGGAATTTTGGCAAAGGTTGATATACATTCACAAGACTTGCATATTTTATCAACACTTCCATATAGAATACTGCCAAATATGCTTTTGTACCAATGCCATAATTTTTTGCCACAGTGGGGTGTACTTCTCCCAAATAACCAACCATTTCTCCTGCAATGGTCACTTTGGCTGTTCTGCCTGGGTGCATGAAAGGCAATGTATTTTCTGTGGTATATTCTGCTTTTTCGCCAATACCCAATACATTCATAGTATGCTCTGCAATTCCTTTCAAATCATAAAAATCCATATTGCCATACATACCGATTGTCAATGTTGGAATTTCATCTGGCAATTCTGTCACAGGCAATGCTTTTGGCAAATAAATTCTTGCCACCTCAAACAAACCGGCACTTTCATTTCTTCTGTTATAATTGGTTGCCAAAGCATTCAAAATGCCATTGAAAGGCAAAGTACGCATCACGCTGAAATCTTCGCCCAAAGGATTGGATATTGTCACTGTCTGACGCAGTTTATCATTCGCAGGAATGAGCAATTTGTCAAACACTTTGGGGCTTTCAAAGCTATATGTCATTGCTTCACAAAGCCCTTCTGCAATCATGGTATTTTTCACCAATGTTGTGATATTTTGTGCATAAGTCTTTTTGCCCACAGTTGGTGTACCTGTTGCCAATGTTGGTTCAATTTTATCATAACCATAAAAACGAGCAATTTCTTCTGCCAAATCTGCTTGTGCTTCCAAGTCTGGGCGGAATGTTGGCACAGTCACCACATGGTTGATAGGGTCTACTTCCAACTCGATTTTTTCAAATATTTTTTGCATTTCTTGTTCAGAAATATTTGTACCTAAAAATTTGTTTATCCATGCAGGAGAATAAGACAATTTCCAGCTTTCTCTTTTGTTTGGATAGCAGTCCACAACGCCTTTTACCACTTCACCAATACCCAATTCTTCCACAAGCTGTGCGGCTCTATTCACTGCTTCCAAAGCCAAATTGGGGTCTAAGCCTTTTTCAAATTTGCTTGAAGCATCGGTACGCAAGCCAATTTTTTTGGCTGTGATACGCACATTGGGACCATTGAAATTTGCAGACTCAAACAATATTGCTTCTGCCTGTTCTGAAATTTTGGAATTTTCGCCACCCATAACACCCGCAACTGCAACGGCTTTTTCAGGGTCAGCAATCACAAGCATAGAGCGATCCAATGTTCTTTCCACACCATCTAATGTTGTGATTTTTTCACCATCGTTTGCATTACGAATGATAATTTTTCTATCTTTTATGGTTTCAATATCGAAAGCGTGCATGGGTTGCCCCATTTCCAACATCACATAATTGGTAATATCCACAATATTATTGACAGGACGCACACCAGCCGCACGCAGTCTTTTTCTCAGCCAACGAGGAGAGGGTGCAATTTTGACATTTTTTACAGCTCTTGCAACATAACGAGGGCAAAGTTCTGTATTTTCAATAGAAACAGAAACCAAATCTGCCACATTGCCACCTGCATTTTCTTTTACCGCAATTTCAGGATAATGGAATGGTTTGTCATATGTTGCCGCTGTTTCTCTTGCAATTCCCAATATACTGAAACAATCTGGACGATTGGAAGTAATTTCAAATTCCACAACATCATCTGTCAAATCCAATGCTTCTGTAATATCCACACCCAAAGCCACAGGTTCAGGGAAAATATAAATTCCGTGTTCGGGGGCTTCTGGGAAATCATGTCTATCACAGCCCAATTCTTCCACAGAGCAAAGCATACCCTCAGAATTCACCCCTCTCAAACTACCTGTATGAATTTCTTTGCCACCTGCAATCACAGAGTTATCCAAAGCCACAGGTACATAATCACCCACTTTGACATTTTTTGCCCCTGTCACAATGGTCAAATCTTTGCCGCTACCAACATCAATTTGACAAACCACCAATTTATCTGCATCGGGGTGTTTTTCAATGGCTTTGATATGCCCTGTTACAATATTTTTCAAATCACCACACATTGTGGTAACACTTTCCACCTTAGAACCTGTCAATGTAATATCTTCCACAAAATCATGTATGGGTGCTGTCACATCAACATACGCTTTTAACCAAGACATCGGTATATTCATAATGGATATTCTCCTTTCTTTTTTCCACGCAATTAAAATTGTTTCAAGAATTTCATATCATTTTCAAATAACAAACGTAAATCGGTAATGCCATATCTTTGCATTGCCACACGTTCTAAGCCCATACCAAATGCAAAACCGCTATATTCTTCTGGGTCAATACCACTCATTTGTAACACTTTGGGGTGTACCATACCACAGCCCAACAATTCAATATAGCCTTCGCCTTTGCACACACGACAACCTTCCCCTCCACAAGCAAAACAAGTGACGTCCATTTCTGCACTTGGTTCTGTAAAAGGAAAATGATGTGGACGGAAACGCACTTTTGTATTCTCACCAAACAATTCTTTTGCAAATACTGCCAAAGCACCTTTCAAATCGCCCATTGTAATATTTTTATCCACAACCAAACCTTCCAACTGATGGAATACAGGAGAATGTGTGGCATCTACTTCATCGGAACGATACACCGCTCCAGGGCAAACCATACGAATGGGTAATTTCCCTTTTTCCATCGTACGCACTTGCACAGGGGAAGTTTGCGTTCTGAGCAAAATGTCACCATTGATATAAAATGTATCTTGCTCATCTTTTGCAGGGTGATTTGCAGGAATATTCAACGCTTCAAAGTTATAATAATCTTTTTCCACTTCTGGACCTTCCGCAACTTCATATCCCATACCCATAAAAATATCACAAATTTCATCAATGACAATACTCATAGGGTGTTTATGTCCTTCTGCTTTTGTTTTACCCGGCATTGTCACGTCAATTTTTTCTTTTTCCAAACGTTCTGCCAATTCTGCAACGTGCAAACTTTCTTTGGCTTCTTCCAAAGCATTTTCCAAATCTTCACGCACTTCATTTGCCAGTTGTCCGATGATGGGGCGTTCTTCTTTTGACAATTTGCCCATTTCTTTTAATATGGCAGTCAATTCCCCTTTTTTACCCAAATATTTTACTTTTAAATCATCTATTTCTTTGATTTCTTTTGCCTCTTGAAATGCTGCCATTGCTTGGTCATGAATGGCTTTTAATTTTTCTTTCATGTTATTTTCTCTCCTTTTTTCTATGATTGCAAAAAAAATAGCCCTTCTTCCCTGAAATCGGGACGAAAGACTTCCGTGGTACCACCCAAAATTCCTGCGAACACAGGCACTCAAATGCGTAACGTGCATGAAACGGATTTTCCTACTGCAAATGGTTCAGAAAATCAGCTCAGATGAGAACTTCAACAAATTGCATACACCAAAAACGTTTTCAGCCGATGACGTTTTCTCTCTGCGGCAGTCTATTTGTTTACTTTGCATCTTCAATGCCTTTTTACTTGAATAGCTACATTGTACCATAACACAAACAAAAGTCAAGAAAAATCCATTTGTTTTTTCATCACAATAGCCATTTATTTTGCTTGCTCTTTTTTATTTTGTCTGATATAATATCAAATTACAGGCTTTTTACCTGAAAACAGTATACTTCCAACGGGAATATATATATGCCGAAGTATACCATATCATGATATAAAGTCGAAAGAAACCTTAACATTGGGACTTGCTTTATCTGGTTTCCTTCGGCTGACAAACAGAAAGGAAAATCATATGGAACATCTCAAATTTGAAGATATGCAATTATCGCCAGAAATTTGTCAGGCGGTTTTGGATATGGGCTTTGAAGAAGCCACACCCATACAAGCACAAGCCATTCCGCTTGTCAAAGCAGGCAAAGACATCATTGGGCAATCCCAAACAGGTACTGGAAAAACAGCCGCTTTTGGTATTCCTTGTTTGGAAAAAATCAATCCTGACGACCGTCGTTTACAAGCGTTGATACTTTGCCCAACCCGAGAACTTGCCATACAAGTCAGTGAAGAATTTCGCAAATTATTGAAATACAAAGAAAACATTCGTGTTGTTCCCATTTATGGCGGACAGCCCATAGACCGCCAAATTTTGGCACTGAAAAAAGGGGCACAAATTGTCATTGGTACACCTGGACGTGTCATGGACCATATGCGTCGTCGCACATTGAAAATGGAAACCGTACAAATGATGATATTGGACGAAGCAGACGAAATGTTAGACATGGGCTTTCGAGAAGACATTGAAACCATATTGGTCAAAATACCAGAAGACCATCAAACATTATTGTTCTCTGCAACACTCTCACCCGAAATATTGGACATCACAAAACGTTTCTTAAAAGAACCCGAATTTGTAAAAATCGTTCGCAAAGAGCTGACTGTTCCCAACATCGAGCAATATTATTTTGATGTCAAAGAAAAAACAAAATTGGAAGCATTGACTAGAATTATTGATGTGTATATGCCAAATCTTGCTATGGTATTTTGTAATACCAAAAAAAGAGTAGATGATTTGGTGGAGTTGTTACAAGGACGTGGCTATTTTGCAGAAGGTCTGCATGGCGATTTGAAACAAGCACAAAGAGATAAAGTCATGCAAAAATTCCGTAATGGTACCATCGAAATATTGGTTGCAACCGATGTTGCCGCAAGAGGAATTGACGTTGACGATGTGGACATTGTATTCAACTATGATGTACCACAAGACGAAGAATATTATGTCCATCGTATTGGCAGAACCGGCAGAGCAGGCAGAACCGGGAAAGCATTTACATTCTGTGTTGGCAAAGACATTTACAAACTACGTGACATCATGCGTTATACCAAAACAAAGATTGTACAACAAAAATTGCCAACACTCAGCGATGTAGAAGAAATGAAAACAAATATCTTCTTGGAAAAAATCAAAGATACCATACAAGAAGGACATCTGACAAAATATATCCACTTGGTAGAAAATCTAATGGACGATGATTTCACTGCCATGGACATTGCGGCGGCACTGTTAAAACAACATCTTGCAGATGTCAGAACAGATGATTTGGACATTATGGACGACATCAACTGCAATGGTACAGAATTGTACGGTGGTAGTGGCGAAAAAATGGTCAGAATGTTTATCAATGCAGGCAAGAAAAATAAAATCCGTACAAAAGACATTGTGGGTGCCATTGCCAACGAAGCAGGTGTCCCTGGCAAAGCATTGGGGGCCATTGATTTGTTTGACAATTACACATTTGTTGATGTACCCACAGAATATGTCAAAGACATTTTGTATAGTATGAAACGTTGCAAAATCAAAAACAAACGTGTGCATATCGAGATTGCAAAAAAAGAAAATAATAAAAAGAAAAACTAAAAGACAATAAACACCAAAAGAGTAATATCTCATCTGTAAAAAATGAGATATTACTCTTTTTTGTTTTCTCTATAAAAGTAAAATTTATATTTATAAAAGTAATATATACTTTACTTTAAGTCTTGTATATGTTAATATCAAACACAAAGAAAGGAGATTTTCGCTATGCCAAAAAATCTTGCAATCAAAATTGCACGGGCGGAAAAAGATATGACACAAAAGCAGCTTGCAGAAGCAGTGGGTGTATCTCGGCAAACCATCAATGCAATCGAAAAAGGTGAGTATAACCCCTCCATAAAGCTATGTCGTAAAATATGTTGGGCATTAGAAAAAAGATTAGACGATTTATTTTGGGAGGATGAACATGATGAAGAAACATAATCTAGATGAAATGCAAGAATTGAAACTACTCAAAATCGAACATAGAGCTTGTTGGCTTGCCTATTGGGGGCTATTGGTAACCATTATACTACAAATGCTTTTGGGGAATCATCGTTTTGAAAATTTGGTTGGGGAATATTTTGTTTTTTTTGCACTATGTATATACTTGGCTATTGATTGTATCAGAAACGGTATTTGGGACCGCAAATTAAAACCAAATTTCAAAACAAATCTACTACTTAGCATATTTTCAGGAACGGTGTCCGGATTGATTTATTTTGTAATCAGTTATCGTAATTACCATAATCTCGTTGGTTCTATTGCTACTTTTTTGTTTATGCTACTATTTGTTACCATCTCTTGTTTGGTTATGCTGACCATTACTACAAAAATTTATCAAATGCATAAAAATAAAATGGAACAAGACGCAGATATAGACGAAAATGCTTAATGTCCTCTTTATAAAAACCACGTCAAAATTGACGTGGTTTGCTTATGATATATCATCATATTCATTCCATACATCTGTATCAATCACCTTGATGGTAAATACCTTTTTTTCGCTGACACCAAAATTATATTCTATCATCAAATCTGCCAACTTTTTTCCATCAACCAAAATGATATGCTGTTTTTTTGCATATTCGATTGCTTGTTTTGAAAATTTTGCAGTCGTCACAAATAATCCTTTTCCATTTTTTCCTGCAATCGCTCCCACAAACCCCTGTATTTCCGGTCGTCCCACAGTGCTTTCCAAATCCCATTTTTTTACTTGTATATAAATCAGATTAAAACCCAACTTATCTTCCATAATAATGCCGTCAACACCATCATCATTACTTGCCTGTGGTGTTCTTCCTGCATCTGGAAAAGTACCATATCCCATTTTCAATAACAAGTCAATGACCATTTTTTCAAAAGCAATCGGGGACAAATCCATCACTTCCCTTAGCAAATCATCTGCCAAATGTGCATGAATTTTTTGATATGCCTGTTCCAAAACATCATCTGGTGTTTCTTCTGGTAAAACAGGAGATACTACATTTTGCTTTTGCTCTTGATTTTTATTCACAAACTCCTGAAAGCTTTTATAATTTAATAAATATGTGTTATCAATTTCAATCATTGGATTTTGTAAAACGGTCAAGCCCTCTTTTGTAATGGAAACCATACCTCTTTTGGGGCTAACAACCAAACCTGCTTTTTTCAAATATGTAGAAGTCCAATTCACACGATCTGCAAAGACATTTTTTCCACTTTGCAATACCTCAGCAAGGTCTGCTTTTTGTAGTTGCAATTTTGTTGCAATGTTTTCTCGCATTTCTTTCATAGAATAATTCTGCTCATTCTGCAAGCACTCCAAAAACACACGATACATTTCATTATATTTCGGAATTGACATGGTATCCCCCCAAAAAAGCATTTTATTCTATTCTATATCAAAATACCAACATTAACCAGCCTAAAATACAAAAAACACCCCATTTTTATAAAATAGGGTGTTTTCTATATTTTTAATCATACATTTGAATATAGGCATCTCTTTCTGCTCCAACAGAAACATATTTGATACGACAACCAACAGCATTTTCCAAATATACAATATATGCCAATGCGGCTTTTGGCAAATCTTCTTTTTTGCGGCAATGGCTAATGTCACAGTTCCAGCCTGCTACGGTTTCTATCACTGGTTTTGCCTGTTCCAATACTGCTGCATAAGGAAATGTATCTATCTGTTTTCCGTGCAATTCATATTTTGTACAAACAGGAATTTCTTTCAAATAAGACAATACATCCATTTTTGTCAATGCAATTTCCGAACATCCCTGCATACGAATACCATAACGAGATGCCACAACATCAAAAGGCCCTACACGACGTGGACGACCTGTTGCAGCACCATACTCACCACCTGCTTCTCGCAATGCCTCTGCTTCTGCTCCAAACAATTCACAAGTGAAAGGGCCTTCACCCACACAACTGGAATATGCCTTCATAATGCCAATCACTTGATTTAACTGCAAATTCGGCACACCTGCCCCAATGGGTGCATATGCTGCAATGGTTGGAGAAGAAGAAGTAAACGGATAAATACCAAAATCTATGTCACGCAATGCCCCCAACTGTGCCTCAAACATGATTTTTTTCCCTTCTGCTTCTGCTTTGTTTAAATACAATCCTGTATCTGTGATATAATCTCGAAATTCTTCTGCATACTTGTCCAACCATGCCAACATTTCTTCATAAGATACCGCAGAAACACCATATACTTTTTCTATCACAATATTCTTATATGCCAACAAATTTCTCAAATTTTGGCGATATACTTCTGGATACAGCAAATCCCCCATACGAATGGCTTTTTTCATATATTTATCACCATAAACAGGAGAAATGCCACGACGTGTGGAACCATATTTTGCATCACCCAAACGGTCTTCTTCCAAACAATCCAACATACGATGATATGGCATACAAATGATTGCTCTGTCACTGATTTTCAAATTTTGTGGTGTAATTTTGACACCCGCATTTTGCAAACGTGCAATTTCGCCATGCAAATGCTCCAAATCAATCACCATACCATTGCCCATAACATTCACAACATTTTCACGCAATATACCAGATGGCAACAAATTCAATACAAATTTACCCAAATGGTTGATAACCGTATGCCCTGCATTATTACCACCTTGATAACGGCATACAATATCATATTCCTGGGAAAGCAAGTCCACCATACGACCTTTTCCCTCATCGCCCCAGTTAATCCCCACAATAGAAGTCAGCATATTCCAAAAGCCTCCTTAACACTTTATACATAAATAAAATTGATTGTTTCATTTTGTGTAATCAGATTATAATATAACTTTTTTATGCTGTCAAATAACATACAGCATGTATTTTATGTACAAAAATAAACAAAAATTCGTATAAAATAAAATATTTGTTTTATTTATATTATATTTATACAAAACTATATTTTTTTGCTATCCAAATTATATTATTGTAATTTTTGATAACTTCTATCAGTTTTTTTAATATATCCACAACAAAAAGCATATATACAAAAAAAACAAGAAAAATAATAGACTTTTCTTGTTTTTTTTCATTGTTTTAATTTTTTTTTTTTTATTTTATTTTTTATATTTTTGTTTTGGATATACCATATTTTCTTCTGTCAATTTTTCCAGTACTTCTTCCAAAAATTTCTGACTTTCTATTTTTGTAATTTCCAAATTATGGTCTAAATAATTGCCACACATTTCTGCTTTTGCCGCTGGAATTTCACCAGAAAATGTTGCCATATATTGATAACATGCTTTCATCACATCTGCAATATCGCTAGATGCCAAATCCCCTTTGAATATCGCATACATACCTGTACGACAACCCATTGGCCCAATATATATGGTTTTTTCTGCCCATTGTGCATCTGCACGGAAAAAAGTTGCCATCAAATGTTCCAATGTGTGCATCACCGCTGTATCCATCACCATTTCTCGATTTGGTTCTTTCATACGAATATCAAATGTTGTCAAAACACCATTTTCAACCATATCTTTTCTGGATACATAAATCCCCCTTAACAATGCATTATGGTCAATTCCAAAACTGGTTACATCCATGTTCTATTTCCTCACTTTCATTCATTTCTTTTTATTTTATCTGTTTTTTTGACAAAAAGCAACATATGTATCAAAAAGCAATCGTTTGTCCCATTGCAAAAGCATACACATAACATGCTTTTACAGGCAATCCTGTTACACGTTGCAATGCCTCTTTATACAACTGCAACTGTATGGTATATTTTTGTTGCAATATTTTTTTGCTATACAAGCGGTCACTTTTATAATCCACAAGCACAACACCATCATTTTCTATAAAATAACAGTCAATGATACCATTGATTTGTATCCATTCTTCCACATCATCATATTGCCCATCTAAAAATACATCTTTTGGACGCATCAACATGGCAAAAGGTTGTTCTTTTTTCAATATTTCTGCTTTTCGCATTCTGTCTGCCAAATCCGATTGTAAAAACGTCAATATTTCTTGTTTTGGCATCGCTTCTGCTTCATCTGATGTGATTTTGCCTTGTGCTATAAGTGCATTTATCAATATTTGTAATGTTTCTTTTGTGTATGTTTGTTGCAAGTCTATCGTTTCCACCACTGCATGCATTGCTGTACCAATCGCCGCTGATGTCACATTCCTCTTTTCTTTTACAAAATCTGGTAATTTCAACTCTGTGGGTATTGGCATTTGTTCTCCTGTAATCATTTCTGCATATCTTCTTTTGATTTCAGATATGGAAACTTTCGCAGGCAGTTGTGTGGCTGTTTTATGGTCATATTGCCATGACAATATTTGAAAAATCTGTTCTTTTTGTCCACTATAATTTTGTTCTGTATCCCAATTTACAAATACATCTGTTTTTTGTTTTGCTTTTTCTATTTTTTGTTTTTGCCAATCATAGACATCTGTCTTTTGTAAAAAAGAAATTTTCCATTTTGATGGTTCTTCCAAAAAGTGGTATGGTTTACCTCGTTCCATAGGCTCCCATTTTTCTGGTAATATAATACCGCAAGGGTGTCTTAGCAGTGCAGGCATCACCCAATCCAAATAATTTCTGCTTTTTCGCACACGATATACAGGCAGTTGTTCTGTTGGACAGTCTGCAATTTCTGCCCATTTTTCAATGGATTTTTCCAAATTTCTGACAGTACCTGTCAATATCAATTTTTCTTTTGCTCTTGTCAATGCCACATATAAAACACGCATTTCTTCTGATATATTTTCCAATCGAATTGCCTCTGCCAACGCAGTCTTGGATAATGTACGATAATACGCACGTTGTTCCAAATCCATGTAATCCATACCATATCCCAAACTTTGGTGTGTGATAACTGCACTGCGAATATCTGCCTCATTAAACTGTTTGCCCATATCTGCCACAAATACCACAGGAAATTCCAAGCCTTTACTTTTGTGTATGGTCATCACACGTATCAAATTTTCTGCCTCACTTTGTAATTTTGCGGCTGAGGCTTCTGCCTCTGTTGTTTTCATCTGTTCCACATATCGCACAAAGTGAAACAATCCTTTTTGGCTGTTATTTTCGTATGTTTCCGCTTTTTCGAGCAAAAGGCGTAAATTGGCTTGTCGCAAAGAACCACCCGCTGTCATGCCCACATAATCATAATACCCTGTTTGCTGATACAAATACCGCAACAATTCATGCAACGAAAATTGTATTGCCTTTTCTCTCCAATCTTGCAAATCAGAAATAAAATGGGTTAAATTTTCTATAATGGGTTGTTCTTCCCCTTCTATCACATAATGCAGTACACATTCATAAAACAAACCATCGCCGCCAAACAACCGAATTTGTGCCAAATCATCTGCGGACAATCCATATATGGGAGAATACAGCAATGACAACAACGGAATATCTTGATAGGGATTATCTGTCAAACGCAACATATTCAATATGGTGTCCACTTCTGTCATATCATAATATCCCTCTGCGGTTTCTGCATAATATGGGACACCCTCTTTGCCAAACACATCGTCCAACGTATTGCCCCAGTTTTTGATACTGCGTAATAATATGGCAACATCTCGATATTCCAATGTACGATACTGCCCTGTTTCTTTATCCAGCACAGAAAATCCTTCTGCTTGCATTTCTTTGATTTTATGTAATATCCATGTGATTTCTAATTGACGTTTATCCAATTCTTCAAGTTCTTCTGGCAAATCTTCATCATGATTTGCTGTTTCCAAAACAACCATTTCACAATCACCACCACAAACACCCGTAAATGGTGGAAATTCTGCCCCCGCATACAATGCTGCTTCTGCATCATATACCACATCACCACAACCTTCTGTCATCAACTGTCGAAACAAAAAGTTAATGCCATCTAATACATTTTTACGACTGCGGAAATTTTTAGAAAGTATAATTTTTCTTGTTTTGCCGCCTGCCTGCACAGGATAAGAACGATATTTTTCATTAAACAACTGTGGCATTGCCAAACGGAAACGATAAATGCTTTGTTTGACGTCCCCCACCATAAAGCGGTTATTTTTGCCCAAATAAGCACCAGAAACTGCACAAAGCAGCATTTCTTGTACCACATTGCTATCTTGGTACTCGTCAATCATCACTTCATCATATTTTTTTTGCATTTGTTTTGCGGCTTCTGTGGGAATGATGTTGTCTTTTGTGCTTTCTGGTTCTGTCAGTATTTGCAAAGCAAAATGCTCATAATCATGAAAATCCATCCACAATTTTTCTTTTTTTGCTTCCGCAAAACGTTCCATAAACAATATCGTCACATCTGACAAAGCCTTTGCCACAGGATACAACCCTTTGAGCAGTCGCAACTGCGTTTGTGCATCATAACAAAAATAAGTTTCTCCCAATTTTTGTATGGTTGCTTTCGCATCATTTCTCAAATTTTTAATCTGTTCTGCTTTTTCTTTTTCTTCTCCACGATAAGACGGCATACGCCCAAAACCTATGGCAGAAAATGCTTTTTGCCAATCTGCATACCCTTTTTGTTGCAAAGCATTTCTCAAATATACCAATGCTTCCAACTCTTTTTCGATACAATCATGATAAGCGGTAAATTCTGCATCATACTTTGCCAACCGTTCTGCTTTTTGCATTTGATAATATGCATCTTCCACATTACCATATAACGCAGACTGTATTATGTTTATCCAACAACAATCATCCAAACTTTCATTTTGTTGAAAAGCAAATCTCTCTGCCATATCCAAAAGCAATTTTTTTGGGTGTGGGTCACCTTGTGCAAATGTATACACTTGCAATATCAATTCTTTCAAACGTCTATCGCCTGTATCTTCACTAAATGTTTCCAAAAGCTGCAAAAACCCCTCGTTTTCTTCTGTGTACAACTCTTCAAACAATTCCTCCAAAACATCTCTTTGCAACAATTTGATTTCCGATGGGTCAGCTGTTTTTGTGGCTGGGTCTAGGTCTATCAAATCATAATATTCCCGTATCGCCTGCAAACAAAATGCATGTATGGTTTTAATATCTGCATGACTTAAATATGCCAACTGATTTTGTAAATGTGTATTTTGTGGTTGTTGTTCCAATTTTTTTGTAATTGCCGCACCAATTCTTTGGCTCATTTCTGCCGCTGCCGCTTTTGTAAAAGTCACAACAAGCATACGGTCAATATCCATTGGTGTATCGCCTTGTGTAATGCGTCGAATGATACGCTCTACCAATACAGCCGTTTTGCCGCTACCTGCTGCCGCTGCTACCAAAATATCGCTATCTTTTGCCATCATGGCACATTCTTGTTGTTCTGTCCACATATCATTCCCGCCTTTTTCTAATTTCACATTGCAGAGGCCTTTTTCAACCGCACATGAAACGGCACATATCCCACAAATGCTACCAAAAAACTTCTATAAGAATTATACCAAAAATGCAATAAAAATGCTAATGTAAAAATATCAAATTCTGACTGCAATCGCAAATATTGTATCGTGACTTTTGCAAAAAGCTCTGAAAACCCACTTTGTGAAATACCAATACAACGATATAAAATATCTGTCATATGCATTTCTTTTTCATGTAAACCATAAACTTCTTGCAATGCAGATTGTATCGACTTCCATTTGATTTGTTTTTTTCTACGTTTTGCAGTGCAAATGGTATGGTGTATTGCTGCCAATTTGAAAAACCGTTCCAACTGTCTTTTGTCTATATTCTGCTGATTTTGAAAACAATTCCCTTTGCTACAATCCAAAAACAGCATCTCATACATATCTGCTGCTGTACTTTCTGCACATTGTATATAAAACCCACGATAAAAAATATTCTCCAATTCCGAGGCTCTTTTGATATATTTTTCTTTTACTTCTTCCAGTTGTATCAAAAATTGTTTTTCTCTGTGTTTTTTATACAAAACCATCGCCACCTTTCGCTATATATCTTTATTGTAGCGAAAAATTCTATTATTTGTACAAGCATTTGATTACAAATATCCCCCTTTGTTTCTGTGTTTAGACGATATATTTATACAAAATAAAAAAGCCGACAGTTTTCACCATAGGCTTTTTTATTTTCCATAAAGATTTTATGCAACCGCACGTTTGAATACTTTTGCATATTTTTTTTGTACCATTTCCATTACAGCAACCGTTTTATCCACAAATGTCAGCACATAAGATTCTATATAACGTGGAGGAACCACTGTGCAGGGCCACATATGTTTCAAAATCGCATCTTTTTCCACTTTATTTAATGTTGTAATTTTTTTTGCATTATCATAAGCAACTCTGGGGTGCCAAGCTGCATGATTGGAACGAAGATATTTTTTTGTTCTCCAATCATAGAAAAACAAATCATTCAGTAAACCAGCTCTCGCTGCGGAACGATAATCCCACCCCATACGGTAACAAATCAAAAAACTATAATAAGATACATTGATGCTGTGTTGCAAACGGCTAGTATCGCAATGTTGTACATGTTCATCCATTTTTTGTACCATTTCCTGTGTAAAAAGGTCTTTTACACATGTATGATACTCTGCCAGCAAAGCATCATCTTCCGGTCTGCTAAAATCTTTTCTGGAACCAATCGCTTTGTGCATTCCCTTTCTTTCCTTCCTGTTAATATAAAATTTTTATTTTTTGTTTCAACTTCATTATATCACGATAAAAA
>CAJMNV010000036.1 GCA_905214825.1 uncultured bacterium | reverse complement strand
CCAAGTGGTAAGGCAAAGGTCTGCAACACCTCTATCCCCGGTTCAAATCCGGGTGACGCCTGTCATGAAAAAGCACAGAGAAATCTGTGCTTTTTTTGTTCTGTTTTTTTTATATTGCCATAAGTTAAAATAAAGGCAATGGATAGGGGGACAAAAAATGTCTGTTTGTTTTTGGACGATATTTTGTTTGGTATATGGTATATTTTTGATTTTGAAAATGAAAAAATCAAAATATGTATTGTTACAAAATGGTATGTTGGCTGGTTTTGCAGTGTCTTTTTTTTGTCTGTATTTTTTACCAGCGGTATTTTCAAGTGGTGTATTTTATGTGACAGCAGCCGCTGTTTTGGCAGGTGTGGCTTGTGGTACAGCGTTGGAAAAACGATATACAAAATGGGGAAGTTGTATTTGTTTTGTTTTGGCAGGTGTTGTTTGGGGGTATAGCAAAGGTATGGTATGTTGTGGCAATATGATGGCACTTTTGGCAGCGTTGTTGGGTGGAAGTTGTTTATACTTATCATGTGCTGTGATATTGCCTAGTGATAATAAAGAAGGGATATGGTTGGGATTGGGCGGTATATGCGGTTTTTGGTTTGGTGTGTGGTTGGAATTTTTGAAATAGAAAAGTTGAAAAAATAAAATATATGGGATATTTGCCAAATAGTCGCTTTTTATGTTATAGTGAACAGTAAAGAGTATAATCGCAAATGAAAATACATGGGGGAATCAAATATGAATACATTGATAGAAAAAGAAGCATTAAAAAAAATGATACGAGAGACAGTTAAAACTTTGTATCGAAAACCGTTGGAAGCTTCAACAACAGAGGAAGTGTATCAGGCAACTGTGTTTGCAGTGCGAGATGTGATTACAGATAAATGGATACAAACACATGATGTGTATAACAAAGATGATGTAAAAGTGGTTTATTATTTATCTATGGAATTTTTGATGGGTAGATTTTTTGGAAATAGCCTTATCAATTTGCAGATGTATGAAGAAGTAAAAGAAGTTTTGCAGGAATTGGGCATTGATTATAACATAGTAGAAGATGCAGAACCCGATCCAGGTTTGGGTAATGGTGGTTTGGGACGTTTGGCAGCTTGTTTCTTAGATTCTTTGTCCACATTGGAGTTACCAGCGTATGGTTGTGGTATCCGTTATCATTATGGTATTTTTGAACAGAAATTAGAAAATGGGTATCAAGTGGAAGTACCTGATAATTGGTTGGAAAATGGAGACCCTTGGGGTATCAAACGAAATGAATATGCTGTGGAAGTCAAATTTGGTGGGTATGTGCGTGCAGTGCCAAAAGGAGATGGGGCGTATCGTTTTATACAGGAAGATTATCAGTCTGTGATTGCAGTACCTTATGACTATCCAGTGATAGGATATGGAAATAATACCGTAAATACATTGCGTTTATGGGAAGCCAGAGCCAAAAATAAACTGGATTTGAAATTCTTTAACGAGGGAAATTATCAAAAAGCAGCAGAAGAAGAAGTCTTGGCAAGTTCTTTGACAGATGTGCTATATCCAGCAGATGAACATATACAAGGAAAAGAATTGCGTTTGCGTCAGCAATATTTCTTTATTTCTGCAACGGTGCAACGTGTGGTACAACGTTTTAAAGAAAAACATAGTAATTTTCATGAATTGCCGGATAAAGTGGCATTTCAGCTCAATGATACACACCCCACAGTGGCTGTGGCAGAATTGATGCGTGTTTTGGTAGACGAAAACGATGTGCCTTGGGACGATGCTTGGGAAATTACAAAAAAAGTGTGTGCGTATACCAATCATACCATTATGGCGGAAGCATTAGAAAAATGGCCTATGGAATTGTTTAGTCGCTTGTTGCCTCGTATTTATCAGATTGTGGAAGAAATTAACCGTCGTTATTGTTTGGAATTGCAACAAAAATATGGTGAAAATCCTGAAAAAATTCGCAATATGGCAATTATTGCAGACGGTCAAATTCGTATGGCATATCTTGCCATTGTAGGCAGTCATTCTGTCAATGGTGTGGCAGCGTTACATACAGAAATATTGAAAAACCAAGAATTGAAAGATTTTTATGCTTTGTATCCTGAAAAATTTAATAACAAAACAAATGGCATTACACAAAGAAGATGGTTGTTACATGCAAATCAAGGTTTGGCAAAATTGGTTACAGAAACCATTGGAGATAGTTGGATTACAGATTTGACAGAATTGGAAAAATTACTGCCATATGCAGAAGATGAAACATTCTGCCAGCGTTTTATGGAAATCAAAAAAGAAAATAAAAAGGCATTGGCAGATTATATAAAAGAAACAAAAGGAATTACCATCAATCCAGACAGTATATTTGATATACAAGTGAAACGTTTGCATGAATACAAACGCCAACTGTTGAATGTTTTGCATATCATTGGGCTGTACAACCAACTGAAAATGAACCCAGATATGGATATGATACCAAGAACATTTATATTTGGGGCAAAAGCAGCAGCAGGGTATCGTCGTGCAAAATTGATTATCAAATTGATAAATGCTGTGGCAGATGTGGTCAATCATGATGAAAGCATTGGTGGTAAAATTAAGGTGGTATTTTTGGAAAATTATCGTGTGTCGTTGGCGGAACGCCTGATTCCTGCGGCTGATGTCAGCGAACAAATTTCAACAGCCGGGAAAGAGGCTTCTGGTACAGGGAATATGAAATTTATGCTCAATGGGGCATTGACAATCGGTACAATGGATGGGGCAAATGTGGAAATATTTGAAGAAGTGGGCAAGGAAAATATATTTATATTTGGTATGTCCGCAGAAGAAGTGCAACAAAAATATCAAGGATATTATGACCCATGGTCTGTGTATAATATGAACCAAGAAGTCAGAATGGCTTTGACTAGCTTGATTGATGGTACGTTTGACCGCAATGCAGATTTGTTCCGTGAATTGTATGATGCATTGTTGAATGGATATGGTGGTAGAGCAGATGAATATTTTGTGCTACAAGATTACGCAGATTATGCAAGAGCACATCGTGATATTGATGCAGCATATCGTGATAAAAAAGAATGGGCAAAGATGGCAATTTGTAATGTAGCAAAAAGTGGGAAATTTTCCAGCGATAGAACCATCAAACAATATGCAGATGAAATTTGGGATTTGAAATCCGTGCATATTACACAATGATAAAAAATATTAAAAAAGCAGATACATCTTTATAAAAACAATAAGGGAGAATACATAGATTTTGCACTGTATTCTCCTTTTTGCATTTTTTAAAATGGAAACAAGCGAAACAATACTTTTCCTTTTAAATATTTTGTGGATATGACACCCATATGACGACTGTCAAAACTGATGTCTCGATGGTCGCCCAATACAAAAATAGTATCCTCTGGTACAATCATATCTACTGCACCTGTGGTTTTGCCTATGGTATAATCTTCTTCTAATAAAATACCGTTGCGTTTGACGCCATTTGTGCTGATTTCAATGTGGTCGCCTGCTTTTCCAACAATACGTTTTAATACTGTATGTTTGCCGTCTTTATCAAAATAATCAAATATGACAATATCACCATGTTTGTAATCTTGTAATATTGCAGAAAGGCGATTGAAACAAACGATATCATGGTGATTATATGTTGGTTCCATAGAGCTGCCTTCCAACTGCATTGGCCAGCATAAAAGATATAATATGCTCAATATAGTTACTGCACGCAACAATACTGTTCTCCATTCTTTGATTTTTGATTGCAATGTCTTTGTTCCCCTTTGGCTGACAATTTCGGACAAAATTTCTCAAAAATTTCCGTATACTTAGTATACGGTTTTTGAAAACAACAAGCAAGGGAATTTTGTATATTTTTGGCTGTTATTTTTTGGTAAGGGTATCACATTTGGCGGCGAACGGTGGCATATTTATCATCTAAACGATAATAAGGGCAATTTGCAAAATGGTCTGTCAGAAAACGCTCCATTTCGTCCTCGTCTAATGATACCCCGCAATAATATTCGTCATAACTTTCATCATATTGATAATATAAACAAGTGTTGCATTGCGATTTCAAATGTATCCCTCCTTTCTTAGCAATATCATAAAAGTATTTTAGAGAATTGGCAATAAAAAAACATTTAGATAAATATCAAAATATTATTGACAAAATGATAAAAGTAGGTTATTTTATATTTAGATAATTATCTAAATGATAGGAGTTGTTTATTTTGGGGATACAAGAAACTTGGAAAGCCATGAGCGATGCCACACGCAGACAGATATTGCTCATTTTGAAAGAAAAGCCTTTGACAGCAGGGGAAATTGCAGGGCATTTTCAAATGACAAATGCAACCATATCACACCATTTGTCTGTGCTGAAAGAGGCGGAATTGATTAGTGATAATAAAAAGGGAAAATACATCTATTATGAATTAAATCTTTCGGTATTGGACGAATTGATGGGATTTATGATTTCATTGACAGGAGGGAACAAATATGAAACCAAAAACAATATTGATTGTGCTTCTGAGTATACTGCCAACATTGATGGTGTTAATGGTATACAATAAATTGCCTGTACAAGTACCAATGCAGTGGGGGGTTGATGGTAACGTTGTGCGATATGACGACAAATACAAATTGTTTTTTGTGGCAGGATTGAATATACTGATTGGAATATGGATGCCCATATTACCCAAAATTGACCCTAAAAAACAAAATTATGTACGGTTTGAAACAACATATACCTCAATGCGAATATTATTGATGTTATTTATGGTTGTAATGATTGGTATTTCATTGGTGGAAAGTTTGTACCCAAATACCATTGTGGTTGGCAAAGTGATTTGTGCAATGATAGGGGTATTGTTTGTACTGATGGGCAATCAAATGCCAAAAATCAAATCTAATTTTTTTACAGGTATCAAAACACCATGGGCATTGTCTGATGAAACAGTATGGAACAAAACACAAAGATTGGGTGGTAGAATGTTTGTGGCTTGTGGTTTGTTGCTGGTGATGGGTTGTTTTGTGATAGCAAAACAAATGTTGTTGTTCTGGTTGTGTATGGTAATGTTGGTTTTGATGTATACTGTACCAATGGTGATGTCTTATATTTGGTATCAAAGAATACAACATACACAACAATGAATACCAATAAAAATACTAGGAATTTATTTGTTTTTGATAAAAAGTTATGATATTTGTTTGAAACGATTGACGATTTTTTCGGAAAAAGATATAATTAGGACGCTTAGAAGTAATCAATATGACGCTTTTGGCGTCTTTTCTTTATATGGTAAAACAGGAAGGAGAATATATTATGAATAGAAAAAAGGATATTTTTGTCATTGGGCATAAAAACCCAGACACAGATTCTATTTGCTCTGCGATTGCATATGCAAATTTGAAAAATCAAATTTCGGAAGAAAATCATGTCCCCAAACGTGCGGGTGATGTAAGCAGTGAAACACAATATGTGTTGGACTTTTTTGGTGTGAAAGCACCAGAATATATTGCCCATGTGGGTACACAGGTAAAAGACGTTTCCATTAAACCAACCATTGGTTTGTCCAAAGAAATTTCTTTGAAAAATGCATGGACAATTATGCGAGATACAGAAGAACCTACAATGCCGATTGTGTATGATGGAAAACTGGAAGGTATTATTTCTGTAAAAGATATTGCAACTGCAAATATGGACGTATACGAAACAAGAATATTGTCGTTATCTAAAACAAAATATCATAATATTTTGGAAGCCATTGATGGAGAAATGATTGTGGGCAATCCAGAAGATATTGTACCAGAAGGTGGTAAAATACTCATTGGTGCTGCAAATCCAGAATTGATGGAAACATATTTGGAAAAAGGAGATATTTTGCTGACAGGAAACCGTTACGAATCACAACTTTGTGCTGTGGAAAGTGGTATTGGTTGTTTGGTGGTATGTATGGGAGCAAATGTTTCTGAAAGTATTCAGGAATTGGCGAAAGAAAAAGGTTGCGTGGTGATTGGTACACCACATGATACTTATATGACAGCAAGATTGATTAGCCAAAGTACACCTTTGTCCTATTTTATGAAAAAAGATAATCTGGTGACATTCTATATGGACGATTTTATCACAGAAATCAAAGAAACACTGGCAAAAATCCGCCATCGTGATTTCCCTGTGATAGATAGTGACGGCAATTATAAAGGTATGTTGTCTAGACGTTCTTTGTTGGATATGACAAACAAAAAAATTATTATGGTAGACCATAATGAAAAATCTCAGGCAGTCAATGGTATTGAGGAAGCAGAAGTTTTAGAAATTATTGACCATCACCGTTTGGGAACCATGCAGACAACCATACCAGTTTATTTCCGTAATCAGCCTGTGGGTTGTACTTCTACCATTGTGTATAACATGTATTTGGAAAATGGTGTAGAGATACCCAAAAATATGGCAGGTTTGATGTGTTCTGCAATATTGTCTGATACATTGATGTTTCGTTCTCCCACTTGCACACCAACAGACCAGAAAGCAGCAGAAGCATTGGCAAAAATTGCAGGCATTGACATCAAAGAACATGCAGAAAATATGTTTCGTGCAGGTAGCAATTTGGCAGGTAAAACACCAAAAGAAATTTTTTATCAAGACTTCAAAAAATTTAATGCAAACGGTTTGTCATTTGGTGCAGGGCAGATTTCTTCTTTGGATAAATCTGCTTTGGAAGACTTGCGTGGACAAATCGCAGATTTTATGGCGGAACAAGGCACAGGTGATTTGGATATGTTGTTCTTCTTGTTGACAAATATCATTGAGGAGTCTTCTGATTTGGTATTCTTTGGCAAAGATGCAAAAGAATTTGTAGAAAAAGCATTTGGTGGTACTGCAACAGAAACATATATTCATTTGCCGGGTGTGGTATCCAGAAAGAAACAGTTTGTACCTTCTATATTGAATGCATTATAATCGTGGGTGAATATCATGCAAAATTACAAAATGGTATTGTGTTATGATGGTGGCAGATATGATGGATGGCAAAAGCAAGGCAATACCAACAACACCATACAAGCGAAATTGGAAAATATTATTTCGGATTTGGCAGGTACAGAAACAGAAATTTTTGGTTCTGGCAGAACAGACGCAGGTACACATGCAAAAGGACAAGTGGCAAATTTTCATATGGACTGGAAAGGCACAGTGACAGAACTGAAACAGGCAATCAATCAAAAATTGCCAGAAGATATTGGTATATTGGCTTTGGAAAAGGTAGACGGGCGGTTTCATGCCCGTTTGCACGCCAAAGCAAAACGATATGTGTATACGATTTGGTTGGGTGATATGCCACCTGTGTTTGCACGCAAATATAGTTTTTGGTGTAAAGATGATTTGGATATACAAAAAATGGAACAAGCAGCAGCTGTTTTTGTAGGAACGCATGATTTCAAAAGTTTTTGTGCAAACAAACGTATGAAAAAATCATCTGTGCGTACCATTTTTGATATTACCATTACCCAACAAGGGCAGAAATTGGTGCTTGCATATACAGGTAATGGATTTTTATATCAAATGGTACGGATATTGACAGGGACACTCATTGAAGTGGGAGAAGACAAAAAAAGTGTGCAGGATATGGAAAATATTTTGCAGGCAAAACAACGAGAGCAAGCAGGTTTTACAGCACCTGCAAAAGGTCTTGTGTTGGAGGAAGTGTTTTATGATACGGATAACAGATTTGAAATTGCCCATTGACCACAAACAATATGCATTGCAACAAAAAGTGGCGAAAGTATTGGACATATCTGTTGATGAAATACAAAAATTGCATATATTTCGCCGTTCTTTAGATGCACGCAAAAAAGATAATATCCATTATGTGTATGTGGTGGATGTTGTGGTGTTGCAAGAACAAAAAAAACTTGCCAAAATAAAAAATAAACAAATTACAAAAAGCCCTGATTTGACATATCATTTGCCTACGGGAAAATGTCATATGGAAAAACGACCAGTCGTGGTAGGATTTGGTCCTGCGGGATTGTTTGCCTCTTTGTTGCTGGCACAAATGGGGTTGCGTCCTGTTGTGTTGGAACGTGGTGGTGATGTGGAGAGTCGCAGCAAAGCTGTTTCGCATTTTTGGCAAACAGGAGAATTGGATACAGAAAATAATGTGCAGTTTGGCGAAGGTGGTGCGGGGACATTTTCTGATGGGAAATTGACAACTCGTATCAAAGACATACGTTGTCGTAAGGTTTTGGAAGAACTGGTTGCGGCAGGGGCACCAAAAGAAATATTGTATGATAATAAGCCGCATATTGGCACTGATTTGTTGCGTGATGTGGTAAAACAAATGAGAGAACGTATTATTGCATTGGGGGGCGAAGTACGGTTTTTTACAAAATTGACAGATATATTCCATGAAAATGGGCATGTGACGGCTGTGGAAGTCAATGGAACAGAAAAAATAGAAACAAATGATGTGATATTGGCATTGGGACATAGTGCAAGAGATACATTTACCATGTTATTTGAAAAACAAATTACATTGGAACAAAAGCCTTTTGCAATGGGTGTACGTATCGAACATCCACAAAGTATGGTCAATGCGGCACAATATGGAGCATTTGCAGAAAAATTGCCAGCAGCAGATTATCGTTTGACATATACCACACAAAAAAACAGAGGGGTATATACATTTTGTATGTGTCCTGGGGGATATGTGGTTGCAGCATCTTCTGAAAAAGGGCGTCTTGCTGTCAATGGTATGAGTGAACATGCACGAGATGGCAAAAATGCCAATGCGGCAGTATTGGTGCAAGTATTCCCAGAGGATTTTGGCAGTAGTCACCCATTGGCAGGTATGTATTTCCAACAAGATTTGGAAGAAAAAGCATTTTTGGCAGGTGGTGGCAATTATACAGCACCCATACAAATGGTTGGACAGTTTTTAGATAACACAGAAGATGGTATCAAAGAAGTGATACCCTCTTACTGTCCAAAAACAACATTTGCGAATATGGAGGAAATCTTTCCTGCGTTTATGATAGAGGCACTCAAAGAGGGTTTACAGGCATTTGGTAAAAAATTGAAAGGTTTCGATAGACCAGATGCCATTTTGACAGCTGTGGAAAGTCGTAGTTCTTCCCCTGTACGTATTTTGCGTAATGCAATGCGGGAAAGTGTTTCTTTGTCTGGACTGTATCCCATTGGTGAGGGAGCAGGTTATGCAGGTGGTATTGTTTCGGCAGCTGTGGACGGTGTGGCTGTGGCAGAACATATATTTGAAAAGTATAGAATATAAAAAAGTGTATGCTTTGAAAAAGCAAAGCATACGCTTTTTGTTATTATTTTGCTGTTTTGTTACAAGAAGCAAACACCAAAAAATGCAGCGAGCATCATACAATATACACAAAGTACATCACAACAAATATAAAAAGAAATGACAGACAATATGATACGCAGTTTTGTTGCTATGGCAAAACAAAATCGTTTGATACTGGAAGAAATGCAAGAAGATATACAACGGATTTGGTAGAGCTATCTTTAGATAGTGTATTGCTGTTACATGATAAAAAATGGTTTTAGATATTTTGAAAGATGATTTGCATAAATCAGGTAAGAATTTGACGACTATGTTAAAAAAACGATTGGCTGTAATGAGCAAGCATACCAAAGTATATGGACACAACAAGATGGCATATAAAAATATAGCAGGTTTTGATAAAAAACCTGCTGTTTTCTTCGATTTTGTAAAAAAATATTGACAATATAAGTTAGTCGTGATAAACTGATGGCAAAATGTTAGTGAATACTAATATGATAGGTTTTATTGTATTGTATATGGTTTTTTCAAATCAAAGGAGGAACACGTTATGCCTTTATCTATGGCAAAAACAGGAGAAGCACAAACAATTAAAAAAATAAATGGGAAAGATGAAACAAAACATTTCTTGGAGAGCTTGGGGTTTGTTGTTGGTGCTGTTGTGACTGTGGTTTCTGAAATGCAGGGCAACATGATTGTAAATGTGAAAGAGGCACGTGTGGCAATCAGTAAAACAATGGCAAACCGAATTTTGGTGTAAAGGAAGTGAAAAAATGGAAAATGCAAAAACATTGAAAGATGTTAAAATTGGAGAAACAGTTACAGTAACAAAATTGACAGGCGAAGGACCTGTAAAAAGACGTATTATGGATATGGGTATTACAAAAGGCACTACAATTTTTGTAAGAAAAGTAGCACCATTTGGTGACCCGATTGAAATCACTGTAAGAGGTTATGAACTTTCTTTACGAAAAGCAGATGCAGAAATGATTTCTGTACAATAAAATTTGTTGTGGGTTTGAAATGGTTAGTAAATACTAACCAATTTTTTCGCATCTAAGTTAGTATGGACTAATAGAACAGAGGAGGAACAATATGGCTATGAAGATTGCACTTGCCGGTAATCCAAACTGTGGCAAGACAACATTGTTTAATGCTTTGACAGGTTCCAATCAATTTGTTGGGAACTGGCCTGGCGTAACAGTAGAAAAAAAAGAAGGGAAACTCAAAGGCAATAAAGATGTTATTATCATGGATTTGCCTGGTATTTATTCGCTTTCCCCTTATACATTGGAAGAAGTGGTTGCAAGAAATTACTTGATTGGGGAACGTCCTGATGGTATTTTGAATATCATTGATGGTACCAATTTGGAAAGAAATTTATACTTGACAACACAATTAGCAGAGTTGGGTATTCCTATGGTGATTGCCATCAATATGATGGACGTTGTGCAAAAAAATGGTGACAAAATTGATATAAAAAAACTTTCCGAAGATTTGGGTTGTAAAGTCATTGAAATTTCTGCATTGAAAGGTACTGGCATACAAGAAGTTTCCGAAGCGGCTGTACAAGTGGCATCTCAGAACAAACATATGCCAAAACATAGCTTTGCACCATCTGTGGAAAGTGCTTTGCACGATATTGCAGCAAAATTAAATGGTGTTCCAGAAGAGTTGAAACGCTTTTATGCCATCAAATTATTTGAACGTGATGATAAAATCATGGAAAAGATGGAACAAGCACCTGATGTGGAAGGTATCATCAAAACAGCAGAACAAGAAATGGACGATGATAGCGAAAGCATCATTACAAATGAAAGATATACATATATATCAGAAATCATTCAACATTGTTATCATAAACAAAATAAAGGACAGTTGACAACATCTGATAAAATCGACCAGATTGTCACAAACAGATGGTTGGCACTGCCAATATTTGCAATTGTTATTTATATTGTATATTATATCTCTGTTACAACTATTGGTACATTGGCAACAGATTGGACAAATGATGGTTTGTTTGGTGATGGTTTTTATTTGTTTGGTAATGGTAGAGCAGAATATGAAGCAGCAAATGAAGCGTATACCTTAGAAACTGAAAAAATTGATGCATTTTTGGAAGCGGCAACACAAGAAGGCATTGATACAATGGGTGTTGCAGAAGCAATAGAAGAAAGTGCAGATATTGCTCCATTCTTAACAGCAGCAAAAGATGTGACAGCTACTTTGGAATTGACTGACGAAGATGGAAATGTGACAGAAACACTGCCTGTTGATGTAGCAGCATTTGAAACTGCATTGTCCGCAGAAGAACCTGCTGTGGAAGACTTTGGTACATGGGTACCGGGTATTCCTGTATTGGTAGAAAGCGGATTGGAAAAAATGTCTGTAGATGGTTGGTTACAAAGTTTGATATTGGACGGTATTGTAGGTGGTGTTGGTGCAGTACTGGGTTTTGTACCACAGATGTTGGTATTGTTTATATTCTTGGCATTTTTGGAAGGCTGCGGATATATGGCACGTATTGCGTTTATCATGGATAGAATTTTCCGTAAATTTGGTTTGAGTGGGAAATCTTTTATTCCTATGTTGATTGGTACTGGTTGTGGCGTGCCGGGGGTTATGGCATCTCGTACGATTGAAAATGAACGTGACAGAAGAATGACCGTTATGACAACGACATTTATCCCTTGTGGTGCAAAACTGCCTATCATTGCTTTGATTGCAGGTGCATTGTTTGGTGGGGCATCTTGGGTTGCACCAAGTGCATACTTTGTAGGGATTGTTGCGATTGTAACATCTGGTATTATTTTGAAGAAAACAAAAATGTTTGCGGGTGACCCTGCTCCATTTGTTATGGAATTGCCTGCATACCATATGCCAACCGTTAGTAGTGTTTTGAGAAGTATGTGGGAAAGAGGTTCTTCTTTCATCAAAAAAGCAGGTACTGTGATTTTGATTTCTGCAATATTGCTGTGGTTCTTGCAGAGCTTTGGTATTACAGATGCTGGTTTTGGTATGGTAGACGATTTGAACGATAGTATTTTGGCAAACTTGGGTTCTGCAATCGCTTGGATATTTGCACCTTTGGGTTGGGGACAATGGCAGTCTGCAGTTGCTACAATCACTGGTTTGATTGCAAAAGAAAACGTTGTTGCGACATTTGGTGTATTGTTTGGTTTTGCAGAAGTTGCAGAAGATGGTATGGAATATTGGGGCACATTGTTCTCTTTCTTCACACCAGCAGCAGCTTATAGCTTTTTGGTATTCAACTTGTTGTGTGCACCTTGCTTTGCAGCGATTGGGGCAATCAAAAGAGAAATGAACAATGCGAAATGGACATGGTTTGCGATTGGTTACCAAACAATATTTGCATATTTGGTATCTCTGTGTGTATATCAATTTGGTGCCATTATCACAGGTACAGCAAGTTTTGGCATTGGTACTGTGGTAGCATGCATTGTTATCATTGGTTTCATATACTTGTTGTTTAGACCTTACAAAGAAAGTAAAGTTTTGACAACAAAAGTAACAGTATAATCAAAAAGAAATCAAAGGAGTAGTGATATATGGGAACATTTCTAGTAGGTGCTGTGCTTGTGATAGTGGTTGTTGCCATTATCAGAAAGCTCATCCAAGACAAAAAACAAGGCAAAGGTTGTGGCGGAAATTGTAATTGTTGTGGCGACCATTGTAAGCATTAAAGTTATATCTTAATCAATAAAAACCGACGAACAATCGTCGGTTTTTTTGTTGTGAAAATAAGTGATTCTGGAAATGTTGTATCTATAAAGCGATGGACAAATATAAATGGGACTACGCATTTGATGAGATGATAATGCTTTCGTTTGTTTATGAATAAGATGTTGGTTGATAAAACTGTGTATAGGAGAGAAAAAAAGGCCTTTGTTTAATTGTATAGATGGTATGAGAGGAGCGTTGTATAAGGTTTGATTTTCAAATAT
Organism: uncultured bacterium; assembly: GCA_905214825.1. Classification (GTDB taxonomy): domain Bacteria; phylum Bacillota; class Clostridia; order Lachnospirales; family Anaerotignaceae; genus Anaerotignum. The sequence goes on along the minus strand of CAJMNV010000036.1, from coordinate 1,827 downwards.
ATATGGACAATATATGCCAATAAATAAAAAAACCTACCTATTATATATATGATATATGTAATATATATTTTCTATATTTTGTTTTGCATATCTATATCAAAAAAGCAGACAAAATGAAAAACCATGTGATGGGTGGTCACATGGTTTTCTGAGGGTATATTTTGTAGAATTCAGAAGGATAAGTTGTACGTTATTTTAAGGATTAGTATGCTGCAAATTTTTCACCATATATTTTACAGTTTGCTTTGCCATCTGCATCAGGGAAACCGCAAATCATCAGACCTTCGTCCATAATGTCAGCACCGTCTTTGTTACATCTTTCGTACCAATCACGCATCCACTGCCCATCTCCCCAGCCATAAGAGCCAAAGATAGCAATTTTTTTGCCTTTTAAGTCACCTTCAATGCCTGTGAAGAATGGATCGAATTCTGCTTCTTCTAATACTTCATCGCCCATTGCAGCACAACCAAATGCAATTTTATCATAATCGTTGACGTTACCTTGGAATGCGTCTACAGAAAAGACTTCAGCATCAGCCCCAATACCTGCGGCGATTTCATTTGCCATAACAGCGGTATTTCCTGTGCCACTCCAATAAATAACTGCAATTTTACTCATAAAAAATGCCTCCTTTTAAGTAAAAAGATATTGTTATAAAAATATAGTATAGTATCAGGCAGCACCCAAGAGGGAGAGTATGGGTGTGCCTGCGGCTACCTGTTCCATTAGTGTTTCTCGACAATGTTCATAACATTGGAAGATACGCAATGCTTTTTGTTCATCACCATATACTTTCCAATAGCCAACACATTTGTAGTTTTGTCCTTTTTGTTTGATAAAACAAAAGACATCAGCAGGTGGATAACCAAGGAAAAATCCGATTTCATGCGGAAATTCACAGTATGCCTGCATTCTGCTACGAAGAAATTGAATGGTTTGACAAAATGCTTTTGGATTGCCCAATGTTTCTGGATAACCAAGAGAAAGCAAATATTGTTTGACATGCGGTGTACGCAAATACCGCAACATTGCTTTTTGTCGATAGACCATCAAAAACACACGTTTTTTACAGCTGTAAAGATATACAATATGTATGCCGTATGGTTGTAGATGTTTTTGATAAGATGCAATTTCTTCTCGATATTTTGGCAACAATTCCAAAGGAAACGAAAATAAGTTTGCTTGCTTTCGTCCCAACAAGGTAGGTGCTGCATGATGAATTAACTCTGTTTCAAAATAAGACAATGTGAGCCACCACACTTTCTAAAATATTAGTTATCGCTAACTAAATGCTATCAATACATCTGAACAATCAACAGCAATGTTCTGCCAAAATCTTTTTCAGTGCAGAAGAAGAGCTGCTGTGAGAACGTGCGATAGAAATATTATTTTTTTCGGCTTCTTGCACGGCTCCGTTTGCCATGATATGAGAAACTGTGGAAGTGAACAGTATGATTAAATCTGCTTTTCCGATTTGAGAACGAAAATTCCCTGGTAGCTGTGTAAATACTTTGCTCTTGCAATTATATTTTTTGCAAATATCCATATACTGACGTACCATTCTATCATGACCACCAACGATGACAACACTCATAAATATACCTCCTGTTCTGAAAAAGTAATTGTTAGCACAAGCTAACTGTTATACAAAAATAAATAGTTAGTAAAAACTAACACTTGGATGTATGGTATCATATTACAAAAAAAATGTCAATACAAATTTTATCATAATTACAAAGTTTTTGATTTGTGTTTTATTTGTCATATGTTTTTTGATGAAAAATGCCTTTTTTTATAAAAATGTGCATAAAAGTGTTTGACAAAAT
>CAJMNV010000035.1 GCA_905214825.1 uncultured bacterium | reverse complement strand
CTTCCAACTGTGGAGGTGCTTCATTGGAAAGATTTGGTTCTCTTTTGCCAAACACCTCACCTTTTGCCACAGGCACATTCACACCTTTGTTCAAACCAAATTCAATAATAAAACATTCGTATGTGATATCCACGACTTTACCATACATACCGCTGTTTGTGATAACCATGTCACCCACTTCGATTGCTTTTCTTTGTTCTGCCAATGCTTTTTCTCTTTTTTGTGTTGGTCTTACAGACAAGAAGTACATAATCAATATCAATGCCACACAATAAATGACAATCAACATCACAGGGTTCATACTACCAAAAAGTCCGCCAGATGATGCAGGTTGACTTGCACTTTGTGCCGCACCACCATTTGCACTGATTGTTGTGTTAACGTCCAACAAAAATGCTGTAAAGCTGTCCATTTTTTTCTCTCCTAACATACATAAAATTCTGGAATACAGTATTACTATTATATCCAAGTTTTACAAACACGTCAAGACTTGTTATTTTCCGTTTTGGTTAAAAGCTTCTAATTTTGCCTTTTTATATTCTGGGAAACGATCTTGTTCCAATGCTTCACGAATTTCTGCCATCATGGTATTAAAGAAATGTAAATTATGCAGTACACAAAGACGCATTGCCAACATTTCTTTTGCTTTGAACAAATGACGGATATATGCTTTGGTATATCTTCTACACGCTGGACAATCACAAGTTTCATCAATCGGTGTATCGTCCAATTCATATTTTGCATTCATCAAATTCAATTTGCCTTTATTGGTGTAAACATGTGCATGTCTGCCATTTCTTGCAGGCAACACACAGTCAAAGAAGTCCACACCACGCTCCACCGCTTCCAATATATTTTCTGGTGTTCCCACACCCATTAAATATGTTGGTTTGTTTTGTGGCAGATATGGTACAACTTCTTCCAATATGCGGTACATTTCTGCATGTGTTTCCCCAACCGCAAGACCACCAATGGCATACCCATCTAAATCCATATCAGAAATCCGTTTTGCATGTTCAATACGAATATCTTCATATGTTGCCCCTTGGTTGATACCAAATAACATCTGTTTTTTGTTTATGGTATCGTCCAACTGGTTCAATCGGTTCATTTCTTTTTGACAACGTTCCAGCCATCTTGTGGTTCTTGCCACAGAATCCAACACATATCCTCTTTCTGCCGGAATACCAATACATTCATCAAACGCCATCGCAATGGTTGACGCCAAATTGGATTGTATTTGCATACTTTCTTCTGGGCCCATAAATATTTTTCTGCCATCAATATGGGAACTAAATGTCACACCTTCTTCTGTGATTTTACGCAATGTTGTCAATGAAAACACCTGAAAACCACCGGAATCTGTCAAAATGGGCTTGTCCCAAACCATAAATTTATGCAAACCACCCAATTTTTTGACCACTTTATCACCGGGACGCAAATGTAAATGGTATGTGTTTGACAATTCCACTTGACAATTTACTTGTTCCAAATCTTCTGTTGACACAGCCCCTTTGATTGCCCCCAAAGTTCCCACATTCATAAATACTGGTGTTTGTATCACACCATGGGGTGTATGAAATTCGCCCCTTTTGGCTCTGCCGCAAGTTTTTAATAAACGATACATAACTTTCCTCATTTCTTTACTTTTTTATGGTTATTATCATATCTGTTTTTTATTTCAAATTCAAGGTTTTTATAAAATTCTTGGTTTTTGTCCGTTCTCCTCTTGACACATGGCTTTTTTGTGCCGTATCATTATTGCAAAAAAGAACGGAGAATATCTTATGTCTATTGATTTCATTGCAACCACAACATTTGGCTTAGAAGCTGTTGTGAAAAGAGAATGTCAAGCACTTGGCTTTCAAAATATCAAAACATCAGATGGTAAAGTTGAATTTACCGGCACAGAAGCTGATATTCCAAAAGCCAATCTATGGCTTCGTTGTGCAGGACGTGTTTGGGTAAAAATGGGCAGTTTTCGTGCTGTCACATTTACAGAATTGTTTGATCAAACAAAGGCATTGCCTTGGGGAGATTGGATACCCGAAGACGGCAAATTCACGGTTGTTGGTAAATCTGTAAAATCCACATTATTCAGTGTTTCTGACTGTCAAGCGATTGTCAAAAAAGCAGTTGTGGAAAAACTGAAACAAAAATATACAACCGATTGGTTTGACGAAACAGGTGCTTCTTACACCATACAAGTTGGCATATTAAAAGATGTTGTCACACTTGCCATTGATACAAGCGGTTCTGGTCTGCACATGAGAGGGTATCGTGCCAACGCCCTAGATGCACCATTAAAAGAAACATTAGCCGCTGCTATGATACAATTAAGCTATTGGCGCAAAGATCGTATTTTGTTAGACCCTTTTTGCGGTTCTGGTACCATTCCCATAGAAGCCGCTATGATTGCACGCAATATCGCTCCTGGTATCCATCGTAAATTTGCCTCCGAAGAATGGGACCGCATTGGCACTGATGTTTGGAAAAAAGCCCGTAAAGAAGCATATGCAGCAATCAATTATGACGCCATGCCGGAATTATACGGTAGTGACATCGACCCTGCCGCAATCGAACTGGCAAAAGCCAATGCTGAAAAAGCAGGCGTTGATGACTGTATCACATTTTCTGTCAAACCTTGTCAAGAAATCACACTACCTGGCAAATATGGTGTTATGATTACCAATCCACCTTATGGCGAACGTATTGGCGAATTAAAACAAGTAGAAAATATGTATCGTGCTTTGGGCGGCATTATGCAAACAGATACCACATGGTCTACCTATTTGATTACCTCTATGGAATATTTTGAAACATTGTTCGGTCGCAAAGCAGACAAAAAAAGAAAATTATTCAACGGACGTATCAAAACCGATTATTACCAATTTGAAGGCCCACGTCCACCAAGAAAATAAATAACAGAGGAGAATTTTTTGCGTTTTCAAAAAATTCTCCTTTTTTTATTTTCATATCTTTAATTACACAAATCAATGGTCAAATACAAGGTTTTTCCTCGATTGGCAATACCAACCCCCATTTGTGCCACATGTCCATCAAGCACTGTATTATATTTTACAGGTGCACGCAACAATTCTGTATAAAGTTGTGGAATTTCCCCTCTATGTTTTACAATCACTTCTGTTGCTGTGTGAAATTGCAATCCTTGTGCCTGCATTCTTTGGAATGGTGTTGCACCATCTTCGCTGTTATAATCAAAATAATCTTTTGCTGCCATATCTTCGCTGTGTGCTCTTGTAACCAAATCCATCTTTTCATGGGTTCGCAATGTGTTGTGTCCTTGTTTGACACGTATGGATTGTACCAAATCTTTCGCCTCTGCTTCCAAAGACGCTCGTAATCCTTTATCAATGGTTTCTGCCAAATGTTCTGTTTTTGCATATTCTGCTGTTTGTATCAGCAATCCATGCACAACTTTTTTATCATCCAATGGCAACCGCACAGTTACTACATCGTCTTCCATCAATGCACAGTTATCTGTATTACTCATACGATATACTTTTGGCAACTGTTCCAATGTCATACCACCTGTTACACCTTGGAACATCACATCATCAGATGTTGTAAACAATTCCACAGCCACACCTTTTTCAAATGTCACAAAGAAATATTGTGTCCAATCGCTTGCATATACATATCGTTCTGCTCCCATCATATTTTGATCTATTCTGGTTGGCTCTCCAAATACCGCTTTGATTTGTTGTGCTGTTTGTCCTAGTGTTATGGCTTTGTCACCAAAACGAATATCATAATTTTGTGTTGCTTGTGGTTGTTCTTGTTTTTGTGGTTGTGTTGTTTGCGTTTGCTCTTGTTTTTGTGGCTCTGTTTTTGGTGGTTCCACTTTGGTATCCTCTGGTTTTACTGTGGGTTTTGTTTCTGTTTGCTTTTTGCTTGTTTCATAAAAACGATAACTCCCCACAAACGTAGCCACAGCTTCTTGTACAGACAACGCTTTTTTTGGTGCAAATGTTTGTGTGTCATAACCTGCAATCAGACCTGCTCCATATGCTTTATTGATATTTTTGATAGCATTTGCGTGCAAATTTTTTGTATCTGCAAAAGGATTGTATTTTGCATAAGACAACATATCCACACCACAGGCTTCCATTGTGCGTACCAACATAATTGCCATCTGTTCTCTTGTAAGTGTATTGTTTGGATAAAAGAGATTTGGTTCTATACCAGAAACAATCCCCAATCCATATGCTGCCAGAACGTCTTTATCATCACAATCCGTAAAAGGATTTTCTGCCACAGGTTGTGTTGTTTTTCCTGTTGTTTTTTCATAAAATTGTACCAACAAATGACAAAATTCTTGTCTTGTAATTGCCCCTTTTGCGTCTTGCAACAAATCATCAGTCACCAGCCCCAACGTATATGCCTCTTGTATATGGGGAACTGCCCAAGCGGAAGCATTGTCTGTAACTGCACCATACCCCATCACACCCATCTGCATGGAAAGCATAACTGCCGCTGTCACACCTGCTACCCGTTTCATAAAACCAACTCCTTTTTTTCAAAATCATAAACATACATTACAAAATCATTACATTTGTATGAATTTTTATTATTATAACATATTTTCAAATTACTGCAAGTCATAACAATATTTGAAAATAACATGTCATATGGATAATATAACCAAAAGTAAAAGAGAAATTCTCAAAATTTGAGAATTTCTCTTTTGATTTATGATTATGCTGCTTTATTGATAACCAATTTTTGACCAATGGAAATTTGATTTGGATTTGCAATTTGTGATTTGTTATCCTCATAAATATTTATCCATTTTGTACCATCGCCCAATTCTTTTTTGGCAATTTTCCACAAATTGTCACCTGCAACCACAGTATACAATTTAGAAGGGGATACTTCTGTTTGTTCTACTGGTTTTTGTACAGGTTTTGCTTCTGTTACATCTTTCATTGGTACTTCTGGTTTTTGTTCTGGTGTTGCTGGTTTTTCTGGTTTTTCTGCTGGTGTTTCTGTTTCTGGTTTTGCTACAGTTTCAGAAACGATTTTAATTCTACCTTGTGATTGTGCATATGTTTCATCAATCACGTTATTCATAGATTTTACATAAGAAATCAAAACTTCTGCATCTGTCAAACCAGTATCTTGTATATAAGAACCTTGTGTCAATGCATAATAAGTATCGCCGCCTTCTGCTTGGAATGCATTCACGGCAACTGTGTAATTTGCATTCGGGTCAAAAGGTTTTCCGCCCACTTCATTGATTGTCACACGGCTACCAGGGTTTGCAGGTGCAAAATATGTAGAATTTGGATATTGTTCTCCATTTACATATTCCACTGCGGTATTGATGGTATAAGAAGCTCCTGCAATTTGAGGGAAACCACCGATTGCTGTTGGTGTTGCAAATGTGGAGGCTTCCAAAATTTCCAAAAGCTGTTCACCAGTTACAGTTACCAATACCAAAGAATTGCCATAAGGGAATACGGTATACAATGTATTCATACTGATTTCACCTTTTGGAATACTTGCACGAATACCACCACCATTTGACAATGCAATATCCACTTGCAAATCCAAACCTTCGGATTTTACATATTCTTTTGCAGCATACAAATATGCATCTGCAGTAAAGTCTCCCAAATTTGTCTCTTCTGTTCTCACGCCAGGTTCTTTTTTACCGTTCAAATCCACTTTACTTGTTGCAAAAATACCATTGTAATATTTATCAATTTCTGCTTTATCATCTGTAACTTGTTTTTTCAATGTTTCATCGTACTTATATGCTTTTGCAAAGTCTGCCACAGAAACCAATTTTGCAGTTTCTTGTTGTGTTTGTTTATCCACAACCACAGTACCCATATTTTTCAAGTAACAACCTGTGCTGACAATCATGGTTTCACCTACCATTTGACCGCCATTCATTTCTGTATGGCTATGACCATCTACAATCAAGTCAATTCCTTTTACGTTTTCTGCCAAATCTATGGAACGTCTGCCTTTGCTTTCATCATCAACGCCCAAATGTGTCAATGCGATGATATATTCACAGCCTTCTGCTTGCAATGTTTCTACCTGTTTTTGTGCACAATCAAACATTGCTTTTTCATCTAAGAATGTCAGCTCTTTGACACTGCTTGGACTGGATTTTGTTTGTGTTTCTGGCGTATCCAATCCAAAAACACCCACTTTTAAGCCTTCCGTTTCAATCACCATATTATCATCAAAATAAGGCGTATCTGTTCCTTTTTTCAGTATATTTGCATCTAACACAGGTACACCTGCTTCTTTCAAATATGCTGCATTTTTCTTTACAGCTTCAAAACCAAAGTCAAATTCATGATTCCCCAATGTCACAGCGTCATACTCTGCTGCTGCCAAATATTGTGCGGATTTGATACCTTTTTCATGGTTTACCAATGTGGTACCTTGTGAAAAGTCACCAGCATCCAGTAATATGACATCTGCACCTTGTGCCTCATAATATTCTCTCAAACCCACCACACCTGCAATGCCAATAGATGTTTCTGTGGTATCATAATATCCATGAATATCATTTGTATGCAATACCACCAATTTACCATCTAAATCATTGGCAAATGCAGGCACAGACAAGCCAAATATCATGGCTGTAGATAACACTGCCGATAAAATTCTACCTTGTTTCATAAAACCCCTCCTTAACATATACAATCCTGCAAGTTGCAGTTTGATTGTACCACCGGTTTTTGATATTTGCAAAACCTTTTTATTGCCCCTTGTATTTTTTATGCAATTCAAACAATTTTTTTTGCAATTTTTCTACAAAAAAACAGGTATGTATTTTTGTACATACCTGTCGAAAAAGCAGTTATCTTTTGATATCTACTTTTACAATACCTTCTTTACTTTCTTTGACACTGCCTGCTTCTGCAAACAAAGTCAATGTTGTTTCATCTTTCAAATAATAGCCCAATTTTGTTTCCGGGTTATCCAATGTTGTAATAGCATCCACCATATATGCGGTTGGGTGCTTTCTAACATCATCTTGCAACTGTTTTACCATATATTTTTGTTCAGATTGTCCCGCAGGTACATCTGTCAATTCTGACAATCGCATCTGTTTCCCTGTTGTCAAATCAAATGTCATACCAAATCCCATATCCACACGACCACTATTGTTGTGGAACTCTTTTGCTGTCATCAAATATGAAAGTTTTCCATTCCCATAATACATATCTTCATAAGAAATAACCATTTGATATGTGATAGGATTTCCCATTTCATCTACTTTATCTGTTTGTACTTGTGCAACATAAGTATCCACAGCTTCTTTTGCTTTTGCCGCAATCATTTTGTTTACTTCGTTTCGTTTTTCATCTGGTACTTCCAGTGTCAACACAGGATACACAGCCGTTGCCATAACAACTACTTCTCCATTTTCATTTTCCACTTCTTGTTTATATGTTTTGTCTGTTACATATTTTATTTGTGGTTGTTTGGTAATAGACACTGTTCTGGTTTTGCCATTCCACTGCACATCTGAACCAAAATACTCAGAAACAATACGCAATGGTATCATTGCAGAGCCATTCATATTTTGCACAGGGGCATCAATCAAAACTTCTTTGTTTCCTGCTTGAAAAACATCACTTCCCATTGTCAACGTCCCCACTTTGTCACCTTCCACCAAAGTGATTGTTTTGGTATCTTTGTTCCAAGCCACATCTACGCCCAATGTTTCCAACACCCCACGCAATGGTATCCATGTAATATCATTTTGTATCACAGGTTTTTGCCCCTCAAAAACAATATTTCCACCATTGACTGTAATGGCAATGTTTGGTTGTACTGCATATGCAGGGACGATTCCCATCATCAAAGCCACACCACAAAACAAAGCTGTTATCTGTTGTTTTTTCATAGAAAATCCCTCCATTGCTCAGTTTTCTTTTTTCTGTTGTGTATTGCAAGAACCGCTGTGCACACAACCTTGACAAGAACCATTGCAATGTTCTTGTTTCATTGCGTCAATATTTCGTTTCATTTTTCTCATATTATACCATATTATACACACAACCAACAATATTGGTATCAATTTTGTGACAATATCCATTTGTGTCATACATATCCACCTCTTTTCAAATATAACGGTCTGTGTAACTATGCAATAATGCTTCCCATTGTTTTTCGTCCACAATATTTTTTGCCAAATCCGTAATATGTGCCATATCTGTTTCTTTCAAACGATATAGCTGTTTCCAATCCAAAGGAAAACCCATACGACGTGCCAGTTGATATTTTCTTTGTTCCAATTCTGGCAAAGCCAAATATGCATCAATATAAGACAGCATAAACGGAATATCTCTATCCAAACTGCCACTAACTTGTTGCAACAAATTGATGATATGATCACTTGTCAATGTACCCCTTGCCTTTTGTGGGTCAATGTGTGCAATCATTTGTCGAATTTCTTTGAGTTTTTCCATGTCTGTTGGTTCTGTATATTGTCCATTTTTCTGCAATTCTTCCATCAAAGAACCAGAACGCAATACAAATGTACGCAATCTCACAAAATCCGGGTCAACTGCATTGATTACTTTTGCCGTTTCCAGTGCATTTTCTTCTGACAATGCTTTGCCCCCCACACCAGGCATGAAATAAATGGACAACTCAATGCCTGCATTTCTAACTTTTTGCCCACCAATGATTTCTTCTTCTTGTGTTGCACCTTTTGCAATCATTTGCAACACTTTATCAGAACCAGACTCATATCCAGAATGAATACGGTCAAGTCCAGCTTGTCGCAATGCTTTGAAATCCACATCAGAAATTTTTGCCAATGTATTGGCTCTTCCATAAGATGTAATTCTTTGTATTTCTGGCAAACGCTTTCTGACATATGAAATAATCTCTATCAGCCATTCTGGGCGTAATACCATAGTATTCGCATCTTGCAAAAATATTGCTTGGCTATTTCCTTCTGTCAGCCAACGAAACACCATTTGATAACACATCATGGCATCTTCTGATGACAAAGCCAAATATTCGGCTTGTAATGCAGGCATATTCCAACCCTCACCGTTTTTATGTTCCAATATACGGTCACGATATTCTGCCATCACATCAATATCTTTTTTAATATCTGCCACAGTACGTGTATGAAAATCATTCTTTTTATATAACATACAAAATTTACATTTATTCCAAGGACAATTTTCTGTCACACGCAAAAGCAAACTGTTTGCCTCACTCGGTGGACGAATTGGCCCCACTTGAAAAATCTGTTCCATAACCATCTATCCTTTCTTGTTCTCTACAACTGTATTCTAACGGATTTCACATACAAAATCAAATAAAAAAGACTGTTTGCACAGTCTTTTCAAAATAGTTTTGTAATATCTGTATACATCACAAACACCATAAATCCCATCAAAAATACAAAACCACCAAACAATATTTTGCTTTCGGTTTCTGGGTTCAATGGTTTTCTGCGTAATATTTCAATCAACAACAGCAGTATTCTACCACCATCTAATCCCGGTATTGGAAATAAATTCAAAACACCCAAATTAGCACTCAACACTGCCGCAATATAAATCACATTTTGCAATGCTGCCCCAAATCCGTATGTCATACCGGATTCATAACTGTCCCCAACCACTTTCACAATAGAAATTGGGCCACCATATTCATCTGGAGAGGCTTGCATGGTAAACACACGTACAAGACCTTCTGCTGTCATTTTGACATAATTCATCATAGAAAAATAGCTATAACGCACCGTTTCCAAAACAGAAGCTGTATCATATCCGTCTATTTTTTCTGCAAACAAACCATTTTTGATGGTTGGTGTAAAGCCCACCAAATAATTTTTTGTTTCTTCGCTGTATTTTGGTGTTAATTCATATTCATACAATTTCCCATCTCTTTTACATTCCAAAGAAATGGGGTTTCCGCCATTTTGGAGCATAATCGCTTGCATTTCATCATAAATATGGATACGTTTTCCATTGATACGATAAATTTCATCGCCTTCTTGCAATCCAATTTCTTGTGCAGGTGAATTTTCCATAATCGCAGACACTTTTGGCTGTATCATGTACCCTGTGGCACTCAAACCAAATATCAAAACCAAAGCCAACAAAAAGTTCATCGCAGGGCCTGCTGCCATCACTGCCATTTTGACCCAAACAGATTTGCTCAAAAATGACCTTTCTGTAATCTCGCCTTCTTCTGTTTCGCCATGCAGTCGACAAAAACCACCTAAAGGGAATAACCGCAGACTATATTCTGTTTCCCCCCATTGTTTTGAGCATAGTTTTTTGCCCATACCCACAGCAAATTCTTCCACCCAAATGCCTGATTTTTTGGCAACAATAAAATGCCCAAATTCATGCACAATGACCAATATACCAATGACAACTAAAGAAATAATAATGGATACCAGTATGGTAATCACCTCCATAAAAAAATCAAATTTTCATTTCTGTTGCAAATACCCTTGCCCAAGCATCTGCTTCCAGCAAGTCCTCTAATGTGTATTCTTTTTTTATAGTATATGCTTGCATCGTCTTTTCTATCAATACAGGAATATCTAAAAATCCAATATCTCCATGCAAAAATTTTGCCACTGCAATTTCATTTGCCGCATTCAAAACCGCAGGCATTGTGCCACCGATTTCCAACGCTTGATAAGCCAAAGCCAAGCAACGGAATGTTTCTGTATCCGGCTTTTCAAATGTCAACTGACAACGTTTTGCAAAATCCATTTTGGGAAATGCGTTTTTGACCCTTTTGGGGTATGTCAAAGCATATTGTATGGGTACACGCATATCTGGTTCTCCCATCTGTGCCATCACAGCACCATCTGCATATTCCACAGCAGAATGTACAATACTTTGTGGGTGTATCAACACCTCAATCTGTTCTATATCCACACCAAACAGCCATTTTGCCTCCATCACTTCCAAACCCTTGTTCATCAATGTTGCAGAGTCTATGGTAATTTTCTGTCCCATATTCCAATTTGGGTGTTTCAATGCATCTGTGGCTGTCATTTGTTGCAACTCCTGTTTTGTTTTTCCACGAAAAGGCCCACCAGATGCTGTCAGTAATATTCTTCTAATATCATTTCCTGCATTTCCTTGCAAACACTGGAATATTGCAGAATGTTCGCTATCCACAGGGTATAACGCAACGCCTTTTTGTTTGACAAAATCCATAACCAACTGCCCTGCGGAAACCAATGTTTCTTTATTTGCCAAAGCAATATTTTTACCTGCATCTATTGCAGCAAATGTTGGACGCAAACCCACATTGCCAACCACAGATGTCACAACTGTATCCACTTCTGTCATGGTTGCCACTTCCACAAGCCCTTCCATGCCACAAACCACTTTGCAATCAGTATCAGACAATGCTTGTTGTAATGCCTTTGCATTTTTTTCTTCCATCACTGCCACCAAACGTGGGCGATATTTTCTTGCTTGCTGTTCCAACAATTTGATATTTTGGTTTCCGCTAATACCCAAAACCTCAATATCTTGCAACACATCTATCACTTCCAATGTTTGTGTACCAATGGAGCCAGTAGAACCCAATATTGCAATTTTTTTCATATATTTTCCCCCCATCAAAAAGGTACTTTCATCAAAAGCAACATAATATAATATACAACAGGTGCTGTCAATATGACGCTATCAAATCTATCCAAAACACCACCATGCCCTGGTATCAAATTGCCAAAGTCTTTAATCCCTGTCATACGTTTCATTGCAGACGCTGCCAAATCACCAATTTGTGCCAAAAAAGACCCAAAAAACCCTGTCAAGCCACACAACAACAATACATTGACTCCTTCCAACACAAAAGATTTTTGCACCCACAAACCATAAAGCAATGCCAAAACCGTTGCCATCAATATCCCGCCCACAGAACCTTCTATGGTTTTCTTCGGACTTAATGCAGGAATGAGTTTATGCTTGCCCAATGTAACACCTGCAAAATATGCTCCTGTATCGCAGCCAAAAGCTGCAATAAAAGCAAGCCAAACCAAAAGATGCCCATACATATATTCTCTTGCCAAATAAATATGTGACAACAAAAAACAAGCATAGAAAAAGCCAAAAAAACCTGTCATACTTTCCATTATATTTGTTTTTTGATGATACACCACAGTATAAATCAAAAGCACCACCAAAAATACAGAAACAAATATATTAAAATAATTATCTCCATTGACAATATCTTCTATAAATATGATGTAAAATATGGCAAAAGCATAACAAATGATATGAAGTGGTTTATTGCCTTTTGAAAAAGCTTGATAAAACTCACGCATTCCCACAAGACCCAAAAAACCTGTCATAATTTTCAGCCAAATACCACCACTTGCCACCAAAAATATCAACACAGGCAGAAGCAGCACAGCAGAAATAACTCTTGTTTTCACTTGTTTCACCTCTTTTGTTATCTGCCGCCAAATCGACGGTGTCTATTCTGGTAATCATAAATTGCTTTTTCCAGCATTTTTCTGTCAAAATCAGGCCAAAGCACATCTGTAAAATAAAATTCACTATATGCAATCTGCCACAACAAAAAGTTGCTGATACGTTCTTCTCCGCTGGTACGAATGACCAATTCCGGGTCTGGCACATCTACGGTATCCAAATAAGAGGCAATGACATCTTCTGTGATTGCCTCTGCTTTCAAACTGCCATTTTCCACATCTTTTGCAGCTTTTTTCATCGCTCTGCACAACTCATCTCTGCCGCCATAGTTCAATGCAATATGCACACAAAGTCCATCTTTGTCTTTGGAAAGTTCTTCAATTTCTGCAATACTTTCTTGAATATCTTGTGCCAATCGCCCTTTATCCCCAATGACATGCAAACGAATATTGTCTTTCAAAAACCGTTTAAAATACCCTTTCAAATATTGCCGCAACAAGTCCATGATGGCGTCCACTTCTTCTTGTGAGCGTTTCCAATTTTCGGTTGAAAATGCATACACAGTCAAATGTTGCACACCCAACTGCTGACAATCAGTGATAATTTTTTCCAATGCTTCTGCCCCTGCTTTATGTCCTGCTTTTCTTGGCAATACACGTTTTTTTGCCCATCTGCCATTTCCGTCCATAATAATGGCAATGTGTTTTGGAATATTTGCCATATCAATTTCAAACGTTTTGTTTTCTTTTTGAAAAAACATATCTTCCTCCCATGTAACAATGCCCCTCTGCACTGAGAGGGGCGTGATTTACCGAAACATCAAACAGCCAGAATATCTTTGCATTTTACTTCACATTTTTTGTCGATTTCTGCAATATATTTATCGGTCATTTTCTGAATTTCATCTTCCAAATCTTTCAAAATATCTTCTGTAATTTCTTTTTTCTTTTCTTGTTTTTTGAATGCATCAATCGCATCACGACGCACATTACGGATTGCAACTTTTGCATTTTCTGCTTTTTTCTTCACATCTTTGTTGAGGTCTTTTCTTCTTTCTTCTGACAATTCTGGGAAAATCAAACGAATGACTTTACCATCATTTCCAGGGTTGATTCCCAATTCAGAAACATTGATTGCTTTTTCAATGGCTTTGAGCATAGATGCGTCCCAAGGCTGAATTTGTATCATACGTGCTTCTGGTACAGAAATATTGCCCACTTGATTGATGGGTGTGGGTGTACCATAATAATCTACCATAATTTTATCCAAAACGTGAGGGTTTGCACGTCCTGCACGGATTGTTGCATAATCACTTTCCAATGATGCCAGTGTTTTCTGCATTTTTTCATCATATACTTTTGTCAATTCAGATGCCATATTCATTTTCCTCCTAACATTAACCTGCGGTAACCAATGTACCGATTTTATCACCTTTGACTGCACGCATAATGCTGTTTTCTTCATTCAATCCAAATATCACAACTGGAATTTTTCTTTCAAAACAAAGAGCTGCTGCTGATGTATCAATCACTTTCAAGTTTTTCTTTACAATATCTTCCGATGTAATCACATCAAATTTTTTTGCATTTGGATTTGTTGCAGGGTCATCATCATACACCCCATCAATGTTTTTTGCAAAAAACAATCCGTCCACATCCAATTCTGCCCCCCTGAGTGCCGTAATGGTATCTGTGGAAAAAAATGGGTGTCCCAATCCTGCCGCAAAAATCAAAACTCTTCCTTGTTGCAAATGTGCCAAAGCACTATCTTTTGAAAACAGTTCTGTCATTGTGCCAAAAGGAATGGGTGTCTGTACCACAGCTTTTGTACCTTGCTGGCGGAATGCATCTGCCAAATAAATGGCATTCATCACCGTTGCCAACATACCAATTTGGTCTGCTTTTGTTCTGTCCATACCACTGTCAGCACTTCTGCCACGCCAAAAATTGCCGCCACCAACCACCAAACAAATCTGTGTTCCCATTTCTGCAACTTGCCGAATTTGCTTTACCAAGTCCGAAATCACCGCATCATCAAAAGATACGCCTTCTTTATCCCCTGCCAGTGCTTCTCCGCTCAGTTTCAGCACAATTCTTTTATACATACAAACAGCCTCCTTATATGAATAATGTATCATAAATATTGTAAGATTTCCACATTTAATTTTAGAATTATTTTGTATTCTCTCCCATAAAAAAGGAAATGTCCAAAGCATTTCCTCTTTTTGTACCATATTTGCTATTGTTGATGATTATATCATACAATGGTTTTTCTTTCAACACATTATCCATACGTTTTGCCAAAAATTTACCCTTTATTTTGCAAACAATCCAAAATATACTAACACAATGATACCCAATACAATCCGATACCAACCAAACACTTTAAAATCATGCTTTTTGATATATCCCATCAAAAATTTGATGACCAACACAGAAACCACAAAAGCAACCACCATACCCGTCAACAATATGGCAACTTCCATACCTGTAAAATGGAAACCAAACTGTACAATTTTCAACAAACTTGCCCCAAACATCACAGGGATTGCCAAAAAGAATGTAAATTCTGCCGCAACGGTACGAGATACCCCCAAAAGCAATGCTCCAACAATGGTCGCACCAGAACGAGAAGTCCCTGGAAATATCGCCGCAATCAACTGAAAAATA
>CAJMNV010000034.1 GCA_905214825.1 uncultured bacterium | reverse complement strand
AGCTATCATGCTGGCACAGAAAAATATTCATACTTTTCATAGTTCTCAGCGGTTAATTTTTTTCAAATCTCGATAATTGGGGTGGTCTTCATAATCATAACGGCATATGGCAGAAAAACTGCAATAATCACAAGGGGTTACACCTTGGTTGCGATAGGGAGAGGGAGCAAATACGCCAGCTTTCATGTCTTCGCCGATTTGTGCCGCACGTTTTGTGGCGAAGGCTAAAATAGCATGATATTCTTTTGCTGTGGCAAGCAAAGAAGATGCAGTGGGTATACCTTTTTTGGTGTATTTCAATGGTATAATGGCAGAGGCTCCCGGGAAAAATGCACCTGTTTCATCTGTGAATGCATGATCCATGCCTTGTATGACGGTTGTGTTGTCTAACACAAGACCTGACATTTGCATTTTGCTATATAACATATCTGCCAATTCTTCTGATGATATTTCGGAAGAAAGTGACAAAGTTGGGTCTACGATACGAAAATAAAATGCACCACCAACTTCATAACAAGTATCACTTTGTGTTTGTTGTTTCAAATAAGCGTCCAAATACAACAATAATTGTAATTGCAAACCATAATAAATGTCTTGCAGACTGAATGATTTACTGCCGGACTTGTAGTCAATAACTTTGACATAATGCGTACCATCTGCGTCCAATATGTCTACACGGTCGATTTTGCCACGTAGTATCAATTTGCTGTTGTCTGCCATACTGATGATGATGGGTGGTAATGCCTCATGTGGCCCAAAGCCGATTTCAAAACCAGTGGGGACAAATGTACCACTTTGTATATGACGTACCAATGTCCAGCCTGCACGTTTGGATATACGTTTTAATCGTTTGACCAAATAGCGGTTTGCGGCACTGTCTTGTAATATGGCATTGCCCAAAAGCGGAGCGGCAGTGTCTACGGCTTTTTCCATGCGTATTTCGGTTTCTTGTTGTGTCAAAGATTGCCAAGAAACAGCATCTTTTTGCAATCCATCAGAAAATTGCTCCAATACTGCATGGAATAAAATGCCCAAATCTGGTGTGCGTAATTGGTATATGCGACGTGGTTTTGCTTGCAATGCATATTCTGTAAAATAGGCGAATGGGCAAGCTGCAAATCGTTCCAAACGAGATACACTGGCAAGTATATTTTTACCATATAATGCTTTTGTGACTTTAGGAGATAACCGTTCTTGTCTGCTGTTTGCCGAAAATCCTTTTTGCAAAAGAGCAACATGTTTTTGCCATTGTGGTTGTGTGGAAAAATAGCTGTAAATATCTTGCCACATAGGTGGCATGGGTGTTTGTTCTGTGTGGTTTTGCATTTGTTGCCCCAATGTATGAAAACATGCTGTTGGAGAAAGTTGCTCTATGGTGATGGTATCATTGTGTTGTATTGTCAAATGGGGATACATATGACAAATGCGGTCAATCACAGAAGAAGGAAACATGGATTTTCCTTCTATATCACCCATAGCATATGTCAAATACAATGCTTCTGATGGTTTTGTCAATCCACGATATATCAAAAATTGTTCTTCAAACAACTTGCGTTTGCTGTCTGCAGCAAGCTCCACACCGATTTGTGTCAAAGTGTCACGTTCGGTTTCACTGAAAATACCTTGTGATTGTGCAGGTGCAGGCAATATGCCATCATTGACACCCAACACAAACAATACTTTGATATTTGGCAAGCGGCTTCTTTGAATATCACCCACAATGACATTATCGGTTGTGGGTGGGATAATGCCCATACTGCTTTTTTCAAAACCGGCTTGCAATATTTTAGAAAATTCTTCTAATGTTACTGGGGTATCTCCGAATATGGAAACGGCTTTTTGTACCACATCTATGACAATTTGCCAAATTTGACGATGTTCGTTTGCTTTTTCAATGTCAGATTGTTCTGCCAATAAAGAAAGTTGTTCCGCAACACCAAGGCTGTCCAGCTGATTGAAAAATGTAGTAGCAAGTTCTTCTAATGGATATGCTTTGTTTTTTTTATAATTTTTCCAACAAGCAAAATGATGCAAGAATTCACTTTTATATTGGTTTATATCATTTTGTTGTTGTTCTTGCTCATCAGAAAAACCATATGTCCAGACATCTTTTCTCCATTTGTAGCCTTTGATGCCATATTCCAAAACATAATTTTCCAATATATCAATATGTTGTTGTTGCATGGGGGTAAATCCTGATTTTAAATAAGAGAAAACAGATTCATAACGAAAATCATATACCACACAATCCAAAATGCCTTTTAGCAAAGCCATCAATGGGTGTGTGGTAATTTCTCTTTTGTTGTCAATGAAATAAGGAATATCATATTCTTGTAATATGCCACGTATATTTTTTTCGTATATTGGCATGGCATTTGTGACAATGGCAATATCACGATACCGTATGCCGGTTTGTCTGACGGTTTGGCGTATGGTTTGTGCCATATATGCGACTTCATGTTGTTTTGTGGCACAAGCCTGTATATGAATACCATTATGGTCATTGCTTTTTTTGTAATAACCATAATAATAATTTTGTTCCAAAAATCGCAATGCGGGTGTTTGTGTACGATGATTTTGTTCTAAGAATACAGGTGGCATTGTGGGTATATTGTTTTCTTCTGCAAGTTTTTGTAGTTTTTTTAATGTGGTATATGGTTCAAAAAAAGTGGCTGACATAGGCAAGTGATTTGCAAAATAACTTGCTTTGTCCATAGGCAGTGTCAAAACAACACGCTTGCAAAGACGAAGCAAATGTAAAATGACACTGTATTCTTGTGGTGTGAAGCCATAAAATCCGTCTAGCCATATTTCGGTATCACCAAAAGGAGCAATTTTTTGCAATTTTTGTTCCAACAATGTTAATGTTTCGTCACCGGATACATATTCTTGTGATAGAAAATCCAAATATTTTGTATAAATTAAGTGCATATCTTCACATTTTTGTTTGACAGCTTGTGAAAGGTTTTCTTGTTGCGAAAGCACTGTCAATGTATCTGGTGTGATGCGATATTGGAAAAATTCGGTGATTGTGAAAGAAAGTTGTTCCACAAAGCCGCTTTTATCCATGATATGATGAAAATAGATGATATTGTCTTTTTGTTCCAATAATATTTTTTGTAATGCCATTTGTTTGCCGACATCGCCCAATGTAACGGTTTTATCCATGCCATAACGAGAAAAAATTTGATGTGCCAATCGACCAAAGCTCAATACTTCAGCAGTTAGTATACCTTTTTTTTCTGTCATTGCAGTCAAATCTCTTTCGGATTGCGAAGTGAATTGTTCAGGTACTAAAAGAATTTGCCGTCCTGTTTGTGTTTTTTGTGCGGCAAGTATTTCTTGCATACAATGATGTGTTTTGCCTGTGCCTGTTGCACCAATGACAAATTGTAATGCCATAATCATCACAGCCTTTCTGGTTATAAGAGTATGATACAAAACGTAAATCTTTTTTGCAAGTAAAACAAAAAAGCATATTGTTTGCAGTATGGTCATATAGTAAAACAACGATAGTTTGCGGAAGGGGCAAAACCATGTGAAAGGGACAAAATTTGTTGTGGTAAAAATGCGGGAATTGGTGAAAACTGCTGTGTTTGCCGTGTTGGGTGTCATCATTTTGGTAGGGCTTGTGCTGTTTTTCTTGCGTATGGGTACAGAAAGTGACAGCGGTTTATACAAAAACGGCAAATATGAAGCACAACTGCCAATCAGCAATACAGACGTTGGCGTAGAAGTGACAGTAAAAGATGGAAAAATTGCAGATGTGGTTATGCAGACACAGTCCGAAAGTGTGGCAGTGATGTATCCGTTGTTGCAAGATGCGGTTGCAGAAGTAAAACAGCAAGTCATACAAAAACAATCTACAGCAGATGTGACAGTTTCTGCAAAGAATACATATTCGACACAGGCAATTTTGCAGGCTGTGACAACATGTTTGGAAGAAGCACAAAAATAATATCAATACAGACAATGTGAAAATAAACATTGTCTGTATTTTATTGTATACAATTTTTTTTTGGAAAATTGATAGCAAACAAAAAAATAGCATGGTATAATAAAACAATCTACAATAAGATGGATAATATGTATAAAGGAGGAATATGTATGAGAAAGAAAATTGCGGCACTGCTTTGTGCTTTGATGTGTGTGATGGCATTTACAGGTTGCTCAAAAGCAGAAATGCAATATTTGCAGATGAGTGCAGATATGTTACAAAATATGCCGGTTGCAGAAACAAAAGGCACAACAACCATTACGATGGATTTTGATGCATTGGAAAAATTTATGCAAGATACCGCAAGTGCAATGGGAGTGACAACGGCAGTTGCAGAAGAATTCCCTTTTGATGGAAAAGAAACCGTACAGTTGGATTACACCATGACAGTGGATTTGAACAACTTGAGAATTTTGCTTGATGTGGATGCAACACACAAAGGAAAAACATACGACTTTGGTAAATTGTATTATGGCATGGAAGGTATGTATATCACATCTCAGACATTGCAAGGTGTTTATGATTTGATGCAGGCAACAATGCAACAATACAGCGATAACTATATGTTTGATGAAACATATGCAAAAGATTTCAAAGCAATATTGGATAAAAATGAATATATTTGCCTTTATGATATCAAAGAGTTGGGTTTGAATACAGAAGAATTGCAAGCAATGATGCCACCAGCAAATGGTTATGGTGACCTTTACAAAGCAGCATTTGATTTGTACAAAAAAGGATTTGCAAACTTTACAACAGGTTTGGTGACAGAAATTTCAAATGGTTTCCGTATTGAAGCAACAGGGGAACAAGTGGGACAGATGGTGGTATCTATCTTGGATTATACAATGCAAAATCCAGAACCTGTTTTGCAGGCATTGGAAGAATATATATTGGCCAGCGGAGAAATGAGTGGTTTTACAGCACAAGATGTATCTGATTTGAAAGATGCATTTGCAGAAGCAAAACAAGATACAGAATCTGTTAGAAGTATACTGACACAAATGAAAGAAATTGTTTCTGCAACATTGCAACAACCTGCAGTGGCATCTGCATTGAAAGGTTTTTCTTATAAAGCAGAAACGACATACAATCATGGTGTTTGCACAATAACAGAAGATTATGTGATGGGCAATGTTTGCACAATCACAACAAAAGCTACCACACAAAAAGCAACAAGTGCCGTTACTTACCCTGCAAATGCAACCAACTTGGACGATTTGATGACACAAATGCAAGAATTGACAGTAAAATATAATCCTGTGGCTGGTGTGGAAGTAATGTGGATATTGGAAGATGAAAGCAAAGAAGCATTTGTTTCTATGGTGAGAGAAGATGATGACTTGCTGTTTCCTTATGTTGCACAGGAGGCAACATTGTCGTATGATGTAGAAAATGGTCGTGTATATCTGCCTTTGCGTGACATTTGTGATGAATTGGGTATTTTTGTGACATGGGACAAAGATACAAAAACAGTTTCTGCATATTTGGAAAAAGAAAATATGGATAAAGCAGTCAAATTGGAAACAAAATTGATAGATGGTACTTCTTATGTGGGTGTGAGAGAGTTTGAAAAATTGGGCTATACAGTAACATACACCAATACAGAGGGTATCCATGAAGCGTTGATTACAAAATAAAACATCAAAAACCAAGCACAATATGTGTTTGGTTTTTATTTTGTATGGATATAAAAGAAATGAAAATAGTATATATTTGGATTTTTTCCATTTTTTATGCAAAAACAGTAGAATATTCTGTTTTTCTTAAAGTTTGTTAAGTTTGCTGTAAGTTTCTATTCACAAAATGTACACATTTATCCTTTATACTGTAAAAGAAGTCAAAAGGACGCCCCCTTTTACTTCCTGCCTAAAGTGATTTCCCCGAATTGCTTTAGGCAACCCTTCCCAAAATATTATCAATTAGATTGTTTATATACCCCCTCTCCTTATCGATTTGGTAGACACAAATCAGAACAAAAAAAGCCCGAAAGGGCTTTTTTGTTTGTGTGTGATATGGTATGATGGAAAAAAACGGAGTGTATGGATATGATATTTGAAAAAGAATATGATGATTTGGAAAATTTGTCGTTTTGGCAACATCTTTCCACACAACAAAAAAATATATTTACAGCAAATACAATGACCGCTTGTTATGAAAAGGGGGCACATTTGCATTATGGTGGAGAAGATTGTGCAGGTATGATGTTGTTGAAAAAAGGGCAAGTACGTGTATACCTATTGTCGGAAGATGGCAGAGAAATTACATTGTATCGTTTGTATCCGGGGGATGTGTGTGTGTTGTCGGCGGCGTGTGTATTAGAAGAAATTACATTTGACGTGTTTGTGGACGCAGAAACCGATACAGAGTTGTTGATGGTACAAAATATGGCTTTGCAAACATTGATGCAGGAAAACAGTTTTGTGGAAGCATTTGTGTATCGCATGGCGGCAGAACGATTTTCTGATGTGATGTGGGCAATGCAACAAATATTGTTTATGGGTATGGATAGAAGGCTTGCCATATTTTTGACAGAAGAAACAGTCAAAAGAAAGTCATTGGAAATTGATATGACACAAGAACAAATTGCAAAATATATTGGGACAGCAAGAGAAGTGGTTTCCCGTATGGTAAAATATTTTGCAAAAGAAGGTATTTTGGAAACATTTCGTGGTGGTATTCGGATATTGGACATCAAAAAATTGAGAAAAATTGCAACAAACAATTAAAAAACAACCATTGCAAAAATAAAATCCCCATCAGAAAACATTTGATGATTGTTCTGATGGGGGTTTGTTTCTGTTAGAGAGTTTTACATTTTTGTTTTAAGTTTTCCCAAATGGTATAAGAAACAAATAAATTTCCTTTTCCTTTGCCAAGTTGTATATCTGGTTTGTTTTCCCCATGGAAATCACTACCGCCGGAAGGCAATAAATCCAATGATTTTGCGATTTTTTCCATGGCTTTTGTTTGGTTTTTGGTGAATGTGGAATAGCGACATTCTATGCCGTCCAATCCCCATGTTTTCAATGTTTTGCAAAGTGTCAATATTTGGTCGGTGTCTAGATGGTAAAGTGTGGGGTGTGCCAATATGGCAACACCACCGGCTTTGTGTATGGTTTCAATGCAAATTTGTGGTGTCAAAAACTCCCGTTCAACATAGCCCGGACAACCGACAGAAAGATAGCGTTGAAATACGGTGTTTCTGTCAGGGACAAAGCCTTTTTGTAATAATATATTTGTAAAATGGGCTCTTGTGACGATTTTACCACCTGCATTTTCTGTTACTTCTTCCAATGAAATGGGACAACCAATGGCAGTGAGTTTTTCTGCCATTTTTTGATTGCGTTGATTTCGGCTTTGCTGTATTTGTACCATTTGTGTGGTTAATACAGTGTTTGTTTCGTCAAATCCCAATCCGACAATATGAATTTCGGGATTATGAAATCCTTTGTATAATGCGGCAAATTCAATGCCGCTAATGGTTTCTAAGTTATGTTTTCTGCCTGCGGCATGAAATGCACAAAGACCATCGACAGTGTCATGGTCTGTGAGTGCCAATGCAGAAATACCTTTTTGTTTTGCCAATATCACCAAGCCCTCAGGAGAAAATGTACCATCAGAACAATAAGAATGACAATGCAAGTCAATATATTTTTCCATCGTATTCACTTCCTTTTGGGATAGTATAGCATAACACAAACAAAAATCCCATAAAATAAGAGTAAAGTATCAGAAATGGAGGTATTTTATTTGAAAGCAGAAAAAAGGATTGGTGCAGAGCAAAAAGGCATTGCTTTATGTATGGTAAAAGGTATGGTTGTGGCTTATGCAGTAACTTGTATCATATTTATTGCTTGTGGTATGGTATTGACATTTACAAATGTGTCAGAAAGTATTATTCCAATTACCGCTTTGTGCTGTACGGCATTATCCGCAGGTATTGCGGGTTTTGACTGGGGCAAATGTATGAAAGTGCGAGGGCTGCTTTGGGGAATGGCTGCTGGTTTTGTATATGCAATGCTACTGTATTTGATTACATCATTGGGTTCTAGTGACTTTTCCATACATATTGCATTTTTCCGTATTTTGGCTATGGCACTGGCAGGTGGTGCTGTGGGTGGTATATGGGGCAGAAATCAAAAAGTATGATATTTTTTTCTTTGCAATCGATGGCTTTTGTGCTATACTAACAAAATAAGGAAATAGAAAACGGTTTTTCTTTGTTACAGCAACAAACAAGGGAAACCGTATTTCTTTTGTCAAAAAATGGATTGCAAGGGCAAATAAAGATGGTAAGGAGGAACACCATGAAAGCAAAAGGAATATTGATGATGCTTTTGATGTTGGTAGTTGCTGGTGGATTGAGTTTGGTTGCTTATTGCGGCATTGGCGAAAACCACACGTTGGGTGTAGCAAACATCAAACAAGGATTGGACTTGCGTGGCGGTGTGTACATCGTATACGAAGCAGACAAACAAGATGTGACAACAGAAGAAATGCAGGCGGCAGTGTCACTCATACAAGGGCGTATGGACTGGAATGGCTGGACAGAAGCAGAAGTTGCACAAGAGGGCAACAATCGTATCCGTGTGGATATTCCTGGGGTTGAAAATGCAGAAGATGCTATTCAAAAAATTGGGCAAACGGCACAGCTTTCTTTTGTTGATGAGGCAGGAAATGTCGTTTTGACAGGCGATATGGTGACAAATGCAACAAAACAAGTGGGTGCGATGCAAAAAGGAGAAGCTGCACAACCTTATGTTGCTTTGGAATTTGGTGAAGAAGGTAAAGAGCGTTTTGCAGAGGCTACAAAGGCAAATATCGGTAAACCGATTTATATTATGATGGACGATGAAATTATCAGTGCCCCCATTGTACAGGCAGAAATTACAGATGGAAAAGCATCTATCACAGGACATTTTACAGGAGAAAGTGCAGAAGAATTAGCATCACTCATTCGTGCAGGTTCTTTGCCCTTTAATTTGAATGTCATACAGATGAAAAATATTGGGGCAAGATTGGGTGCAGATGCTTTGTCTACAGGGATTATTGCAGGTGCTGTGGGTTTGGCGTTGGTATTGTTATTTATGTTGGTGGTTTACAAGCTATTAGGATTGGTTGCTGATTTGGCATTGTGCATATATGTTGGTTTGGAATTGGTTGTGATGAGTGCATTTGGATTGACTTTGACACTGCCAGGGATTGCCGGTATTGTGCTTTCTGTGGGTATGGCAGTAGATGCAAATATTGTGATATTTGAACGTTTGAAAGAAGAATTGGTCAAAGGAAAGACATTGCGTTTGGCAATCAAAAATGGATTTTCCAGAGCATTTCCTGCCATATTAGATGGTAATGTGACAACGTTGATTGCGGCATCTGTGTTGTTCTTTTTGGGTTCTGGTACAGTCAAAGGGTTTGCAACAACATTGATATTGGGGATTTTGCTTTCCATGTTCACAGCATTGGTGGTTACCAGATTGATTGTGAATGCAATGATGCATAGCGGATTGCGTAATCCAAAATATTATGGTATGCGTACAAAGTGAGGAGGCGAAGAAAATGAAAATTGTGGAAAATAGAATGAAATTTTTTATCGTTTCTTTGGTTGTGATATGTATTGGTGTTGGTGCAATGCTGTTTCATATGCAAAAAGGTGATGGCCCATTTCAGTATGATGTAGAATTTACAGGTGGTACAGCGTTTGACTTGGACTTAGGAGAAACGTATGAACCCAATGTATTGCGAGATATTATCAAAGAGGTGACTGGACAAACAAGTCCACAAGTACAACAGATTATTGGTACAAATGAAGTGACTGTGAAAATGCAATCCATAGATAGCGATACAAGACAAAAGTTGACATCAGCTATTACACAACAATATCCAAATGCTGTGATGGGTGAAGTGTCTGATGTGAGTAAAACAGTCAGCAATGAAATGCAGATGGCAGCGATTAAAGCAACATTGATTGCAGTTGTGGCAATGTTGTTGTATATTTCTTTGCGGTTTCACGATTTTCGTGCAGGTGTAAGTGCTATTGTTGCGTTGTTTCATGATGTGTTGATTGTTTTGGCGGCGTATGCAATATTTCGTATTCCTGTAAATAATACATTCATTGTGGTGTTATTGACGATATTGGGATATTCCATCAATGCAACGATTGTGATTTTTGACCGTATCCGAGAAAACAAAGAATGTTTTTCTGTCAAAGAAACAACAGAAAAAATCAATAAAAGCATTAGCCAAACATTGGCACGTTCTATCAATACATCATTGACTACATTTTTGACAGTGGGGGCTATTTATGTGATGGGTGTACCATCTATCAAAGAGTTTGCTTTGCCAATGATGATTGGGATATTGGCAGGAGCTTATTCCTCTGTTTGTATTTCCGGCTCGGTTTGGTATGTGATGTTACCAAAAAGTGAAAAAGAATAAAAAAGATATGAAAATGGCAGTTACAAAAGATTTGCTTTTGTGATTGCTATTTTTTTATATAGATTGCATACATATACAGAAAATTTGATAAGCAATGTATCTGCGATTATTTTCCAAATATTATTTTTTGAAATCGTCTTTTTTGTGTGACGCAGTCACAGAATAAAAGAAACATTTGCCTTATACTAATACAAAAAGGAGGTAGCAATATGGCGAAAAGAAAAGCAAAAGTACAAAAAACAGAATGTGTATCTTGCGGAACTTGTGTAAAAGTTTGTCCTGTGGGGGCAATTACTATAAAAAAAGGGTTGTTTGCAGATGTTGCACAAAACTGTGTGGGGTGTGGTAAATGTGCGAAAGTTTGTCCTGCATCTGTGATTTCGATAGAGGAGGTTTTGGCGTGAAAAAGAAAAAATGGTATGATTATTTATGGATAGTGTCAGCGATATATTTGATATTGGGATTTTTTAATATATTGTTTGCTTGGCTTGGTTTGCTTTGTTTTTGCATACCGCTTTTGATTGCAATATTTGGTGGAGATAAATTGTATTGCAATCGTTTTTGTGGTAGAGGACAGTTATTTGATTTGTTGGGCAATAAATTGCATTTGTCAAGAAAAAAAGATATTCCGGCTTTTTTGCGTAAAAAGTGGTTTCGATATGCATTTTTGGCGTTCTTTATGTTTATGTTTTTCAATATGCTGTTTTTGACTTGGCAGGTTGCTGCAGGTGGTACCACATTGAAAGAAGTGGTGACATTGTTGTGGACATTCAAATTGCCTTGGCAATGGGCAAATCCACAGGCGAATATTGCATCTTGGATGGTGCAGTTTGCATATGGTTTTTATAGTGTGATGTTGACATCTACGGTATTGGGCTTGGTGACAATGGCTTTGTTTAAACCACGTTCCTGGTGTGTGTATTGCCCAATGGGTACTATGACACAATGTATTTGCAGCATCAAACACAAAAATGAAAATATAACAGAATAAAAAAAGATATTCCTATGATATGGAAGTCATAAAACAGTGAACCACAGTATCCTATTTGGGGTGCTGCTGTTCATATCCCTAGTCGCAATGATACGCTAGTCGTGTCATTGCATTTTTATATTGCGGTATGTTATAATCATGCAATCAAGTGCACAATCAAAATGGGAAAGAAGGGTGGCAAATGAAAACAAAACAAAGCATTTCTGAATGTCAAGAAAAAATCGCTGTACCAATAGACCCTGAGCAGTTTCAGCAATTTATTGATAAATCTGGGATATTTGAAAAAACAAGAGTGTGTATGCACAAATATTTGAAAAACTGGTATGAAGATGATGCAGGGGCTTTTGTGGATTGTATGAGAGCCGATTTGGATACTGTGTTGTCTACATATCATTTTTATGACAACAATGTTTCTATTGCAAAAGATTTGGAGAGAGAAACAGATTATATTAATTGTTGGATTCGTATTACAGATGAAGAAGATGATATATGCTGTGATTATAGAACATTGTATGATTATAACCTTATTCCTTTTGATGATACATTAAGCTAAGCAGTTGCCAAAATTTGATTTGTCAAGTATGTGATATTTTAATAAAATGGCAGACAGAGAATTTTTGTTCTTTGTCTGCCATTTCTGTTTTGTGACTGGTTTTGCTTTGAAAATGTCTTTTGTTGTTAAAAATCAAATCCTTGCATATCGTCCAAATATTTGTCACCAATCAATTCATCATAAGTCAAATATTGATGCAATTTTAATATGCGTTCTCGTTCTTCTTCTGTACAATCTGGTGAGAACAGATTGTAATAACGACTCATGACAGGGCAGTTTTGATATATATCCAATAAGAAATTGGTTTGCAAACATTTTGGGGCTTGTATATAATCACAAAGCAATGCAGGCAAAAGGAAAGGCGAAATCTGTTCTTCGTCGGCAAGATATGCTTTGCCTGTGTCGTAATTGGCAAACATGACATAAGGTGTGGAGAACATCATATATTTTTCTTCTTCACTCCATTGTGCTGCAACATCTTTTGTGATTGTGCCTGTGGAGATATAGGGGGTGAAGTTATCTCCCAATGTGGGCAAATGGTCGCCATACCATAACAATATGGTAGGTTTTTCTCGTTGCATGATATAATCATATAATTTGCCCAAAGCAGCATCTGCATCACTAGTACCTTTGCAATAATTTTGCAATGATATGATTTCTTGTTCAGAAAGGTTGTCCCCGCTGACAGTGATGTTCCATTCGGCAGAATCATATTTATGGGTATACATGCTGTGGTTTTCCATGGTGATGGCAGATAGAAAAACGCCTGTTTCATGGGGTTGTTCCAGTTGGTATATGATTTCATCAGCGATGGTTTCGTCTGTGATATACGGCCCGCTGTTCCAATGCAATTCCGTGTGCATTTCATTTTCGCCATAAAAATCATCAAACCCCATAAAAGGATATGCTTTGTTACGTTCGTAAAATGTTTCTTGGTATGTGTGGATACCATAAGCATCATATCCCAAACTTTTGAACAGATGTGGATAAGAAAATGTTTTTTGTTTGAGATATTGTTGATAAGGCATGTTGCCTTTTGGCAATGCACTGGTGGACATGCCTGTGAGTATTTCAAATTCTGGTCTGACAGTACCACCACCAAATGTGGGAGATACCATTTCACCACTAGGGTGTTTTGCGGCAATGCGGCGAAAATTTGTAAGTGGGTCAGAAGAAAATGATACATCTTTTAATTTGGTTACGTCCCAGAATGCTTCTGATAATATGACAATGATGTCTGGGTTTTGGAAATCTTCTGGAACATTGGTATTTGTAGGGATATATTCTGCAAACATAGTTTCTATGGTTTTTTTGTTGTAATCATCTGGACGCAATGTATCCACAGAACCAAAATTTAATGCAAAACCACTCAAAAAGCCATATGTTTGATAAATTGTACCTTGGTCGGGTGTTTTTTGTAAATCTATGCCAAACAGTGCGTAATAGTGGTTGCGAATGGCTGGTGTTGTGACAAACAATGCCAATATGACGAAAATTACAGGTATGTCGATGAAACGTGTTTTGCCTCGAGAAAGGGAAATTCCTGTAAAATATAAAAACAAAATATATAATATGGTACATATAATACAAACAATATACTGCCAAGGAAATATAATACCACCCAAAAATTCTGTGAAACTACCTGCATTTTTGGCAAAAAGCAAGTCCCAAGGATAAAAGTGTTCTTTGATAATCGAAAATTTAAAATAGTCAATCAAAGATAATAATATCAACACAAAGCTTATGATGGTGGCACTGCCCCAAAAACGACGAAAGATACATAATAATAAATCATAGATAACATAGACTAATATGACACCAAACAAAAATGCACCAATATTTGTAGTGAGTAATGTTTGGAGCGATGCCAAAGAGGCAAAAGAAATGTAATTGCACACCACAGCCAACCAAAGTGGAAATAAAATTGCAGCAATACGTGCAATCCATTTAGGCAATGTTGCAGATTGGAAAAACAATCTGGCTTGTAATTTGCTCTTTGTCCAAAAATTCATAATATATCACCTTTTTCTAATAAACTTTCCCCGAATTTTGATTGTATCATGAAAACATTGGTTTTTCAACGATAAGCCAGAAAAACGAAGATTGTGAAAAAAAGCGTTTTATGATACCATAAAAAATAAAGGGGATAGATGGGATGCAATGAAACCGCATATCAAAGCAAAAATTACACTATATGATACACATAAAAAAGTGTATACAGGGTATCGTCCTGCACATTTGATAAAGCCAGATTATTTAACAACAGGAATACAACAGTATTTGGGAAAAGATTGGTTGTATCCAAATGAAAGTACGAAGGGATATATTACATTTTGTTCGCCAGAAGCATATCCACATTGTTTGTCTGTGGGGCAATGTATGCCCATGCAGGAGGGGGCAAAAGTTGTGGGTATGGTGGAAGTGCTTGAAATTTATGACAAAATATTGGAAAAGGAGTGAAAACATTTGCGTGAAAATCAAAAAGAAATTAAGACACAACAGGATATTGATGATTTGATGGAAATATTTTGTGGATTTCATGATAGTTGTTTGTTTTCTGCGAAATATAAAAGCGGTAATTTTGTAGATGAAGAAAATGCGATGTGTTTTGGCTTGGAAGAGAATTATGTTTTAGAAGTAATATTCCATAGCCAATGGCAAGAAAAAGCATTGGTGATGTGTTTTGTTGGTGTACGACAATGTTGTATTGCTGGTTTTCAAGAATATTATATGAATGTAATGTTGGATTGTTATTTGAAAATACATCAAGACTTGGTGCCAGATGATGATACACCATTGATTGTATGGGCAGATTGCGATGAATTTTCTCCAAAATCTGAAATTGCAAGAAATTTGTTGCAAGAACCTTTGTCTTCTTATATTGTGGCAAACAAAGCATATTGGTATTTGGAAGAAAAAAATGTTGATGGGTATCAGGAATTTGCATATAAAAGAACATGAATAGAAAAAGAAAGGAAACAAATGATATGAAACAAACAGGTTTGTATGTGCATATTCCATTTTGTGTGCAAAAATGTTTGTATTGTGATTTTCCATCTTTTGCAGGGCAGTTGAACAAACGGGAACAATATGTGGAAGCGTTGCAAAAAGAATTGATACAAAAAGCGGACCAATTCATAGATTATGCAATTAAAACAAGATGATTTGGTGGTTTGTCACATGCTGTGTTGTCATC
>CAJMNV010000033.1 GCA_905214825.1 uncultured bacterium | reverse complement strand
TGACATTTACTGTGATGTGCCAATTACATTTGTACAGGCGGCGTTGGGGGGCGAAATTACAATCAAAACCATTGATGGAGAACAAAAATATACCATCAAACCAGGTACACAACCCAATACTGTTGTTACATTGCGTGGTGTGGGTGTACCAAATTTGAGAAATCCAAAAAATAGAGGCAATCAGATTGTTACATTGAAAGTGCAAATACCAACAGAATTGACAGAAAGACAAAAAGAATTGTTGCGGGAATTTTACAGTGATGCACCGCAGGGGGCGGCACACGCTGAGAAATCAGCGGGTACAGAAAAAAAATCATTCGGTGAAAAAATGAAAGATTTTTTTGAAAAACAATAAAATAAAAACCACCTATCTAAATCAGATAGGTGGTTTTTTATTGGAGTATTTAGAAAAGAATTTTTTTATTTGGTTTCCAAATCTTCGGATACTTCTGTGATTGTTTCGGTTTGTGCTGGCGTTGGTACATCTATAGGGTCTAATGTGGGTAAATTATAATGGGCACGCACTTTGTTTTCGATTTCTTTACACATTTCTGGGTGTTCTTTTAAGAATATTTTTGCATTTTCTCTACCTTGTCCAATGCGTGTTTCTTCATAGGCATACCATGCCCCGCTTTTGTTTACAATATCTACATCTGCTGCCAAATCCAGAATATCGCCTTCTTTGGAAATACCTTGTCCATATACAATGTCAAATTCCGCTGTTTTGAAAGGTGGTGCGACTTTGTTTTTGGCAATTTTTACTTTGACACGGTTACCAACCAATTCGGTACCTTGTTTCAATACATCGGATTTTCTGATGTCAATACGTACAGAAGAATAGAATTTCAATGCACGACCACCAGTTGTTGTTTCAGGGTTACCGAATGTGACACCAATTTTTTCACGCAGCTGGTTGATAAAAATAACAGTACAGTTTGATTTATTGGTGATACCAGTTAATTTTCGCAATGCTTGGCTCATCAATCGAGCTTGTAAACCCATGTGAGAGTCACCCATTTCTCCTTCGATTTCTGCACGAGGAACCAAAGCTGCAACAGAGTCTACGATGACAATGTCAATCGCACCACTTCTGACCATTGTTTCTGCAATTTCTAATGCTTGTTCTCCATCGTCTGGCTGTGAAATATACAGATTGTCAATGTCTACGCCAACGGCTTTTGCATAAGCAGGGTCCATTGCGTGTTCTGCGTCGATATAACCAGCAATGCCACCACTTTTTTGCACTTCTGCGACAACATGCAAAGCAACAGTTGTTTTACCAGAGGATTCTGGACCGTATATTTCGATAATTCTGCCTTTTGGCACACCACCAACACCCAATGCAATATCTAAGCTCAAAGAACCAGAAGGTACAACACCCACATTCATTTTTGCGGATTCGTCTCCTAATTTCATTACAGCACCTTTGCCGAATTGTTTTTCAATTTGGCTCAATGCGGCATCTAATGCTTTTTGTCTATCTTCAAATTTGATTTCTTCTTTTGCTGTTTTTGCTGCCATTGTGCAACCACCTTTCTTTTTGTGATGTGTCGAACTTATGTTCTTATTTTAACTGATTTTTATTTTTCTGTCAACTGGCATTTCTCATTATCAAAATTTTTATGGATTTTGTTGTAATTTTTTTCGCAGTATATCCAAAGCTTGATATGCGGCACGTTGTCTGATTTTATTTCTTTGCCCTGTGTAACGATAGGATTTGACAGTGGTTTTGCCATGGATATGCAAACCGATATAAACCAAACCAACAGGTTTTTCTTCTGTACCACCGTCTGGTCCTGCAATACCAGTGGTTGCAAGTCCAATGTCTGCACCGCTTGTTTTTGCAACGCCTTCTGCCATTTCTGCTGCCACTTGCTCACTCACAGCAGTGTAAGTGTCTAATGTTTCTGTTTTTACACCCAAACGATGGATTTTTGCATTGTTTGTGTATGTCACACAGCCTTCCAACAATACATCAGAAATGCCTGCACATTCTACCAGATTTGATGTAATCAAACCACCTGTGCAAGATTCTGCAATGGCAATGGTTTTGTGTTGTTGTAATAATAATTGTGCAACAACGTTTTGCAAATCGGTTTCTCCTTCGGCATAAACGGCATTTCCCAAACGTTCCCGCAATGCAGCTTTGACAGGTGCAATCAATGCTTTTGCTTCTTTTTCTGATTTTGCTTTTGCGGTGATACGCAATATAGATTCTCCATCTTTGGCATAAGGGGCGATTGTGGGGTTTGTTTGTTTGTCTATCAAATCTTTTACCATGGTTTCCATGGCACTTTCTCCAATACTTGCCACACGTAATATTTCTGATACAAATGTGTATTCTTGTTTTTGCAACAGATAGGGTTTTACTTGATTTTCAAACATGGGTACGGTTTCTTTTGGAGGCCCGGGCAACATGACAATCATTTTTCCGTTTTTTTCTATGATGATACCAGGAGCGGTACCGTTTTCATTATACAATACTGTGCTGTGGGATTTTGGTACCATAGCTTGTTTTTTATTATTTTCTGTCATGGTTCTGCCAATGCGGTCAAAAAATGCTTTTATTTGTGCAAATGCTTTTTCATCTAATACCAATTCTTCTTCAAAATATGCTGCGGCAGTTTCTTTTGTTAAGTCATCTTCTGTTGGTCCCAAACCGCCTGTGGTGATGATGATATCTGCTCTGGAAAATGCATGAAAAATACTATCTTTTAATCGTTGTGGATTATCGCCGACAACGGTTTGAAAGTAAACTTCTATACCTAATTGTGCCAATTCTTTTGATAGATATTGTGCATTTGTATTCAGAATATCTCCTAGTAATATTTCTGTACCAACTGCAATAATTTCTGCTTTCAACGTCAAAACACCTCCGAAATATACTCTTTGTATGATACCTTTGTATGATACGCTTTTTTCTATATGGTTACAAGCATTTTTTGCCAAAAACGTTTTTGTGAAAGAACAAAAGCAGACGTTTGACTTGATGGCTTTTTGTATGGTATAATAGCGAAAATAATGGCAAAAACAGATGTCAATTTGACTCTGTTTTTTGTTGTGTACGGATTTGTAATCAATGGATAAATATATGATATACAGGAGGGGACAAAATGTCCAACAAAGACAGACAAAGCCATATCAGAAATTTCTGTATTGTGGCACATATTGACCATGGAAAATCGACACTTGCAGATAGATTGATACAAAAAACAGGATTGCTGACAGACAGAGAAATGCAAGAGCAAGTGCTGGATAATATGGATTTGGAAAGAGAAAGAGGCATTACAATCAAATCACAGGCAGTGCGTTTGATTTATAAAGCAAAAGATGGGGAAGAATATGAATTTAATTTGATTGATACACCGGGGCATGTCGATTTCAATTATGAAGTTTCCCGTTCTTTGGCAGCGTGTGAAGGAGCAATATTGATTGTGGACGCTGCACAAGGGATTGAAGCACAAACTTTGGCAAATGTATATTTGGCATTGGATAACAATTTGGAGATATTGCCGGTTATCAATAAAATTGATTTGCCAAGTGCAAACCCTGCATGGGCAAAACAAGAAATTGAAGACATTATTGGTATTCCTGCGGAAGATGCACCAGAAATTTCCGCAAAAAATGGTATCAATATTGAAGATGTGTTGGAAAGAGTTATTACTGACATTCCTGCACCAAGCGGTGACCCAGATGCACCACTGAAAGCATTGATATTTGACAGTGTGTATGACCAGTATCGTGGCGTGATTGTTTTGATGCGTGTGTTTGATGGTGTAATTAAAAAAGGTTCCAAAGTAAAAATGATGGCAACCGGAAAAGAATTTGATGTTGTAGAAGTGGGAATTTTTGGCCCTGGTAGATTTTTGCCTGTGGAAGAATTGCGTGCAGGTATGGTTGGATATTTTACAGCAAGTATCAAAAATGTATCTGATACACGTGTAGGCGATACGGTTACGGAGTTTGCAAGACCTACAACAGAGGCATTGCCTGGGTATAAAAAAGTAAATCCGATGGTGTATTGTGGTGTGTTCCCTGTGGACGGGGCAAAATATCCGGATTTGAGAGATGCTTTGGAAAAATTACAGCTCAATGATGCCTCTTTGTTCTTTGAGCCAGAAACTTCTGTGGCATTGGGATTTGGGTTTCGTTGTGGTTTCTTGGGGCTTTTGCATCTGGAAATTGTGCAAGAACGTTTGGAAAGAGAGTATAACTTGGATTTGGTGACAACTGCACCAAGTGTTATTTATAAAGTGTATTTGACAGATGGTACAAGTTTTGATTTGTCTAACCCAAGCAATATGCCTGACCCTGCAAGAATTGCAAAAATGGAAGAACCCATTGTCAAAGCGGAAATTATGTTGCCCAAAGATTATGTTGGCCCGATTATGGAATTATGTCAGCAAAGACGTGGGGATTATATTAGCATGGAATATTTAGATGATACCCGTGTGATGCTGGTGTATGAAATGCCGTTGAATGAAATTATTTATGATTTCTTTGATGTGCTGAAATCCAGAAGTCGTGGATATGCTTCTTTTGATTATACATTGATTGGGTATAAAGAAAGTGAATTGGTAAAATTGGATATATTGGTAAACAGAGAGCCTGTGGATGCTTTGTCATTTATTGTGCATAAATTGTCTGCGGTAGAACGTGGTAGAAAAATGTGTGAAAAACTGAAAAAAGAAATCCCGAGACATTTGTTTGAAATTCCCATTCAAGCAGCGATTGGCAGTAAAATTATTGCAAGAGAAACCATCAGTGCAATGCGAAAAGACGTATTGGCAAAATGTTATGGTGGAGATATTTCCCGTAAGAAAAAATTGTTGGAAAAACAAAAAGAAGGGAAAAAACGTATGCGTCAAATTGGCAGCGTAGAAGTGCCACAACAGGCATTTATGAGTGTATTGAAACTGGATGAAGAATAAATGATGATTACAAGGCAAAAATAAGCTGTTTTTGCTAGAAAAAAACGCCGATTTTGACAAATGGCATACCAATTTTTATACGAAAAAAATAAATTTGAGGCAGTGAGAATAAAAAATCTCACTGCTTTTTTTACGGAAAAATATCTATAAAAACTCTCCACTGAACAAGAAAGAAGAAACAACTGGTGATATATAACATAGACAGTGATATTTGTTATGTGACGGTTTTTCAAGTCGCTACATGATAAAATTTACGGTAGACTTTTTCTATATTGTACGAAATTTTATAATTTGTCATAACTATCTTCTAAGTGGAAACTTCTAAAAAAAATATTCAAAATAATGATAAAAACTTTATTTTGTGTATTGACACTCCTGTAAATGTATCCATTAAAGTGAAAGTGTAAAAAAATACATTACATATCAAAAGGAAAAAAGGAGGTAAACATTATGGTAGGTAAAAAAGTAGTACATCATTTGATGATGCGTGCAAAAGATGGTCATTATGTAGGGGATTTGGTAAATGGTGCAAGAATTGTAAATCAGTGGGGTGATGTAGGTACAGAACTGATGGTTTATGTAGATGGTGACATCAGTTTATTCTTGGGTTACAAAGACATCGAATTTACAGCACCTGTATATGTAGGTGACTTTATGGAATACCATGGTTGGATTGAAAAAGTTGGTAAGCAGTCCTATACATGCAAATTTGAAGCATGGAAAGTTGCAATGATGCTCAACCAAACAGAGGCAGATATGACAGGTATTGCACATACAGCAGCAACCGCATGTGAACCTCCTGTACTGTGTGGTAGAGCGATTGGTAGTTTGTATATTGCGAAGAAAGCTCAGAGGGGTCCTCAGGAATCTTCTTTTAAAGATGTAAAACATCCTGAATCATTGTTGTTTTGTATTTAAACAACTTATTCTATTACGCTCTCTATCGTGTTTTAGAATAAACATATGTTTGCTGCAAAAATCCCATAACGGAAATTCGTTTTGGGCTTTTTGTATATCCAGTATCAAATACATATCAATTTATGAGATTGTTAAAAAAAGAAAAAGAGGTGGGATTATGAATAGACCATTGGAAGGAATTCGTGTTTTGGATTTGACACAAGCTTATAGCGGTCTGTTTTGTACGATGAACTTGGCTGACCATGGTGCAGAAGTTATTAAAATTGAACGCCCTGGCAGCGGTGACCAAACAAGAGGCTGGGGGCCTATGAAAAATGATTATAGTGGGTATTATGCATATATCAATCAAAATAAAAAAGGCATTACACGAAATCTTGCATCAGAAAAAGGAAAACAGATTTTTCGTGAATTGGTAAAAACAGTGGATGTTGTCTGTGAAAACTATAAAGTTGGTGTTTTGGATAAATTGGGGTTTTCCTATGATGTGCTGAAAGAAATCAATCCTTGTATTATTTATGGTTCTATCAGTGGATTTGGTTTAGAAGGCCCTTTGGCTTTTCGTCCTTGCTATGATATTGTTGCACAGGCGATGAGTGGTATGATGAGCGTAACTGGTTTTGCAGATGGCCCACCATGTAACCATGTAAAATTGGCCCTTCTGTTGGAGATAACTACTCTGGGGCATATCTTTGTATGGGGATTTTGATGGCATTGTATGAAAGAGAAAAAACAGGCGTTGGCAGACGTTTGGATGTAGCAATGGTGGATACCCTTTTTTCTGTAATGAAAAATTTTGTAGTGGAATATACCATTGATGCCAAAACGCCTTATCGTGCAGGCAATCAAGGTCCAAGTATTGCACCGTTTGATTCCTTTCAAGCAAAAGATGGTGCATTTGTTATGGGCTGCGGTACAGATAAAATGTTTGCAGGTCTTTGTGGTGCAATGGGGAGAACGGATTTGATTGAAAATCCTCTGTATAAAACAAACCTTGCAAGATGTGAAAATTATCTGACATCTTTGAAGCCAATGATAGAAAGATGGACACAGACAAAAACCATTGCTGAATTAGAAGAAAGTATTACAAAACTTGGCATTCCTTTTGGTGTGAGTTTGACAATTCCAGAAGCTGCTGAACATCCGCAATTACAATCTCGCAATATGTTGTGGCATGTTTATCAGAAGGGAATGGAGGCAGAAATTCGTATCCCAAGTACACCCATTCATGGAGAACAAGATTGTGTACAAAAAGGGGCTCCGCTGCTTGGAGAAGATAACGATATTATTTATGGTGGCTTGTTGTCTCTGACACATTTAGGGCATATGATTGTAGGGGCAAATACAGGTGGAACCATTGTATTACAGTATGTTACATTATATACACAGGTTGCATTTGAATTATTGGGAACAATCGGCGGAACAATTTTCTCTATTGGTCTTGTGTTTGCGTCTTTGACAACAGCAATCGGCATTAGTGCGACAACAGCGGAATATTGCGAAGATGTTTCCAATAAGAAATTGGGTTATAAGAAGTCTATTGCGATTGTGTGTATTTTTAGTGCGATTATTGGAGCGATTGGATTGACAAATATTCTGACATATGTAGCACCTATTCAAGATGCAATTTATCCTGGTGCATCATTTTGGTATTGTACTATGTGTTTATGTCGGATTGTCGAAATCCAAGACATTTGGCAGTGTGTAAGTGGGGGATTATTGTGAGTGTCTTTTTCGGCATATTAGATGGTATGTATACTTATAATAATTTGCTGAATTTAAAATTTGATTGGTTTTTGAATATTTACTTGAAATTGCCATTTGCACAATGGAAATTGACATGGGTACCAGTTTGTGCCATTGTGATGGTGTGTGTATATCTTTTTTCAAAAAATAAAAAGGTAGAAGCAGAAATATCCAGTTGTGTAAATGAATGATAATATCAATAAATTGAAAAAATATCCCACTTTTTAAGATAAGTTGTGCAAAGTGGGATATTTGTATATCTTCATGATATATGATATAAATTTTGAAAGAAGGATATTTTTAAAATAAAAATTATGTTTTTTTTACGGGAATGATAATTTTGGTTATATGATTTTCTACAGCACAGACATCAATAGAAACATCAGAGTTTTGATAATTTGATTTTACTCTTCGTGTGAAAATAACATTACAAGTTGGAATTTGTTCGATTTGTATCGCATGCGTATCTTGATTTTGTTTTTCTTTTATCTGTAAAAATACATTTCCTACTTCTAATCGTTGCAATAAGCTTTCACCAATGACAAATTGTTCTTGCAATTCTTGGATATTTTTAGATATTTCATCCATTCTAGAGATAACACATCGTTCCATAGCGGCATTGTCACAATTTCAGATGATTTGTTGGATATCTTTGAGAGAGACACCAAGAAAACGCAATTTACGAATGATGTGCAAAGTGAGTAATTGCGTATGTTCATAATAGCGATAATGACTTGTTTCTTTGCGGTACTGCGGAACCAATAAACCTATTTGATCATAATAACGTAATGTTTTTACAGGAACATTACATAAAGTAGAAACTTTCCCGATGGAGTAATACTTTGATTGTTCTGACAAAATAACCAATTCTTTCTATGATTATTAAGTACTTGAATGTGTCATAATTATAGCAAAAAGGATTATTTTTTTCAATTATTTCCATATGTTATTGTCATTTTTATATTATATGCAATCAATTGTGTATATCGTGCTAAATGGCTATGCAGATAAAATGGAAAAGGGGATTATCAGAAATCCATTGGGATAAGCTATGTAAAATTTGAACAAAACGTATACTTTGAAAAATTAAAGTATACGTTTTGTTATATTGTGATAAGAAAAAATATATGCTGATTTTTGTTTAATCCGTTTTTGGTTTATGCCTAGGGTTTGCATCTACCAATAAACAGGATTTTGTTAATTCTGTCATAATGGTGTTATTGAATTTGCTGTCATAATAACTCAAAAAAGGAATGACATCTGGTTCATCTGTCACAATATATTTTGGTGTCAGATTGGACAATGTCAGTGCGATGGTGTCAGCAACACAACGACTGCAAGTACACACATCGAATTTTTTTAAGTATTCTACTGCTTTTTCTTTTATTAACATTTCACAAACATTGACAAAATAAAATATATCTTCTGCTTGTTCCACAGTACAATCTGGTGTATCAATATCAAGCGTTGGGGCAGATGGTTGTACAACCGTGTCTATGGGAGGTGTTGGTGTTATTTCTTCTTTTACTTCTGGTATGGTTTGTATGGTAGAATATGAATTTTCGGTTTTTGGTTCTTCTGGTTCTGGCACGGGTGTCATTGTTTCAGAAGTAATGTTTTCTGGTGAAGTCATAGCCTCTGGTGAGGCAGTGATATTGTTTTCTGGCTGGCTTTCAGAAACAGAGGCTTCTTCTTCCAATAATTCCGCAAGCAAATTGTCTTTGATTTTATCTGAAAGTGCCGCATTTTTTGCAGTTTCTTTCAGACTGGAAAGCAAAGGAGAAGAAATTGGTGGGGAGGCGGTAACAGTTTCTTGCTGTTGCGGTTCTTGTGTTGTGTTGTCTTTTGTTTCTGTAGGTTTTGAAATTAAATTTAAAACATGAGCAGTTTTTGTACTCTTTTTTGCCATAAGAGATGACCTCCTTTCTTATGGTTTTACACGCATAACTTCTTGTACAAAATCAGCATAATCCAATGCAGGATTTGATTTTGGTGCATAATCAAATATGCTTTCACCATGTGCAGGGGCTTCGGCAATGGCAACCCCATTTCGAATTCTGCTTTCAAATACTTTTGTATTTAATAAATCTGCCATAGTTTCTGCCATTTCAAACACTTCTTTTGCCAAATTCAAACGAGCGTTGTATTTTGTTAATATAATGCCCATAACATTTAAATTGGGGTTATAGAAGTTTTTCACAGAGTCTATGGTTTCTTTTAATTGGCTGACACCCAAAAGACTCAAGATGTCGGGTATCATAGGAATGATTAAACCTTGTGATGCAACATAGGCATTGACTGTGAGTATATTGAGGGCAGGTGGTGTGTCTATGATGATGTAATCATAAACATCAGAAACCGTATCCAACATTTTTTTTAATAAAAATTCACGCCCCGGACGATTGAATTCTAATTCCGCACTGCTTAGTAATATATTGGAAGGTAGTATATCACCATAAGGTGTATGTTGTATGATTTCTTGCAAAGGGGTTTGGTATTTGAATGCATCATACAATGTGGCACAATCTTCAATTTCAATGCCCAAACTGAAACCAAGATTGCCTTGTGGGTCTAAGTCTACGCCCAAAACCTTTTTATTTTGTGCAGTAAGTCCACTAATCAGTGCAGTAGATGTTGTTGTTTTACCAACACCACCTTTTTGATTGGTTAATGTGATAATATATGACAAAAAAATTCCTCCTAACATAAAACAACAGAGTTTTTTATTAAATTTTGAAATTTGCCTTAATAAAAGTATACTATATGTCGATAGATAAGTATAGAGAAAAACGAACATTTTTGTGAAAATATATAAAATACAAAGGAGAGATCGATATGGCATCAATCGGAAGCTTAAGTGGAAGCACAAGTAGTGCTGTTTATGGAAGTAATAAAAGAATTACAGGTCTTGCCAGTGGTTTAGATACAGAATCTATGATCGAGGGCATGACACTTGCAACAAAAACAAAAATTGCAAAACAAAAACAAGATAAACA
Organism: uncultured bacterium; assembly: GCA_905214825.1. Classification (GTDB taxonomy): domain Bacteria; phylum Bacillota; class Clostridia; order Lachnospirales; family Anaerotignaceae; genus Anaerotignum. The sequence goes on along the minus strand of CAJMNV010000033.1, from coordinate 4,933 downwards.
ATGGTTGCAATGGATGATGGACGATTATAGAACATTGACATCTAAAATGCTTGGCTTCCAAGACAAATTTACATCTTATGTAAACAAAGACAGCAATTTGTTGAGTCCATCTTTTTATGACAAATCTTTGATAACTACAATAGGTGACAACAGCAAATATTTAGATATTTCTGGTACATCACCAAATATCGAAAATTTGATTATTTCTGCTGTACAACAAATGGCAAAAAATGAAACTGTGGTTTCAAAAGATAGTGTTTCTGACCAAACTATGTCATCAGATGCAATCAAAGATAGTGTTGTAAATAGCACGCTCAATGGTGCATCTTTGACAATCAAATACGGCAGCCAAGATTATACAATCAAATTGCCGGAAGATGCACACAAAAATATCACCAATGCATCTAGTTTGAAAGATGCATTAAATGATGCAATGAAAGAGATAGCAGTTGGCAAAGATAAAAAACTCAGCGATGTGGTTGAATTTGGTTTAGATGGTAATAAACTGACATTAAAATATAATGATAAAGATAGTACCGGAAACACCTTAATTCTTTCGGCTGGTACTACCGATTTGTTGGGTGTTATGGGTATGAACGCAGGTACAATGATAGAGGCTGGAAGTCCATTAACAGGCAGTAAAGAGGTTACAGCAAGTGCAATTGAAAGTATGACAAAAGAAAAATCATTGGCAGATGCATTGATGGGGGCTGGCAAAAGCATTACATTCAGCTACAATGGTAATTCTGTGCAAATCAAAATGCCTGATAAAGATACCCAAGTAACCATAAAAACAAAAGATGGAAAAACAGAAAAAGTTAAGATTTTTGAAGGCGGAGAAGGAAAGTATAAAGTAAACAAAGAAGCCATGACACAATATCTTCAAAATAAAATGGACGATGCTTTTGGTACAGGAAGAGTAACGGTAAATTTTGATGAAAAAACAAGCAAAATGGCATTCAAAACAAAAGAGGGTACTGATGTACTGAGAGTGACTGGTGGACATGGTGATGTATTGCAAGGTTTGGGCTTAAAATCTGGTGAATCAAACCGTTTGAATTTGAGTTCATCTTTGAAAGATGCTGGTCTGAAAGGCTTTGATAAAGATATGAGTGATGAGGAATTGAAAAAACTCATGCAAGAGGGGATTGTCATCAAAAGAGGTGACAGAGAAATTGTTATCAATAAAACAACATCTGGCAAAGCGTTTGATGAAAACACAACATTGGCAGAAATTATCAATGCAGTCAATGAAAACAGTGAAGCAAAAATGACAATCAGCTATAACGAAACAGCAGACAAATTTACCATTACATCAAAAGACCCTGGGGAAACAGGTACGATTTCTATTGGAAAAACAGGCGGCAAAGAAGAAAATATTGGTACAAAGATTTTTGGTGAAATTGATTCTAATAATACAGGTGTTGCTGGAAATAACAAGTATAACATCTCACAAGGGCAAGATGCTATCATTTGGGTGGATTATGACGGCAAGGGCGGTGCAGACCCAATACAAATCAAAGGCTCTAGCAACAGCTTTAATTTAGATGGTCTGAATGTGACAGTTAAAAATACATTTGGTGTCAAAAAAGATGCAAATACTACAGATGGGATACAAGCAAATGAACTTGACCCTGATGCAAGCGTTTCTTTTACTGCAAAAGTAGACTCCGAAAAAGTAACAAAAGCAATGAAAGAAATGATTGAAGCATTTAATGAAATTATCAAATTCTCCAATGATAAAGTTGGTGAAAAACGAGAAAGAGATTACAAACCTTTGACAGATGAACAAAGAAAAGAAATGACAGAAGACCAAATCAAAGCTTGGGAAGAAAAAGCAAAAAAAGGTACACTGTTTAACAGCAATGAACTGCGTTCTTTCACAAACAGTATTCGTTTTATATTCTCTGGCAGTGCTGAAAAAATGAAAGAATTGTCAGATATGGGTATTACCATTTCTTCCAATTATGAAGACCATGGTAAAATTTCATTTGATGAACAAAAATTCAAATCTGCATTGGAAGAAAACAACGAAAAAGTAAAAGAATTGTTTACAGCACAAAAAACATATGTATATGATGACAAAGGCAATCAAGTGTTTGATGCAAACGGAAAACCCAAAATGACAGAGGGTGGTATCATGACACAAATGAAGAACACATTTGACATGTATGCAAAAACATCAGGGGCGAAAAAAGGTGTTTTCGTGGAAAAAGCAGGAGCAACCGAAAGTTCTGCATCTATCATGAAAAATGAATTGCAAAATCAAGTCAACAAAATTGACAAAACTGTAAAAGAATTGGAAAGAAAAATGAAAGCGGAAACAGAACGTTATTACAGACAGTTTACATCTATGGAAATGTTTATTTCTCAGATGAACAGCCAAAGTATGTGGATGGCACAACAATTTATGGGGCAATAAAACCAACGCAATGGAAAGGATTGGTAATATTTTATGAAAAACAGAGGATATCAGCAGTATAAACAACAATCCGTTTCTACAATGACAAATAGCGAAATGCTGATATTGCTTTATGATGAATGTATTAAGCGATTGATGATTGCAGGATATGAATTGGACAAAAACAATTACGAGGCATTTGAAGATGCGGTGGATCGTGTGGAGAAAATCATTAAATATTTATCTGCGGTTTTGGACAGAAAATATCCCATCAGTCAAGATTTGTATCGTATGTATGATTATTTTTTGTATGAATTGAGTAGACTGCGTGCTGGTAGAAAAAAAGAAATCATTGAAGATATCAAACCAATGATTGTGGAATTGCGTGATTCATTCAAAGAGGCGGATAAGTTACAAGCAAATCAACGGAAAAAAGTAGGAAATGATTTATAATTGAGGTGCAAATATGCAGTCTGAAAATCAGTTGGAAATGATTATATTGCAAATGCAAAAAAGATATACAAGGCTTGCAGAGGTACTGCGTTTGACACAAGATTTAGATGATGCATGGAAGCGTAATGACAGAGAAAGTGCAGATATGCTGATACAAATGCGTGGGCAGGAAATGGACGAAATTTCTGTCATGAATGAAGACATTGCATATAGGATTTGTGGTTTGCCACAAGTACATCAAACAGCAATCGAATGTAGATTATATACCGATGATGATAAAGAAATCAAACGTATTTGTGAACTAAAAGAACGCAGCCAAAATATATTGCAAAGGGCAAGAGAAATTGACCATCGCATGAATATGAGAGTTGCAGGAGAGCATTCATATTATGCACAACAAAAATAAATGAATGAAATGCGTTTTTGATGTGTATAGAAAAAACGAAATGGCCATTTGCAAAATGGTCATTTTGTTTTGTATTTTGATGGGGATAATAAGAAAAAACAGAATAGGAGAAAGTTATGTTTTCCATCACATTAGAACAGGTTAGCAAAGTTTATGAAAATGGTGTCAAAGGATTGGACAATGTGACATTGAAGGTCAACGCAGGCGAATTCGTGTTTTTGGTTGGACAAACCGGCTCTGGAAAAAGTACAATGTTACAATTATTGACAAAAGAATTAGAGCCGACAATGGGAAAAATTTTGATTGCATCAGAAGATATTACCAATATGCCACAAAAGCAAATACCATTTTTTAGAAGAAAAATTGGTATTGTAAAAGAAAGACCACTGTTGTCACATGACAAAAGTGTTGCAGAGAATATTGAGTTGGCACTTTTGGCAACGGGACAACCAAAAGCATATCGGGAACAGGCGATTCATGCAGCATTGGGGATTGTAGGTATGAGAAATAAGGCGGCGTTGAAAGCATCCGTGCTTTCAGGTGGAGAAAGTTCCAGAATTGCATTGGCAAGGGCGATTGTCAATAACCCAAGTCTGTTGATTGCAGATGAACCAACTGCTGGATTAGATCCAGATACAGCTTGGGATATGATTGGTTTGTTAAATGAAATCAATCGAAGAGGTGTTACAGTGATTATGGCAACACACGATAAACAACTTGTCAATTTGATGAAAAAACGTGTGGTGACATTATTTGAAGGACGTTTATTGGGAGATGCAAAAAATGCAAAATATGGATATTTAATATAAAATTTTGCTGATTACAATTATGAGAAAAATAATTAAATTTTTAATCATGAAATTTTTGTTTTCATGTTATGATTTGGCTAAAATATGACGATATATATATAGAATGTGTTTCTTGAGCATGAGAGAGGAGGAAAGTTCATGAAAATTTTCCCAAATATGCAATCATTGCTTTATAATGTACAACAAAGAACAACAAATATAGAAAATAGCCCAGAAATCAATCAAACAAAAAATGCAAAAAATTTTGATGAAATTTTAATACATCAAGAAAACACAATGAGTGAAAATCAATTTGTTAAAGAATTGGCAGCAAAATTGAAAAAAGAAGTTTATCAACCAAAGTCAACAAAAGACTTGGAAGAACTGAAATTACAAGTAGAGAATGGAACATATTCATTGGCATTAGATGAAGTGGCAAGAAGAATATTGTATTGACCCAAGGGAGGATTGAACTTTTGTGGAAGAATTGATGACCATATTACAAGAAACCAATCATTGTTTGCTGGAAGTTACAGATGTGGAACAAAGAAAATATGAGGCAACATTGAAAAATAATGTGGTATCTGTGGAAGATTGTATGAAAGAAGAACAAGTATTGTTGTTGAAATTAAAAGGTTTGGATAAAAAAAGAGAAAAAGTATTACAAACTTTTGGAAAAGAAGATGCAACATTTCGGGAAGTAATAGAAGATTTGCCAGAAGACCAAAAAATACCCTTGGAAAGCTTGTTTCAACAGATGCAAACAAATTTGAAGAAATATAAAGAAGTAGAAAGGAATGCAAGAAGTGCGTTGTAATTTCATTTGCATGAGATTGATAAAAAATTAGAAAATATGCAATGCAGTAGAGGCAGTGTTTAGTAAGG
>CAJMNV010000032.1 GCA_905214825.1 uncultured bacterium | reverse complement strand
TTTTTATTTGATTTTTATTTTAAAAAATAATAAAGGAGAAGTCTTTTAGACTTCTCCTTTTGGTTATAAAGAATTTCTAACTTGCATTAAAGCAAATCCCAATAAATTTTGTCCACGCCATTTTGATATATTAAAACGATTTTCATCTGTCATAGATAATCCAATGCCCCAAATACGGTCTTGTACAGCACATTCTGCAAGTATTGCATCATTTGTATGCAATAGTTTTTGATGTAAATCCTCATTTTGTTGAAATTTTGCCAAAAGTCCTTCATATACAATGAGTTGACGCATACCATTCCATATGATGTCATTATAATTTTTTACGGAACGTCCCAACATTTTGATATGTCCTTGGTTACTGGTTTGTAAAATTTGTTCTGCTGTGATAATATCTTGAAACAACATCGCTTTTTGATACATCATATATTGCTCCATAGAACAAAATGTGATGTTTTTTATGTTAAATTCTGATAAATACCAGTTGCTCAAATAACCATAACTTTCATCAGGATTGTGAAACCCGATAATTTGTCGCATAGTATCTCTCCTTATTTTTTCTGTTGTAAGATAATATCAAAAAATATATTGTCTGAAAAAGCAGATGACGGGAATCGAACCCGCCTCTAAAGCTTGGGAAGCTTTCATTCTACCAATGAACTACATCTGCAAAATATATTGTTTATTATACGCTGAAACCGTATAGATGTAAAGTGTTATTTTGCTATAAAAGTGGATTTTTTCAAAAAAATATGACAATATATCGTAAATATTCTTTTATTTTGATATGACTGTATTTTTGTAATGTGGGGCATACTATTTTTACAAAATTTTTAGAAGAAAAAGAGGGAGATGCCATGCAAAAATTTATCATAAAACCTACAGAAAAACTTTGTGGTACAGTAAAAATCAGTGGTGCGAAAAATGCAGTGTTACCCATATTGGCGGCATGTATTTTGACAGATGATATTTGTGAAATACAAAATGTTCCACCATTGTCTGATGTAGAAGATATGATTGTACTTTTGACAGAGTTGGGAGCAAATATACAATTTGATAGACAAAAAGAAACCATACAAATACAAATAAAAAAATTGAAAACACAAACTGTACCGTATGAAACAGCAGGCAAAATGAGAGCCTCTTTTTTGGTGGCAGGCCCTTTGCTAGCAAGGTGCCAAAAGGCTTGTATTTCTTTGCCGGGCGGCTGTCAAATTGGTAGCCGTCCTGTGGATTTGCATTTGAAAGGTTTTGCATTGTTGGGGGCATGGCATAAAATGGAGCATGGATATGTGGAATTAGGCACAAAAAATGGATTAAAAGGAAAAAATGTTTATTTGGATTTTCCAAGTGTAGGTGCAACGGAAAATATCATGATGGCAGCAGTATTGACAAAAGGAACAACAGTGATTGAAAATGCAGCGGCAGAACCGGAAATTTGCGATTTGGCAGAATTTTTGGTGGAAATGGGGGCAGATATACAAGGATATGGCACAGATACCATTGTGATAAAAGGTGTTAAACAACTGCATGGTACCGCACATAAAGTGATACCAGACCGTATAGAAGCAGGTACATTTATGGTGGCAGCAGCCATTACTGGTGGAGATATTGTGTTGCAAAATATACAGGAGGAACATTTGAAACCTGTGATTGCAAAATTGACAGAAAGTAATGTCAAAACAGAAATGACAGAAAAAGGATTGCATGTTTACCGCAAAGGGAAATTAAAGCCGATACAGCTAAAAACAATGCCATTTCCCGGATTTCCAACAGATATGCAGGCGGTGTTTATGAGTTTGGCAGCAGTGGCAAAAGGTACTAGCGTGATTACAGAAACGGTATTTGAAAATCGCTTTTTGCATACAGCAGAATTGCAAAGAATGGGAGCAGACATCAAAATTGACAGTCGTTCAGCAGTGATTGAAGGTGTTGACGAATTGACAGGTACAAAAGTAAAAGCAACTGATTTGCGGGCAGGGGCAGCGTTGATATTGTCTGCATTGGCAGCAAAAGGAGAAACAGAAATCAGCGATATTTATCATATCGAAAGAGGATATTATCATATTGCCGAGAAATTGTGTGCATTGGGTGCAGATATACAAAAAAAGGAAAGTTCATGAATTGTTTACATTTTGTTCACGAAAAACTATGACACGAATGATATACTGTCTGGCATATAGACAGTATCTATACATATATGAAAAATATAATTGTAAAAAATGGTAAAGGGAAGGGAAAATTTTATGGAAAATCAGCGAAAGCCTTTAATTTATTATTGGTTGATTGCCTTGTTGATTATGTTTGGCATCAACTGGTTGTTGTTGCCGTTGTTATCAGGCAGTCAGGTAGAACAAGTTGGCTACAACATTTTTTTAGACGAATTGGAAGCCAAAAACATTGACCAAGTGGAAGTCAATACAGATGTGATTTATTATTCTTTGAAAGCAGAACATACAGATACCGTCAATACAGAAACTTCTGTAAAACAACATGATGAACCAATGTTATATACAACAGTTCGTATGAAAGATGATATGCTGGTAAACAGACTGTATGAAGCAGGGGCAAATTTTTCTGCTATTGCCCCCAAAGAGGTTTCTCCATGGGTAAGTACATTGGTAATGTTTTTGTTATTCTTTTTGTTCTGGCGTTTTGTGTTTGGACGTATGATGAAAAAAAGTGGTTTGGGCGGCAATGCGATGGCATTTGGCAAATCCAGTGCAAAAATTTATGTAAAGGCACAAACGGGAAAAACATTTCAAGATGTGGCAGGACAAGACGAGGCAAAAGAGGCATTGTTGGAAATTGTAGATTTTTTACACAATCCAGAAAAGTATACCAATGTAGGGGCAAAAATGCCAAAAGGTGCTTTGTTGGTTGGCCCTCCGGGAACGGGAAAAACATTGTTGGCACAAGCAGTGGCAGGGGAAGCAGATGTACCGTTTTTCTCTATATCTGGTTCTGAATTTGTGGAAATGTTTGTTGGTATGGGGGCTGCAAAAGTGCGTGATTTGTTCAAACAAGCAAATGAAAAAGCCCCTTGTATTGTTTTTATTGATGAAATTGATACCATTGGGAAAAAACGTGATGGCAATGGTATGGCAGGCAATGATGAACGAGAACAAACACTCAATCAGCTTTTGACTGAAATGGACGGTTTTGATGCGACAAAAGGGGTCGTTATATTGGCAGCAACTAATCGCCCTGAAACATTGGATAAAGCATTGCTGCGTCCAGGTCGTTTTGATAGAAGAATACCTGTAGAATTGCCGGATTTGCAAGGTAGAGAGGCGATACTGCAAGTACATGCTGAAAAAATTAAGTTGGAAGAAGAAATTGATTTTCGTGCCATTGCCAGAGCCACAAGTGGGGCATCTGGTGCAGAACTTGCCAATATCATAAATGAAGGGGCGTTGCGTGCTGTTCGTATGGGTAGAGAAAAAGTTAGTCAAACAGATTTGGAAGAAAGTGTGGAAGTGATACTGGCGGGTTATCAGAGAAAAGGTGCCGTCATATCCAAAGATGAAAAAGAAATCATTGCATATCATGAGGTCGGGCACGCATTGGTGGCAGCATTGCAAAAAAATTCCGCACCTGTACACAAAATTACAATCATTCCCAGAACATCGGGGGCTTTGGGTTATACATTACAAATTGATGAAGGCGAAAAATTCTTGATGAAAAAAGAAGAAGTGTTCAATAAAATTGCAACATTGACAGGCGGTCGTGTGGCAGAAGAAATACAGTTTGGTTCTATCACAACAGGAGCTTCCAATGATATTGAACAAGCAACCCGTTTGGCACGTGCTATGATCACAAGATATGGTATGAGTGATACATTTGGTATGGTAGCATTGGAAACAGTCAATAATCCATATTTAAGTGGTGATACGACATTGGCTTGCTCCAATGAAACTGCAACACAAATTGATACCGCAGTTGTCGAAACCATCAAACAGGCACATGATAAAGCGTATCAGATATTGTCGGAAAACAAACAAAAACTAGATGAAATTGCAGCATATCTTTTGGAAAAAGAAACCATCACAGGGGAAGAATTTATGCAAATTCTGCACCCAAAAGTAGCAATCGAAAAGACAGATACAGAGTAATCAAAACAAAATCTCCGCATTGGCACAAAAAAACAACACGGACATAATATATGGTGTAATGGCATTTGCAGAAAGGAGATTTGTTATGTATTGGAATAACAACATGGGAAAGCGTTATCAAACCATGCGAAATACAGGAAATTATATCCAAAATGGTAATCATTACACATCTGGTAATACAAATACACAAAAAACAAATTACACAGAAAGTGGTTATGGATATTGGAATGGCTGTATGCATTGTTGTTCGAGGTGCTATCATTGTCCGTGTTGTGGTTGTTGCATTGTGATTGTAGTCAACACAACAGAACAAACAACGACTGAAAATGAGAATGTGAAGCCGCAAGAACAAACAGAACCAAAAAACAATACAGATACATCTGCAAATTGTGAACCATTGTAAATAAAAAAACAGCAGAATTTTTCATGTTTTTAAAAATCTGCTGTTTTTTGTTTTATGGAATGTATGCAGTACCTTTTGCAACAATGGCAATGGGTACTGATAATTGTATATGCGAAATTTTATTTTTTTCATATGTAACAGCAATATGCATGATACCGCCTGTTTGTTGAATGTCTAATGTAATATTTGATTTTTTCTGTAATGCAGTAACAATACCAATGGCAGATGTTCCACTGCCGCAACCTCTTTCCCAAATCAAACTTGCATTTTTGACACAAACCAAAGATTGCAATTCTTTTGTGGTTTCGTCCCAAATCAGAATACCAAATGCTTCCGCATCAATTTGATTTTGCCATACATTTGCTGCCTGTTGGGCATACGCTGTGGCATTTGCCCCCCAGAGTGATTTTGGAACAATAATATGCCAAATACCAGTAAAACACACCGTTTCAAGCAGATAGCTTTTGCCATACAAAACATACTGTTTTTGCTCTACACAAAGCGGCAATGGCATTTCCAATGTACCCATAAAGTGTTGTTGTGTTTTTTGTATATGACAATACACAATATCATCTGCCCCGGATACTTCCAATGGTATGATTTTTTTGGAAAAAGCAGGTGGTTGTTCTTTTGCAAATAAATATGTGGCAAGTGCAAGTGTGGCATTGCCGCAGAATTCACCTGCCATCATTTGCAATCGTGCCAATGCTTTTTTATTTTTGGGTTGCTCAATATAGCCTGCTTGTTCTGCATACACAGAATGATAGGCAATGAGTGCTTTGGCAATTTCCAGTTGTTTTTCTCTTGCAATGGGTGTTTCGATGAGCAGTGTCATATTTTGGTTTGGACTGACTTTGACAAATTGTATTTCCATATACTTCACATTCTTTCATTCAGATTGTTGAAAACGGCTTAAAAATGCTTTGGTACGTGCTTCTTTTGGATTGTGTATCAATTCGTGTGGATTGCCTTGTTCCACAATCACACCACCATCCATAAATATGATATGGCTGGATACATCTCTTGCAAAACTCATTTCGTGTGTGACAATCACCATTGTCATATGTTCTGCGGCAAGTTCTTTCATCACTTGCAATATCTCACCTGTCAATTCAGGGTCAAGTGCAGATGTGGGTTCATCAAAAAATAATATTTTGGGTTTCATTGCCAATGCCCTTGCAATAGATACTCGTTGTTGTTGCCCGCCAGAAAGCTGATAAGGATATGCATCTGCTTTATCTGCAAGCCCCATTTTTCTGAGTAATTCTTTTGCATGTGTATAAACTTCTTCTTTTGGGCGTTTGCCAATCAAAATGGGTGGTTCTGTAATATTTTTGAACACAGTATAATGGGGAAACAGATTGAAATTTTGGAACACAAGTCCAAAATGTTTTTTGACTTCTTGGAGTGTTTTTTTGTCTGCATAAATGGCATTGCCTGTGGCATCTGCTTTTGCGGCTGCTTGCCCCATATAAATCAAGTCGCCACCATCCATGGTTTCCAATAATGTCGCACAACGAAGCAATGTGGATTTTCCGGAGCCAGAAGGCCCAATGATGCTCACCACTTGCCCTTCTTCCACAGAGAGCGAAATATCTTTCAATACTTCCTGATTTCCAAATTTTTTATTGCAATGATTGATTTCTAGTATATGCATGGTAGCACCTCCTTACCGATAATAACTCATTCTTTTTTCAATATGTTCCATGATAAATGCAACTACACCATTGAATATGAAATAAAACACACCTGCAACAACCAATGGCAATATGGTTGTTTTTGCGGCTGCGATTTGTTTGGCAACGGTAAACATTTCCGGATAACTGATGACAAATGCCATGGCAGTATCTTTTACCAATGTGATGGCTTCATTTGTCACAGGGGGTACAATGCGTTTGCACATTTGGGGAAATATAATATGAAAAAATGTTTGTGCTTTGTTGTAACCCAATACCGTAGCGGCTTCATATTGCCCAACGGGAATGGAAGTGATACCAGAACGATAAATTTCTGCAAAATATGCTGCGTAGTTGATAGAAAACCCAATGATTACTGCAGTAAAACGATATTCTGATGACAAAGGGATTTTGAATAAATAATATGGGCCATAAAAAACAGCAAATAATTGCAACATCAAGGGCGTACCCCGGACAATGGCAATGAATATTTTACAAATAAATTGTATAGGTTTGAAGTTTGCCAAAGCAGTACGTGCTTTTCCCACAGATTGATTATTGGGGAGCAAAAAATGCAATGGTGCAAACTTTGACATACGTCCATAAGTAATCAAAAGCCCCAAAGGCATAGAAAACAATAATGTGAATACGAATATCCAAAAAGAGGAAATCAGACCAGAACATAATTGTTTTACAATGTCAGTCAAAAATGCGATATCCATAAAAATCTTCCTTTCTTTTTCTCTGACGGTTCACAGAAAAAAGCGATACAACCGTTTGTTTCTGTCAGCCGTCAATGACGGCTTGATACAAGCAATAAGCGTGCAGGAGATTTCTGCACGCTTATGATGTTTATTCTTTGCCCAAACAAACCATTTGGTCTAAGCTATAATCTGCATAATTTGCAGCAATTTTATCAAATGTACCATCAGTAACCATTTCGTCTAATGTTGTTTGTACTTGGTCACGCAATGTTTCGTTGCCTAATTTGAATGCAATACCATACTGTTCTGTGGAAAGAGGTTCATCTAATTTGCGAAACTTATCACTACCATTTGTCAGGTGGTATTGTGCAACACCAATATCAACTGCAATGGCATCGACAGAACCGGCTTCTAAATTCATAAATGCAGTGTTGTAATCAGGTGTTTGTTCCAAAGTGGCAAAAGAAGCAGCCAAAGCGAGGTTTTCTTCATTATCCTCTTCATTTGTCAAAGCAGCCAATGCAGAAGAACCAGCTTGTGTGATAACGGTTTTTCCAGCTAAATCTGATTTTTTCTGTATGTCGGCATCTGTACGTACAACAAATACAATGCTGTTATCTACATAAGGTTTTGAAAAAGTGTATTCACTTTCTCTGCCTGTTATGGTAAAACCATTCCACAAACAATCCACAGTACCACTATTTAATTCCATATCTTTGGAAGTCCAATCCAAAGGTTGTTTTTTCAATTCCCAGCCATTACGGTCACATACTTCTTGTGCCAAATCCAAGTCAAAACCAACATATTCTCCAGCATCATTTTTGTAGCCATAAGGCGGATATTCTGCGTCAAAACCTACGGTAAAAGTTGTGCGTTCTGCGGTATCCCCAGTGGTTTCGGGAGTAGGTGTTTCATTAGATGTACCACAGCCGGATAATATCCCTATTGTGACAGCCAAAGTAGCAAACAAAGCAAAATATTTTTTCATATACAACCGCTCCTTTACAAATTATGTTTGTTGTGTTTTCTTTATCATGCTACTATGTTATCACGTTACTACAATAAAGTAAATACGGAATACTAAATAATTTTTGATAAAAAAATAAATAAAAATTAGGCAAATTGTATATTTTTCAATACAAAGCAGTTGTTTTTTAGAAAGCATATGTATAACAAAACAAGAAAGGAAAATACTTTGATTTTTCAAAGTATTTTTCCTTCTTGTATTTTGGTACATCAGATGGTTTAAATGGTTGCTTAAGTTCTTTCTGCGGTTAATTTTGTAACTTCTTCGTCACGGTTTAATTCCAGTTTGATGTAGTAATCTCTGCCATCACCATCATCAAAACGGTCGATTAAGTCATCTAAGTCGTCCACATCGCCTCTAACATCAGAGACTTCATCAAAACGGTTGGAAAAATAATATGTCTTTGTGCGACTGCTTGTTTTGATACGCACTTTACTTCTGGAAACTTCTACCAAATCACCTTTTGCAGTATCGTTGTTTTCAGATAAATATTCGGCAGAGATGCGTGTCACTTTGGAATGTTTGCTGTCAAAGGAAAGTTTGACTTCAAAGTTGTCGTACCCTTTGTTGAAATCTTCTATCAATTTTTTCAAGGTGTAGTCATCATCTTCTAATTCTACAATAACATCTTCGTCCAAATCATATGTAAATTTGCTGCCATCAATATAAATGCTGATTTCATCATAATCTAATGCACGTAGTTCACCTTTATCTGCTTCTTGATTTGTAGCAGAAATTTTGGAAACTTTTCTGTTTTTGAATGACAATGTTGCTTCATAATCATATTTTTTGTAAGCTTCCCGTAATCTTTCATAATCAGAGCTTCTGCCATTCAATGTGACATCAATATCATCTGTGTCATCTAATACAGAATAAGAGTAGGTAGTGCCTTTGTTGTCTTTGATGTCGATTTTGCTGCTGCTCATATATGTGATAATGCCTTTGGAAGCCCCCATTTTTTCTTCTGTTGCAACAATTTTTGTGATTTCATCATCACGATTGATGGTCAAAGCAACACGGTAAGAAGTATCTTCATAATGTTCTTTCAGATAATCCATATCTTTTGATTTGCCATCGACTTTGACATCAACATCACTGGCATAATAAGAATAGGTATATTCTTTTCCGTTGGATTTGATGGTCACTTTGCGAGAAGTGATGTCAGTTAAAATACCATTTGCATCATCTTCTGCATAGTCTATGGTAATTTTTGTTACAACACCTTTGCTGTCTGTTGTCAGTGTCACATAATAATTAGTGTCATCATAACGTTTTTTCAAATCACTGAAACTCATATCTGTCAAAGAATCAGATACACTAACACTACTGCTCAGTTTGTAATCATAAGATTTTCCATCTGATGCTTTGATGGTGATTTCTTTGTCATCTAAATCTTTCAAAAGTCCGGTTTTGGAACCTTTTGTTGTTTCGGTTGCATAAATTTTTGTCACTTTGTTATCTTTGTTGATATGTAATGTGACAGAGAAATTCTTTTTATCGGACAATGCACTATACAATTTGGAAGGTGAAGAAGATGTATCATTGATATAAACTTGTACAGCATTATCCAATGTATATGTTTTTTCTCTGGAACCATCTTTGACAACGACTTTTGAAGAAGTGATATCTACCAAATCATAAGTCAATTTGTTAGAAACACCCTGTGTTGATTTTGTAATGGTCAATGTTTGAATATCTCCATTTGCGTAAGATACGGTTACTGTATCATCCACAGAAATATCGCTAAAACTGATTTCATCTCCATCATAATATACTTTTGATGTACCTTTTTTACCAAATAGATTTAAGCCTTTTCCGTCAGTGGTGCGGATACTGCAAAACAGGTCGCCATTTTCCAATACCGTAGCGATGGATACTATACCAGATATATTTCCGCTGGAAGGCATATCAGGTTTATTGTTATCTGGCATAGGTGGTGGTACAGGGGTAGCAGTGGTCAGCAGATTATAGGATTTTACAGACAATACTGCCATTTCTGCACGATTGATATTGGTTTTGGGATTAAATTTGTTGTAATCATCACCCACCATAATTTTTTTATCATACAGTAGGTCTAAGTAAGGTACAGAAGTTTTGGCAATAGAACCAGCATCTTTGTATGTCAGTTTTGCATTCATATCTACGCCATATATTTTGCCTAATGCTTTGCCAAACAGTATGCCAACATCCTCACGAGTGGCATATTGTTGTGTGTTGCCTTTCATAAAACGGGAAAGGTCTGTGGTAATCAAAATACCTTTTTCCAAAGAATAGGATACCGCAGGATATGCCCAAGTAGGGATATTGTAAGCAACCATAATTGGTTTCCATTTTGAAACGATGCTTTCGTTGGCATCATCTTTGTAGTATGTTTTCATAATAGAATAAATCAACTGTGTTGCTTCGTTATATGTCACCTTATTTCTAGGCTTACAGTATTTTCTGCCATTTTCTGTGTAACCACTCATCAAGCCCAAATCTGCGGCTTGGTTGATAAATGTGGCAGCACCAGGCCAAGGCACTTTACTAATATCTGCAAATGTTGCAGCAAATATGGTTGTATTGCTAAGTAAAAGTGTTCCTGCCAATGTCAAAGCGAGAAATCGTTTCATATTGTTAAACCTCCTATATATTTTTATACAATATTACTATACCATAAAATCTATAAAAAAACTTTGCATTTTCATTAAATTTTTGTAAAACATGGTAGTGTTTTTATAAGATTAGTATACAATAATTCAGTAAAAAAGAAAATAGATACTTTTTATGGTAGTAGACGAAAAAGAATGGAAAAAGTTGCTTTTTATAACAAAAAAAGACAGAGAATATTCTCTGTCTTTTTAAAATTGCGGAGGCCGGATTTGAACCAACGACCTTCGGGTTATGAGCCCGACGAGCTACCGGACTGCTCCACTCCGCGTTATTAAAAAGCAGTATAACACAATAGAAAATATTTGTCAATAGATAAACATATTTCTGTTACAGATAAAAAATGGAAATTACTCAAATACCATCACGATATGCTGTTTCCAGCCTTTTTTTATGTATTTGCCAATCCGGCATGATATGATGCAATACATCATAAAATGCCTTGCTGTGATTGGGGTGTAAAAAGTGTATTAGTTCATGTAATATCACTTGTTGTATACATAATGTATCTGCTTTGATTAACTGCAAATTTAATCGAATTTTGGCATCAGATACACTACAACTGCCCCATATACTTTTCATATTACGAATTTGTATTGTGGGATAAGGTACAATATATGGTTCAGGTAGTGGCAGTAGTTCGTTTAAGAGTGTGGAAAATGTATGTTTTGCACGCACTTTCAACCATTGCAAATACATGGCACGTAGTTTTTGTTGGTCTTGTGTATAACATTGTATCCGAATTTTATTTTTTGTTATGGTGATGTGGGGTAAACCTTGGCATAATTGCAATGTATAAGGTTCTCCCAAATAATACAATGTTTTGCCATCATACAACAAGGGGGAAGGTTGTGATTGTTTGATTTTTTCCATTTCTGCCAGATGGGCAATAATCCAAGCAGCTTTTTCTTGTACAAATGCATGAATGTCACAAAGCGGTACTTGCAAGGGGGCAGAAACAACCACTTGTTCATATTTATTGACACGCAAATTGATATATTTTATATTTTTTCGCTGTAAATGGTATTCCATGGGGATACCTTCATAAAAAACAGTGTAATTTTCCATATTGCAAAACTCCTTTATCTATCATCAGTTTACAACAATCTGTAACAACAGTATGATTTTTTTGATAACAAAATCATACGGATATAGACAAAAAAACAATCAATTTTTGTTTGTACATTCTTTTTTGAGAAAATACGCAACTTTGTAATAAGGAATACAAAATCCCATTTTTTCCAAATGGTGTGCTATTTTTCTTGCACCATATCCTTTTTGATATGCTTGGCGTATGTGTGTTGCAATTTCTTCTGTGATGGTATCGGTTTTTTGTGTGGTTTGGGTTACAGAAACTTTTGTTGGTGTATATTCGGAAACATCAAAGGGAATATGTTTCAGTTCCACAACGGTTGTGATTTCTTTTTTTTCGCCAATGTCTTCAATCAAAGGAGAGGAGGCATCAATGCTGTAATTGATGACATCACGCATTTGACGGATATTGCGAGGATATACTGCGTTGAGTATGGCATATTTTGCTTCTGGTGTGAATAATACATGATATTGTATACGGCGTGCCTCCCATACTGCTTTTTCATATTTTTTGACAAAGTGGCGGAATAAATTTTCTTTTTCTTCTAAGGAACGTTCCCGCAATGCAGGCAAATGCATTTCATATTGCCCAAGACGTTGGTATAATTCTGGCAAAAAGACTTCATGCAAATTTTTGGTGGAAGCAGCAATGACAATGACATTGATTTCGATTTCTTTTGTGTCACCAATACGACGGATTTTTCCGGATTCTATGGCTTTTAGCAATAGATTTTGATAATTTTCTATGGTGTGTGCTTCGTCCAAAAATAATATGCCACCATTTGCTTGTTCAAATAGTCCTTTTCGTTTTTTGGAGCCAGTATATGCACCTTCCACAGAACCGAATATTTCCATAGCGGCAATATCAGGGTTTGTAAATTGGGCACAGTTAATTTCAATAAAAGGTGCATTTTTACTAATAACACCAATTTCTTTTGCATAGTTATATATTAAATTGGCAAGCATGGTTTTGCCTGTGCCGGATTCCCCTGTGATGATGGAATGGCGCGGTCCACCCAAAGACCCAACGATTTTTTTTGCTTGTTTGTATATGTTTTGCATGGTACCTAGATGGACAACATGTTGATAATCCGCCTCTGGTTTGGATAAGCTGACTTGCATTTCCAAATGTTTGATTTTGCTGTTGAGGCGGTCAATTTCTTGCACGTCCTGAAATATGGAATATGCCCCCATAAATACACCATCTAAAAATATAGGGTAAGAATTGACAACATATTTATTGGGGGGAACCAAGTGAATTTTTTTGTCCAATACAGGAAGTTGATTTTTTAGTACTGTAAGCAACACCGCATCAGGATAAAAATGAGAAATATGTTTTCCAATCATATTTTCTCGTGTTTGGTTGACGTAGTTTGCAGAAATGTTATTGACATAAACCAATATCCCGTTGATATCCACCACATTGATACCATTGTTTGCATGGTCTAATATTTGGGAAGCAAGCTGTGATGAAAAAAACAAATCTTGTGTCAGAGTCATAAGAAACCACCTTTCTAAAAATGTGAGAAAAATATGAGAAAATGTTAGAATAAAAAAATTATAACATAAATTCTCACAAAAAACGATGAAAATCACTAAAAAATATCAAAAAATAAAGAAAAATAAGTTGGCATGGTTTTTGCTGTATATTGTATTGTTAGAATAATAACAAAATTAACGCCTATCTAAGGAGGAAACAAATTATGGAGTTTGGCTATTCAAAAGAACACGTACTATTAAGAGAATTGTACAGAAAATTTGCAGAAACCGAAGTAAAACCTTTGGCGGAAGAACTTGACGAAGAAGAAAGATTTCCTGTGGAAACTGTAAAAAAATTGGCAAGATATGGTTTTATGGGTATTCCATTCCCCAAAGAATATGGTGGTGCAGGTGGTGACTATCTGGCATACTCCATGGCAGTAGAAGAACTGGCAAAAGTATGTGCAACCACAGCCGTTGTTGTATCTGCACATACATCTTTGTGTGCAGCTCCTATCTATATGTTTGGTACAGAAGAACAAAAACAAAAATATCTGGTACCTTTGGCAAAAGGGGAAAAATTGGGTGCGTTTGGTTTGACAGAACCCAGTGCAGGTACAGATGCTTCTATGCAGCAAACAACAGCTGTTTTAGATGGTGACAGTTATGTATTGAATGGTACAAAAGTATTTATCACAAATGCAGGCTATGCAGACACATATGTTGTCATTGCTATGACAGATAAATCCAAAGGTACAAGAGGTATTTCTGCATTTATCGTAGAAAAAGACACACCTGGATTTACAATCGGTAAAAAAGAAAGAAAAATGGGTATCCGTGGTTCTGCAACTTGCGAATTGATTTTTGAAAATTGCAGAATTCCAAAAGAAAACCTGCTGGGCAAAGAAGGACAAGGCTTCAAAGTGGCAATGCAAACATTGGACGGCGGTCGTATTGGTATTGCTTCTCAGGCTTTGGGTATTGCAGAAGGTGCCATTGACGAATGTATCAAATATGTTATGGAAAGAAAACAGTTCGGCAAAAAAATCGGTCAAATGCAAAACACACAATTTGAATTGGCAGATATGGCAACAAAAGTGGAAGCTGCAAAATTGTTGGTATATGAAGCAGCGTGTGAAAAAGATGCACACAGACCTTTCAGCCATTTGTCCGCAATGGCAAAATACTTGGCTGCTGTAACAGCAAGCGATGTTACAAGAAGATGTGTACAGTTGTACGGTGGTTATGGTTATACAAGAGAATACCCTATCGAAAGAATGATGCGTGATGCAAAAATCACCGAAATTTACGAAGGTACTTCCGAAGTACAAAAAATTGTTATTGCAAACTGGTTGAAATTGAAATAATATGATTTCTTTTGGGGACTTTGTTCCCAATATCCTCACAATACTACATTGTGAAAAATCGGCAAGGGAATGTCCCTGCAAAAAATTGGGACAACGTCCCGATGTCTGAAATCAAACATCGAAAGGAGAATATATTACAATGAAAATTGTCGTATGTATGAAACAAGTACCCGATACCGTAGAAGTAAAAATTGACCCTAAAACAGGCACACTCATTCGTGATGGTGTTCCTTCCATTATCAACCATGATGACAAAACAGGTATTGAAGCTGCTTTGAAAATCCGTGAACAACTGGGTGGCACAGTTACTGTTGTATCTATGGGTCCTCCACAGGCTGATGTTGCTTTGAGAGAAGCATTGGCTATGGGTTGTGACGAAGCTGTTTTGGTTTCTGCAAGAGAATTTGGTGGTTCCGATACATATGCTACTTCCGGCATTTTGGCAGCAGCACTGGAAAAAATTGATTATGATTTGATTATCACAGGTCGTCAGGCAATCGACGGTGATACAGCACAGGTTGGCCCTCAGATTGCTGAAAAACTGCATTTGCCACAAGTTTCTTATGTGGAAGAAGTTGTGGAAGCAGGTGCTGATTATGTTGTGGTTAGAAGACAGTTTGAAGATGGCTACCACATTATAAAAGCAAAAACACCTTGCTTGTTGACAGCAATTGCTGAATTGGCAGAACCTAGATATATGTCCGTAGGTGGCGTATTTGATGCTTATCAAAAAGAAATCAAAGTTTTAGGTTTTGAAGACCTGAAAGACAATTTGGAATTGGATATGATTGGTTTGAAAGGTTCTCCTACAAATGTATTCAAATCCTTTACAAAAGAAGTGAAAGGTGCTGGTACAATTTTGAAAGACTTGACACCTGAACAAGCTGTGGAAGCGATTGTAAACAAATTGGAAGAAAAATTCATCATCTGATAAAAAGCAAAAAAAGGAGGAACTTCTACTATGAGCAAAGGTATTTATGTAGTAGTTGAACAAAGAAGCGGTAAAGTTCAAAACGTTGGTTTGGAACTGATCGGCGAAGCAACCAGATTGAAAGAAGATTTGAAAGATGACGTTGTTGCAGTATTACTGGGCAGCGGTATCGA
>CAJMNV010000031.1 GCA_905214825.1 uncultured bacterium | reverse complement strand
TTCGAACCCCCGACCCACGGCTTAGAAGGCCGTTGCTCTATCCAGCTGAGCTACTGATTCATTCGATTGCAAGAAATATTATGCCATAAAAATAATATACTGTCAATACCAAATTTTTAAAAAATATCATTTTTTTGTATTTTTATGAAAACATCTCTTATCTTCCTGTCAAAACAGAGCTGTTTTTTCATATATTATCGTTTTCGTATATCTGTTTTTGCATGATACTCCCATATTTGTACCTGCATCACACCATTTTCTTGTATTTCCACCGTTGCAAATGTTGGGATACCATTTCCGTCTCTCGGCATAGAAATACTGCCTGGATTTAATAATATCACTCGTCCCTTGTCATCATACATGGGGCGATGTGTATGTCCAAACAACACCATATCTGCCCCTTGTTCTTCTGCCCAATATGCCAACGTATCATATCCCCAATATACCCTTTGGCGATGTCCATGTGTCAATAACAATTTTTTACCACAAGCAAAAATCATTTTTTGCATCGGCGTATTTCCGCCGTAATCATTATTGCCCAAAACAAAATGAAATGGTACATCAGGAAACCGTTTTTGCAATTCCATTGCGTCCAAATCATGGTCACCCAAATGCAGCACCATATCCATATCATTTTGAAATACTTCCAATACATCTATTGCATTGTATAAATTCTGGTGTGTATCACTGAAAACCAATACTTTCATGTTATGATAACTCCTCTTTCAACAACAATTTCATTTTTTGCAATGCTTTTCCTCTGTGGCTGATTGCATTTTTTTCTTCTGGAGATAATTCCGCCATATACTTTTGTTTTTCTGGCACATAAAAAATCGGGTCATATCCAAAACCTTCTTCCCCTTTTGCTTCTCTACCAATCATACCTTCCACAGTATCTTTGCTAACCAATGTTCTGCCATCCGGAAAAGCTGCCGCAATACAACTGACAAAACGAGCTGTTCTGTCTGCCTCTTGTACATTTTGCAACTTTTCAAATATCGCTTCAAATTTTTGAGGATATGGCGTATCTTTCCCCATAAATCTTGCAGAATGTACCCCTGGGGCTTTATCCATAGCATCAATTTCCAAACCAGAATCATCTGCCAATGTAATTTCCCCAGAAAGCTCCATAATCTGCACTGCTTTTTTCAATGCATTTTCTTCAAATGTTTCTCCATCTTCCACCACATCAACTGTAATGCCTGCATCTTCCATAGACACCACTTCCACAGGCATATCTGCCAATATGGCATTGATTTCTTTGATTTTTCCTTTATTTTTCGTTGCAAATATGATTGTTTTCATTTTTCTGACACCTCTTTTATTTCTATTTTGATATTATATATCGAAACCATATATTTGAACAGTATTTCTCATAAAAAATACCATGAAACAAACAAATTCCATGGTACTTTTGATTATCGTAATGTATAATTATTCATCACTTGTATAATCCCATCGCTGATTGCTTTTGCAATTCGGTCTTGTATTACTGGATTGGAAATTTTTAAAGCATCCCCTGCATTTGTCAAGAAGCAAACTTCTATCAATACCGCAGGTACTTTTGTAGAATTTAATATCAACAAATCAGGTCTGTTTTTTATCCCTCTGTCACTAGAACTCACTGCGGCTTGCACATGGCTTTGCAACACTTGTGCCGCCTGTATACTGGTCAATTTTGCTGCTGTTTCATTGCTATGTGGTGTATACAATGTTTCTGTACCATTTGCACTTGGTGATGCCGCATTCATATGAATAGAGACCATAAAATCTGCAATTTGATTTGCTGTTTTTGCACGTTCAGGATTTTCAGGATATGTATCACTATTTCTTGTCATATATACCTTAATATCAGAATTTGCTTTGAGGTACTGTTCTACTTTCAAAGCTATTGTCAATGTCAAATTCTTTTCAATCAAGCCATTTCCGCTTGTTCCTGGGTCTTTTGCCCCATGTCCAGCATCCAAAAGCAATACTCTTTTATAGACTTCTTTTGGATTTTTTGCAGCAATTTCATAAAAAGTACCTGCATCTCGTATGGTATATGCATTGATCATATTTTGGTTAAAGCGAATAACCGTTTGATTGCCTTTTTGCGATACTTGTATAGAATTTACTTTATCTGTACCCACATTTAATGTACCATATCCATAAACATCTCGATAATCCCCTGGTAATACCAACTCATAATATTTTTCCAAATAGGCATCATAATGTTGTATACGATTGATATCTATGTCACGCACTTTTTCCAAACGCAACACATGACTGTTTTTATCATAATACAAATGATTTAATGTAGATTTTTCCACATAAATTGTCAATTTATCGTTTTCTTCTTTCCATGTTATGGTTGATGTACCTTCTGCCTCTACACTCACACGGAATGTTGTACCATCTATCCAACTTGTTTTGATAGACTTAACATATTGCAAACCATTGACATTGATTTGTTCCTGAATACCTTCTGCCAAAACCATAGGCATATCCACCATTGCTGTATTGGGATTTTGTGATGTTGTAACTTTCGCCCCACTTTTTCCATCTGTACGAATAATCACACTATCCACATTGCCATTATTAACAGCAGTTACATCTTTGACTTTTACTTGTGTGAATTTGATAGCAATTTGTGTTTTGTCGTTGTTTTCTTGTATGGTATATTCTTTTTTTCCTGCCAAATCGAATACAATTCTTGTATATGTTGTACCATCATCTGCTTTATGCTGTCCTGTGCGAATGGCTGTTACAAAAGGGCTGTTGGTATTTGTTATATTTTCTGCCAAACCATTTGCCGCACCATATACATCTAACACAATTTTGTTATCTTCCAAAATCACCTGTTGGTATTTTGTAAAACGACTTGTTGCATGTATCACAAATTCTTGTGTATCTAATTTTGATATTGGTGTTTTGATATTGTTTAATGTTGTAATTTGCGTTTGCGGTGGATTGTTTGGTTGTGTTTCTTGATTTTCATTTGAATTTTCATTTGATTGATTTCCATTGTTGTTTTCCGCAACTTCCCCAATATGTATTGTTCTTGTTAGGTCGTCCCATTTCAAATTCACATCTAAAGCTTGTGTCAATGCACGCACAGGCAACACCGTTCTATCATTGATAATCATTGGTGCAACATCCATAGTAAATGCTTTTCCATTTGTATAACCTGTTGTTTTGCCAATTTCAAACACAACTGTATGCGTATCTGTCACAACATACACTTGCCTTGCACTCTCATTCCATGTTACTTGTCCGCCCAATTCTTGACAAATACCACGCATAGGCAACATCGTTCTGCCATCGATACTAACAGCAGGCAAATTGGGGTCAACAAATTTTTGTCCATCAATCATAATGGAAATTTCTTTTGCATTATATGCATGATGTTTTCCATTATAAAATAAATCCATATTGATATTTGCCGCAAATGCTGTTGCTGTTTGCAATAACCCTACCGCAAAAGTTGTCAACAACAAACGTTTTGTCCAATGTTTCATTTTGTACGCTCCTCATCATCTATGTTATCGGTTTTTGCCGTTTGATATAATATGTTGATTTTGTATCACTAATCAGTATATCAAATTTTGTCGTATTGAAAAGAGAAAAGTTCCAAAAATCACACAATTTTCATAAAAAAATAAAAAAACAAACCCCAATGTGATATAAAAAATCACATCGGGATTTTGTCTTGTCTACAATGCACTGGTCTTTTTCATTTGCACATATACAATTTTATTTTTCTAAAAAAAATTATGATTGTCCTTCATAAATGGGTATCTCATTTTGTATCAAATACCCTTTCACTGGGAAATCTGGTTTTGCCAATATCCAAATCGTATGGCATATTTTACATGGATAATGGATTTCAAACATATTCGGTTCTGTTTTTTCATAAATTCCTTT
Source organism: uncultured bacterium (assembly GCA_905214825.1). Lineage (GTDB taxonomy): Bacteria > Bacillota > Clostridia > Lachnospirales > Anaerotignaceae > Anaerotignum. The sequence continues at coordinate 12,084 of CAJMNV010000031.1, read as the reverse complement.
TTGGACAAGGGCATCCATCATCTTTTTTGTAGATTCATAATGTAAATAACCACCAAACTCATGTATTTGTACTATTTTCTTACATTGTTCACACTTCATTTTTTTATTCCGTTTCATCATTGCCTTGTGCATAAATATGAAAACGTTTCAATTTTTCATACACCCTGCCATGGATACTATTTTTGGGATATTCTCCTTTTGCATTGCGTTTTCCTGCGGTTTTGCCTGTCAAGAGAGCAATTCCTTCATCAATGGAGTCAATCGGGTAAATATGGAACATACCATCTTTGACAGCATCAACCACTTCTTGTTTCAACACCAAATCTTTGACATTTGACACAGGTATCAAGACTCCTTGTTTTCCTGTCAATCCTCTTTTTTTACATAAATCAAAGAAACCTTCAATTTTGTATGTCACACCACCGATTGCCTGTATTTCTCCTTTTTGGTTCACAGAACCAGTCACTGCCAAATCTTGGCGAATGGGTATTTCTGCCAAAGAGGATAAAATGCAATACAATTCTGTACTAGAAGCACTATCCCCATCAATCCCATTATAATTTTGTTCAAAGCAAATGCGACAACACAACGACAATGGGAATTTCTGTGCATATGTCTGCCCCAAATACCCTGTAATAATTTGTACACCTTTATCATGTGTCTGTCCGCTTAATCTTGCTTCTTTTTCAATATTGACAATACCAGACTCACCCACATAAGTCGTTGCTGTGATACGTGTTGGATTACCAAAAGCATAATCCCCCATATCCAACACAGCCAGCCCGTTAATTTGTCCAATCTCTTTGCCGTCTGTATCAATCATAATCACATTTTCATCTAACATTTCGTTCAGTTTTTCTTCATATAACCGCAAGCGTTGTTCTTTTTCTGCAATAGCTTTTTGCACATATTCTGCTGTCACCAAAGAAGCATGATCCAATTTTGCCCAAGTTGCCGCTTCGCCCAGTATCTCTGCCAAATGATTAAATCTTGTAGAAATTTTATCTTGTCGTTCTGCTTTTCTGGAAGCATATTCAATCACTGCACACACAGCACTGACATCAAAATCGGCTGTTTGCTCTCTTTCAGAAAATCCTCTGACAAACTGTGCAACTTTGTGCATATTTTCAGCTGTTCTAGGCATTTCATAATCAAAATCGGCTTTGATTTTGAAAAACTTGTCAAACTCCTCATCATACTCGCTCAACATCTCATAATAATATGCACTGCCTATCATAATCACTTTGACATTTGCAGGAATTGGTTCTGGTTTCAATGTGGGTGCTACCACAGCCCCCAGTTGTTCTCTGACAGCCTCCATATTGATTTCTTTTGTTTTCATCACACGCCGCAAACCTTCCCAAGCCTGTGGATAAGACAATATATCTTGTGCCTGTATAATCAAATACCCACCATTTGCCTTGTGCAGCAATCCACCTTTGATTTTCATAAAATCAGTTGTCAAATTACCGAATTCATTGTCATATTCCACTTCACCAACCAAATTATAATATGTTGGGTGATATGTCACAACAACCGGAGCCCCTTTGCTTTCGCTGTTGTCTACAATCAAATTCACTTTATATTTTTGTGTCACATCTTCTGGTTGTTTTTTGGATAACATAGGCAACAATGCAGAAAGACTTTCTTCTCCATCATCTTCTTCATCAAAAAAATCACTGATATTGTCTAATATATCTTCTTGCACTGCTCCTAAATATGCAACCACTTTTTCATACTCTTTATATTTTTCTTGTGTTGCACTGATATGATGGCCAATGGCAAACATACCCACTTTATAATCCAATTTTTCGACACAATGTTTGGAATCTCTTTCCAATTCCCGAATTTCTCGCATAATGGCAGTTGCTTTTTCCTGCACAACTTGGGAATTTTTTTCCACAATATCTTTCACTTCTTCGGGCAATTCGTCATATTCTTCTTCTCCTACCGTTTTCCCATCTATCACTGGTAAAAAATAAATACCAGAGTTGGTGCTTTTGACCTGAAAATCATATGCACTTGCCTCTTTACTCATTTTATCCATCAAAACATCTTTTTTATCATCAAAAGAGTGTAACAATTCCGCTTTTTGTTTTTCATAATCTTCTGCACGAAATACCTTTTGCAATTCTTCTTTGAGTATTTGCACCAACTCACTCATATCATCTCGAAATTGCTTACCGATACCTGCATCAAAAGACAAAGCCTGTGGACTGCGTGGATTTTGGAAATTATATACATAACACCAATCTTTTGGCACAGGTTCTGTTTTGGCAACCGCTTCTGCATTATTTTTTGCATAAGTGGTTTTCCCTGTACCAGATGCTCCAGACATATAAATATTATATCCTCTGATTTTGATTGCCAACCCAAACTCAAATGCTTTGACTGCTCTTTCTTGCCCAAATATGCCGTTTAACGGTTGTAATTCTGCTGTTGTTTTAAACGAAAAATCATTTGGTGTGCAGCCATTTTTCAATTCTGTATACAAAAGTTCCCGTTGCATGATTACCGCCTCCTTTGGAAAATGCCAAAACCAACCATGCTTTGGCACAGAATACACTTTTATTTATGCTTCATAAGATGTAAAATACTTCCACATGATAACAGCATCTTCATGGGTATCCGGATAATAATTTTTTCGTAACCCCTCTGGTCTGTAACCATGTTTATGATACAATTTTTGTGCAGCTACGTTATTGATACGCACTTCCAATGTGATACCAATCATTTCTTTTTGTTTTGCAACTTCTTCCAGTTTGTGCATCAAAGCATCACCAATGCCTTGTTTGCGGTATGCTTCTAACACCGCTACATTGGTAATATGCCCTTCTGTAATGACATGCCACATACCTGCATACCCCACAATTTGCCCATCTGATACCACCACATAATAAATTGCCATATTATTTTCGTTGATTTCTCTTTCAAAGTCCTGTCGTGTCCAAGGAATGGAAAATGTTGCTTCTTCCACTGCCAAAACGCCATCAATATGTGCTTGTGTCATGGGTATGATTTCAAACATCATGCCCTGCCTCCTTTTCCTTTTGCAAACGTTCTTCTCTTTCTCTTTCTGCCTGTGATTTTCTCAAATAAATCAGAGAAAACAAATCTCCTTTTGTTGCCTTGCCCTCTTTTGCCATTTGTTGCCCCAGTGCCGCCACAGATGATGCCCGTTGCAATGCACAATGTGCAGGTGCAACATAAAATTGGGGATGTTGTTCCAATTTTTGTTTATGCACCGCAACACCATCACCCAAAAACACCACAGATTTTTCAAATGTTTCTGCCTTTGTTATCACAACATCAATACTTTCTGCCATATACTCTGTCAAATGTGTGAGTGTTTCATTTTCCCATTTATAAAAGCAAGCATACACTTGTTGTCTCCTTGCGTCCATAATCGGGCAAACCACAGTCCCTGCCATAAACATATTATATGCCAAAGCGTCTAATGTAGGAACAGCAACAATTGGTTTTTCTATCCCCAAACAAAGCCCTTTTGCAGTTGCTCCACCAATACGCAACCCTGTAAAAGAGCCAGGTCCAGCCGCACAAGCTACAACATCAATGTCTTGTAGCTTTGTATTGGTTTTTTCACAAAGTTCCGCAATCATAGGCAGTATGGTTTGGCTGTGTGTCAATTTATCATTTTGTGTAAATTCACCTATCAATTTCTGTCCATCAATAATGGCAGCACTTGCGGTTTGTCCAGATGTATCAATCCCCAACACTTTCATCATAAATCCCCCTGTTTCAATGTAATCTGACGGTAATCATCACCTTTTTGATAATCTTTTTCAATTTGGATATGATATGCATTTTGGGGAATGAGCTGTGGAAACAACTCTGCCCATTCCACCAAACAAACACCATCACCATCAAAATATTCTTCATATCCAATATCGTCCATCTCTTCTTCTGATGACAAACGATATACATCAAAATGATAAAATGGTAAATTGCCATCATGATATTCATTGACAATATTAAACGTTGGACTTGTCACATGTTCTGTCACGCCAAGCCCCAAAGCAAACCCCTTTGTAAAAACGGTTTTGCCCACACCCAAATCACCATTCAAACAATAAATATCCCCTTTTTTTGCTGCTTTTGCCAATGTTTCACCCAATGATGCCGTTTCTTGCGGTGTATGGGTTTCCCATATTTTTTTCATAAAATCCCTCTTTTTCTATGCCATCAATACATAAAGATTGCGGTAATATCGGTATCAATTTGTTTTGCTTCTTGTCCATCATAATAATACAAATCACCTTTTTGTGCTTGCACATCATAATTTTTTAAATATGCAACTTTACCATTGAATTTATACTGCATACTGAAAACATCTGTATCCACACGTTTGCTTTTTCCATTCTCCATCACATACAATTCACCACTGCCTGTTGTGTTGTTGATGTTACTAATATAATATACTGCATTTTTATCTGCTGCAAAATGCAAACCACCAACATTGGAAATATTTTGCTGTTCACCATTTTCCCAAACACCCATTGTACCAACGCCATTATTGTAATCTTTGTAATACGCAACTGCATGTGTGTCTCCCAAAAATCCAGCAGTTTCCACATTTTCTTCTGTCATTACAACTTCACCACCAACATTTGCTACATGCAATATGGTTGTACCTGTTATGGTATTTGCTTCATAATAGCCAACCATTTCACCATCTTCTGATAAAAATACATTGGCGGGCATGACATAACTGCCTTCTAAAGCATATGTTTCTCCTTTTGCATTTGCCAAAGCAATTTTTGGTGTAGCATACATCAAATCCATATAATATGTGTATTCCACCTCTTGCAAATCAGTTACCTCTGATATTGGTATTTTTTCGATGGGAGCTGTTTGATAACATACTGCAAAGGGTTTTTCATTGTTCACAGAAGCCACCGAAATCACATCGGATGCAATTTCTATCAGTTCGTTGTCATGATATATCCATGCTTTTTGCAACAATGGTTCAATGCCTTCCCCATTGTGCATTGCTGTTCTAATGGCATCTCTTTCTTGTTTTTCTGTATATGCTTCCCCATCTGTCTCTGTCAATTTTGCATCGCTTTCTGCCAAATCATCTTCCACCAAATCTGCATACAGCACATTGCCTTCTGCTTTTGACATCAACAAAACATCTTTTCCGTTTGGCATCACTTCCATATAAGTCGCTTTTTGCAATATTTCTTTTCCATCTTTGCCATGTCCATACACATAAGCTGTATATGTTTCGCCCTCTACCCCCGCATAATAAATATTGTCTGTTTCTTTAGTCATCAAAGCCATAGCAACATTTTCATGCAAACACAGTGGCTCACTTTCTGCCTTTGTTTCTTTGATATATAATGCAGTGCCGTTTTCTGATTGTTTTTGATACATCATACGACTACCATCACCATTGATGGCATAACTGCCGTTTTGTGCCAATACATTTTTTTCTGCCAATACTGTTTGTGTACCATCATATAAATATAAATCTATCTGTTCTTTTTCGCCTGCTTTTACAAATATCGCTTTCTCTCCTGTTTGCGAAGGCATATAATCCATCACGCCTGTACCAATTTCCACGTCCGCATCTTCTTTTGCAATGCCTCTGCGATACAAATCAAATGTACCATCTTCTTTGACATTGTCTGCATAATAAAATGCATCACCATTTTCATTGAATGTTGTACCCCATGCACTGTAATATTGATGATACTGTCCACCTGCGGACAATGTTTCTGCCGCCAAATAAGGTGCTTCTTTCAAATCATACACATACAAATTATCATCTTTTACATATGCAATACCTTTGTCTGCATATTTTGACTCATTTTTTTCACACAAATGAACCATATATGCCAATAAAGCCGCCAACAATACCAAAACCACACCAACAAACCCACGATTTTTGTAAAAAGGCGTTTGTTTTGTTTGCTTTGCGGGTGGTTGATTTTGTGGTTCTGTTTGCGACTTTGTTTCAGATACAACTTCTGTTTGTTCTGTTTTTGTTGTTTCTAAGTTTTCTTGCAAATCTTCTTTTTGCTGTTGTGTTTCTTCTGTTTTCATGAAATTTGGAAACCTCCTTAAAAATATCTGTTTTTGACAGCCCAAGCTGTCCGCCCCAGAAGTTTCGTGTAATGGATTTTTATTGCTTTTTGTTTCGTCTGCTTTTTGACTGTAATCATTGGATTTTTTTCTATACATTTTTTCTTTTTCCAAAATTGTAAACGTTTTTTCCATACCCACAATTTCTTCATCGTTTTGTATATTTTCACACCATGTTTGCCATATTGCAAATACTGTTTGAAATCCATATCCATATAGATTGCCCCTTTCCGAAACTTCATTTATTATAACACAGATGTTTTTTGCTTACAATAAAACTACTTTTTTACAAAAACAACAAAATTATTAAGAAATTATTAACAATATTGAAATTTAAATGAATTTTTCATTTACAAAACATATTTTTTCTAGTATACTATTTTGAGCAAAAATATTCCGCATAAGAAAGGTGAGTTTTATGGGAAGCAACCCCACAAGTTCTAAAAAGAAAAATAAAAAAGCAAAACAAAAAAAGCAACAGAAAAAACAATCAACTGCTTTATCCGTCACAAAAAAAGCAGAGGAACACACAATCGTTGTTTCCAATAACACAAACGAAACAAAAACAGATTATGCGGTTACTATTTCAGAAGATACATTGCCCACTGTGACACACACAAATCATATATTTACATTGCATGTTGCACGCAAAGGCAACACCAAAACCATCGGTTTCAAAAAAAATCATGTCATTGCGGCAGGTGTTGCAGCCGTTTTGGTATTGGGCGGTATTACATACGCCAGCGTATCTTATTACAAAACACAAAATCAACTGCAACAATCTCAAAAACAACTGCGTCAGGCAGAAAATGAAAATATACAACTGACACAAGAAGCACAACAGCTCAAAACAGAAAACGAACAATACGCACAAAATATGAATGCGATACAACAAAAAGCAACAGAACTGGAAGACAAAATGACAAAGCTGGAACATACAAAACAAAGCCTTGCAGAAGAAATCAACAAAATGGCAACAACAGACACTTCTTCTGCCGAGATGCTTGCCATATTGGAACATGAAACAGCACAACCAGAAAAAAAATTTACCAATATTGTTGCAACTTCTTATAGCAAATCTGCCGCATTATATGACCAACTGGACAAAATGGACGAAATGCTCACAACAGCAGAAGTATCTTTCGCTGGTGTAGCCACTGATGTGACAGAAACATTGGCACAACACAGCAGTGTGCCTGCTGGTTTGCCTGTTGGTGGTGTCGTAACCACAGAATTCAATCCCACCGGTGATGGTGGCAGAGTACACAAAGGCATGGACATATCCACACGCAAACAAATTCGTCCTATCACTGCAACTGCTTCTGGTACTGTGATTTTTTCTGGCAATGACGGCAATGGTTACGGAAATTATGTCAAAATCAATCATGGCAATGGATTCGTTACATTATACGGACACAATTCCGAAAATTTGGTACAAACTGGTGACAAAGTCAAAAAAGGTGATATCATCGCCATGTCTGGCTCCACCGGTATGTCCACTGGTATTCATTGCCACTATGAAATATTATTAAACGGTGTTTATCAAAATCCCAGAGATTATCAATAATATTTTGCAAAACACAACAACAAAAAGAGCATGTTTTGAAAATCAAAACATGCTCTTTTTTTATTTTGCATCATTTTTGTTTCATTCCCACATAAAAGCAATATGTTGTTATGTGATTGTCTTTTTTCATTATTTGGCATTTCTTTTTTCATTGTGTTAAAATTAAGAAGTATGATATTCTTAAATCAATCTTAAATGTTTTCCATGTTTTATCTTAAAAGACAAATATTACAATAAAAACAAGCTTTCGGAGGTGTCTTATTTTATGTATAACATTTTAATCTGCGATGACGAAAAAGATATTGTTTCTGCTTTGTCCATATATCTTTCTACAGAACATTATCATATTTTTACTGCTTTTACAGGAAAAGAAGCATTGGATATTGTTGCAAAAAATGATATTCATTTGATATTGATGGATATTATGATGCCTCAAATGGACGGCATTACTGCCACTGTCAAACTACGAGAACAATATAACATTCCCATTATATTATTGACAGCCAAAAGTGAGGATACCGACAAAATATTGGGATTGAACATTGGTGCAGATGACTATATCACAAAACCTTTCAACCCCATTGAAGTCATTGCCCGTGTCAAATCCCATTTACGCCGCTATACTTCACTGGGCGGCATGGCAAAAAGAGCATCACATCTGGTCATTGGCAGTATTGATTTAGATGATGAAGCCAAAATCGTAACTGTCGACGGCGAAACGGTTTCTCTTACCCCCAGCGAATACAACATATTAAAGCTGTTGATGGAAAATCCTGGTCGGGTGTTTTCTTCCAATCAAATTTATGAACAAATCTGGAATGAAGATGCCTATGGCTCTGGGAGTGTGGTTGCAGTACATATTCGTCATTTGCGTGAAAAAATCGAAATCAATCCCTCTGAACCTCGTTATCTCAAAGTTGTATGGGGACTTGGTTATAAAATGGAAAAGGAGGCAAAAGAATGACAAAAATCGCTCATGCGATATGGATCAAAATCTGTTTTATACTACTTGCATTGCTTTCTGGAATTTGTGCACTATACAGTATCTATGCAATTTTATTTTCCATCAATTACAATTTATTTGATCATAATACAGACACAACCTATTATGATACAGCTTGGTGTCATATGATTACCTCTTCCAAAGCAGATGATGTCATCTACCAATATATAAATGGTGTGACATCTGATGACATACAATCATATTTCGACACACAAAAAAGAACCAACTTTTCATTTGAATTATATGATGAAAACGGTAAATTACTTATATCCACACAAAAACCTGAAAAAATTGGTTATGAAACATCATTCACATTTAATACAAATTATGATATCTATGAAGGCAGCACAGAAAACACACAAATATATGGCACAACCTACACATTGTATGCTTATGTTGCTGACCCTTTGACAGCTTCCGACAGCTACGAAACAACATATACCATTTTTTCCATGATTGGTTCTTTGGGAAATGCATTGTTTCTCATTGCAGGCATCAGCATAACGTTGCTTCTGGTTTCTTTGACTTATTTGGTTTGTGTGGCAGGGCATCGACCAAAAACCGATGAAATTGTGTTAAATGTGCAAGATAAAATTCCTTTGGATATTTATATCTGTATTGCTTTTGTTGCCATATCTTTTTGCGTTGGTATGGTAGAAAATCTGAATTGGGTAGTTTCTTGGGATATTGTTCATCTATCTGGATTGACAGCCAATATACTTTGTCTGGAATTTTTTTGTCTTGCAACACTCTTGACATTGGTTACCCGTTTCAAAAAAGGTGGTTGGTGGAAAAACAACATTTGTTATATTTTATTGCGATATGCATGGAAATTGTGGAAAGCCGTATGGAGTACCATAGAAGATGTGTTAAAAGCAATTCCTGTCATATGGAAAGTGGTTTTGATATGGCTGGGGATTTCTTTATTATATGTGTTATGCAGCTTCATACCACCCTTTACTATTTTATTAAACACAATATTGCTTATCGTACTTTCTTCTATCGCCATACAATGGCAAAAACTCCACAGAGCAGGCAAACAGCTTTCTGAAGGCAATTTGGATTATAAAATCGACACAAGCAAAATGCTTTTCACATTCAAACAGCATGGCGAAAACTTGAATAACATTTCAAAAGGCATTGCCATTGCATTGGAACAAAAAATGAAAAGTGAGCGTTTGCGTACCGAATTGATTACAAATGTTTCACACGATATCAAAACACCTTTGACCTCCATCATCAATTATGTAGATCTCTTGAAAAAAGAAAATTTACCAGAACAAGCCTCTGCATATGTAGAGGTATTGGACAGACAATCCAACCGTTTGAAAAAACTGACAGAAGATTTGGTGGAAGCCTCCAAAGCCTCCACAGGCAATATACAATGTCATCTGGGGCCAGTGGATATTGTAGAACTGACACAGCAATCCATTGCAGAATACAGCGAAAAATTAGAAAAGGCGTATCTGGAACCCATTATCACCGCCCCACAAAATGAGCCTGTTTTCATACTTGCTGATGGCAATTTGATGTGGCGTGTATTAAGCAATTTATTAAACAATGCTTGCAAATACTCCCAACCAAACACCCGTGTCTATTTACACATCAAACAAAACGAAGACAATGTTTGGATTACCGTCAAAAATATTTCTCGTGAGCAGTTAAACGTTGCACCAGACGAATTGATGGAGCGTTTTGTCAGAGGGGATAGCTCTCGTTCCACAGAAGGCAGTGGATTGGGGTTAAATATCGCCCGTTCCTTGGTAGAATTACAAAAAGGAAAATTTATGCTTTCGATTGATGGAGATTTGTTCAAGGCACAAATCCGTTGTGTCAAAGCAAATATGCCACAAACCACACCAGAACCGATTATTTCTGATGAAAAGACATAAACAAACTGCAAAAGAAGAATGTTTTGATTTTTCAAAACATTCTTCTGATTTTTTCTATACAAATAACCAATAGAAATACACCATTTTTGCTGAAATTTCATTTTTTTGGTTCTAAAAATAATATTATTCTTTTTTTACATATCTATATATTGATAAAATTTAGTCTAATTTTTTATTTGTATTTTATTTTATTTTCAAATTCCTTCCCCTTTTTGTTCTTCTGGAAAAAACAAAATTTATTGATTTTACAATCATTATGATACATTTTCAACAAACCGATTACATGATTATAAAATTCTACGATTTTGCTATATTTTTACAAAACAGCAACAAAACTATTTTTTATTGTTAAACAAATGTCCCAGCTGTCTTTTCTTTTTTCTATAAAAAAATCAGTCATTCTCAATAAAAAAAATATTTTTTTCTATTTTCTTAAAAATAATGTACGAAATACTACACAAAATTCCATCTATTTGTGGAAAAATTCACAGTTAGTATTGCTTTTCTTTCCAAAAGTGATATACTAATAGTGCAAATAGAAATAGATTTTACTGTTTTTCGTGGTGATATTGAATATTGACAGACCATTTTGTATCTATCTTCTCCAATATATCACCACAAAAAAGCAATGTTTTCTTTATTTGCAATTTATTATTTTCTTGTAAGTTTACCATTAGTATAAAAAAGGAGAAGTGAAAATCATGAAATTATCTGACAGAGTGCAGGCAATGCAAAACTCCCCTATTCGTAAATTTAATCCCTTGGCAGCAGAAGCAAAAGCACAAGGTACTAAAATTTATCATTTGAACATCGGTCAGCCCGATATCGAAACACCTTCCGTATTTTTGGAATCAATCAAAGGCTTTGACCAAAAAGTTTTGGCTTATGCTGAATCTTCAGGTCTGCCCGAATTACAGGACGCTATCATTGATTATTTCAAAACATTCAAAATGGATTTGCAAAGAAAAGATGTTTTGATTACCAGTGGTGGTTCCGAAGCACTGACTTTGGTTTTCCTGTCCTTGATTAACCCTGGCGATGAAGTTATCGTTGCAGAACCTTACTACACAAACTACCTGACATTCATTCAGGCTGCTGATGGTGTTGTAAAACCTGTAACTACATATGCTGAAGAAGGTTACAAATATGCAATCAAAGAAAGATTGGAAGCTGTTGTAACAGACAAAACAAAAATGATTTCCATCGTAAACCCTGGTAACCCTACTGGTTGCATTTTGTCCAGAGAAGACATGAGAGTAATTTGCGATTTCGCAAAAGAACACGACCTGTGGATTTTGGCTGACGAAGTTTATAGAGAATTTGCATATGACGGCAGAGAAATGACATCTTTCGGTCAATACGAAGATGTTGCTGACAGAGTTATCGTTATCGACTCTGTTTCTAAGAGATTCTCCGCTTGTGGTGCTCGTATCGGTTGTATCGTTTGCAAAAATGAAGAATTCATGGCAAACGTTATGAAAATCGCTATGGGTCGTCTGTGCTGCCCTACTTTG
>CAJMNV010000030.1 GCA_905214825.1 uncultured bacterium | reverse complement strand
ATTCTTTTCATTCTTTCTTGTTTGCCTACCCAACGAAACAAGCAAAAGGGAGATAGCCGTTTTCGTACCTCCCAAAAATTCATTACTGAATTATATACTACCCATGACAGCATTGTCAATCGTTTCTCCTGTAAAAATCGGTTTTTATAGCTGATTTTTCAGAATTTTTCGTCGTTTTTCACCGATTTGAAAACCCACAGGTACAATTCCCATTTCTGATAATGATTGTTTTGCTTGTATTGCGATTTGTGTATCGTGCCAAAATGCACGAAATTGGTTATTTTTACAATATGCCCATGCCTCTGCCTCACAAGCAATTTGTTGCGGTTTTTCTGCCAAAAAGAAAAAATTATCGGTTGTAATAACATCTGCACGACATCGTGCCAATGTTTCCAACAAATGTCCATTTCCTGCCAAGTCCAGCAAAAAAGCCTCTTTTTGCAATGCATACACCATAGAAATGCCATCTTTGACACAAGACAACACCACATCAGCCTCTCGAAATGCAGGATTACCGCAGGAAGAAAACACTTCTGCCACAATGCCTCTTTCCGAAAGCATTTCCTCTTGCCATTGTATAAACGCCTTGGGGCGATCTGTCCAGATTGCCACATGATTGATTGTTTCTGGCAACAAAGAAAGCAATATTTCTGTTTGTGGCGTTTTGCCATCTGCAATCACCCATCTGCTTTGTGAAAGTGATTTGCCCATACGCTCCAATGCCACCATTGCCCCTTCTATGGCAAACAATGTGGTCAACTTTTTTCCTGTGGCAAATGGTAATATCTGTTGCGGCAAATCTGCTGCCATATCAGAACAAACCACACACACCCCCAACTGTTTTGCCTGCTCCAATAATGTTTTTGCAACATCTCTCCATGTTGTTTGAAAATATTGTTCTTTTGTGGTTTGCAAACGACAATGCAAAATATCATCATATTGTTTTTGTATGTAAGGGCAATATTTCAGAATATATGATTTTTGCAATTTTTGCGGCAAATACATTGCCCATTTTGGTATCTGTGGCTGTTCTTTTTTTCGTAAACAAGACAGATATAAACGTTCTGGCATTTTTATCCTCTCCTTATTTTGTGAATTATTCTACAACTATATTGTATATATGTGGATACATGCCTGATAAATCCTTATATTTTTACTATATTTTTTATTTTTTTATTTTTATTTTTTTACATTATCAATAAATTTACAGCATTGTTTTTATAAAAATACGATTTTTCCATAAAATTTTTCTTTATTTTTTTTTTTTATATTTCCTTTTTTCTTTATTTTTTTTTTTTATATTAGTTGTTTTTTTCTGTAATAATATTTGTTTTTGTACAAATATGAAAATTTTATGATTTTCATGTTTTATTTTTGGTAATTTCTTGACAATGTATGCAAAATACACTATCATAAAAATATAACAATTACGGGGATATTTTATATATATGAAAGGAGATTTCCCATGAATACAAAAATTATGAAAACCATGGACGGGAATGAAGCTGCTGCTTATATTTCCTATGCTTTTACAGAAGTAGCAACTATCTATCCCATCACCCCTTCTTCTCCAATGGCAGAACACGTTGATAGCTGGTCTGCAAATGGTAAGAAAAACATTTTCGGCCAAACAGTACGTTTGGTAGAAATGGAATCCGAAGCTGGTGCTGCTGGTGCTATGCACGGTGCTTTGGAAGCCGGTACACTGACTACTACATACACAGCCTCTCAAGGGCTTTTGCTGATGATACCCGGTATCTACCGTATTGCTGGACAATTAAAACCTGGTGTATTCCATGTTAGTTCCAGAACTGTTGGTACACATGCATTCTCTATTTTTGGTGACCATTCTGACGTTATGGCTTGTCGTCAAATCGGTACTGCTATGCTTTCTTCCGCTTCCGTACAAGAAGTTATGGACTTGGGTGGTGTGGCACATTTGGCTGCAATCAAAAGCAGTGTACCTTTCATTCATTTCTTTGATGGCTTCCGTACTTCTCACGAATTACAGAAAATCGAAGTGATGGACTATGAAGACATCGAAAAACTGGTTGACCAAGAAGCATTGACAAAATTCCGTAAAAATGCTTTGAACCCAGAACACCCTGTACAACGTTCTACTGTACAAAACCCTGACGTATTCTTCCAAAACAGAGAAGCCGCAAACCCATTCTATACACGTTTGCCTGAAATCGTAGAAGACTACATGAACGAAATCAACAAAATCACAGGTAGAAACTACAAGTTGTTCAACTACTTTGGTGCTGCTGATGCAGAACATGTTTTGATTGCAATGGGTTCTATCACAGGTGCTGCACAAGAAGTGATTGAAAACTTGACTGCAAAAGGCGAAAAAGTAGGTTTCTTGCAAGTACATCTGTATCGTCCTTTCTCCATGAAACACTTTATGGCTGCTTTGCCTGAAACAGCAAAAGTAATCACTGTTTTAGACAGAACAAAAGAACCTGGTTCTTTGGGCGAACCTTTGTATCAAGATGTTTGTTCCGCATTGATGGAAGCAGGCAGAACACCTTTGGTATTGGCTGGTAGATATGGTCTGTCCTCCAAAGACGTTACACCTGCACAGGTTGTTGCTGTATTTGACAACATGAAAGGCAACCAGAAAAACCACTTCACTGTAGGTATTATTGATGACGTTTCCATGACATCTATCGAGGTAGGGGCTGAACCTGAAGTAACCGACGAAAGCACAATCGCTTGCAAATTCTGGGGCTTGGGCTCTGATGGTACAGTTGGTGCAAACAAAAACTCCATCAAAATCATCGGTGACCACACAGACAAATATGCACAAGCTTATTTTGAATATGACACCAAAAAATCTGGTGGTATCACAAAATCTCACTTGCGTTTTGGTGATGTGCCTATCCGTTCCAGTTATTTGGTATTCAAAGCTGACTTTGTGGCTTGTCACAATCAGTCTTATATTTCTAAATATGATATTGTTTCCGAAATCAAACCTGGCGGTACATTCTTACTGAACTGCGGTTGGAAAGGTGAAGAATTGGAAAAACATCTGCCCGCAGAAGTGAAACGTTATATCGCAAACAACAATATCCATTTCTACACCATCGACGCTGTGGAAATCTGCCGTGAAATCGGTCTGGGCAACAGAACAAACTCTGTATTGCAATCCGCATTCTTCAAACTGGCAAATATTATCCCTGTTGATGATGCAGTGGGTTATATGAAAGCCGCTATCGAAAAATCTTACGGCAAAAAAGGTGAAAAAGTCGTAAACATGAACTATGCTGCTGTGGACGCTGGTCTAAGTGGTTTGGTGAAAATTGATGTACCTGATAGCTGGAAAGACGCAAAAGACGTGGATAAAGACGAAATCAAACGTGTATTGCCTGAATATGTAGAAAAATTGTTGGTACCTATGAATGCATTGAAAGGTGACTCTTTGCCTGTTTCTGTATTCGTTGGCAGAGAAGATGGTACTGTACCTTTGGGCACATCTGCTTATGAAAAACGTGGTGTTGCCATTGACGTACCTGAATGGGACCCTACAAAATGTATCCAATGTAACCAATGTTCTTATGTGTGTCCTCATGCTTGTATCCGTCCTTTCTTGTTGACAGATGAAGAAGCACAAAATGCACCAGAAGGTTATGTGACCAAAAAAGCAAACGGAGCTGGCGAAATTGCAAAATATCAATATCGTATACAAGTAGACCCTCTGGATTGCCAAGGTTGTGGTGTCTGCGTAGAAGCTTGTCCTGCAAAAGGCAAAGCTTTGGTTATGAAACCTTTGGATACACAAATGCACGAACAACCCAACTGGGACTTCTCTTTGGAATTGTCTTACAAAGAAAATCCTATGGACAAATACAGTGTCAAAGGCAGTCAATTTGAACAACCTTTGCTGGAATTCTCCGGAGCTTGTGCAGGTTGTGGCGAAACTGCTTATGCAAAATTGATGACACAACTTTACGGTGACAGAATGTATCTAGCAAATGCGACCGGTTGTACACAGGCTTGGGGGGCAGCAGCACCTTGTGTGCCTTACACAACAAACAAAGACGGTTGGGGTCCTGCATGGAGCAACTCCTTGTTTGAAAACAATGCAGAATTCTCACTGGGTATGGTACTTGCTGTTGAACAACAAAGAGAACGTGTAACCATGAAACTGAAAGAATTGTTGGCATTGGTTGACGATGCAACATTCAAAGCAGCTGCTGATGTATGGTTGGAAAACTATGATGACGGGCACAGAAGCAAAGCAGATACATTGGCTCTGTTGGAAGCTTTGGACAAATTGTCTGTAAGCGGTGAAGCCGCAGAACTGAAAACATTCATTCAAGAAAACAAAGAACATCTGACCAAAAAATCCATGTGGATGTATGGTGGTGATGGTTGGGCTTACGATATTGGTTATGGCGGTTTGGATCACGTTTTGGCTTCCGGTGCTGACGTAAACGTTTTGGTTGTAGATACAGAATTGTACTCCAACACAGGTGGACAGTCCTCCAAAGCAACACCTATTGGTGCAGTGGTACAGTTTGCAGCCGGTGGTAAACCAACTGTGAAAAAAGACTTGGGTATGTTGGCAATGAGCTATGGTTACATTTATGTAGCACAAGTTTCATTGGGTGCAAATCCTGCACAGTTGATTAAAGCAATGAAGGAAGCAGAAGCATACAAAGGACCTTCTTTGATTATTGCTTATGCCCCTTGTATCAACCATGGTATCTCCAAAGGTATGGCAAATGCATCTTTGGAATCCAAATTGGCTGTGGATGCAGGTTACTGGTTCTTGTATCGTTACAACCCCGACTTGAAAAAACAGGGTAAAAATCCTTTCATTCTGGACTCTAAAGAACCTACTTTGGATTACAACGAATTCATCATGGGTGAAGTACGTTATTCCTCTTTGGTACGTACATTCCCTGAAACAGCAGAAGTATTGTTGAAAGAAGCTGCTGCACAAGCAAAAGAAAAATATCAGACATATAAGAAACTTGCAGAACAATAATCCCGTAAATTGCATTGCAAGTAATTACTGATAAAAAAGGGTATCCACATATTGTGGATACCCTTTTATAATATATCAATAAAATATATTCAACAAAAAGAATACAAGCAAAAAACCAAATACAATTTGGAATACAATCCCAACGATAAATGTTAATATTACTGCAGTTGGTCTTTTTTGCACTGCAAGAGAACAATAAAATACACGCAATAATACCCCTAACCATTTGTTCATCAAAAAGCCAACAATACAAGAAATTGCAGATAATACAGTTGCATAAGTTGGTATCGTACCAACTGGTTCATATGCTTGTTTACTATCCACAAACACAGAATCTATTGCTAAATCACATTTCCTACCCATCACAACTACACGACACATACTCCCACCCACTTGAAACTGGTGGTCATAAAGCTGTATGAACCAACTTTTGGAACTCATTTTCTGTTTTTCCCCATCTATCCATACCCAAGAACCTTTTCGGCTGATGATGTGTCTACTGCCATCTGCTGTTGTGATTGCCCATTGTTTTCTCAGACCTATAAAATTTTCCCTTTTTTGATTTGTTTTTATCATATCCAAAAAAAACCATATTCGCAATCATTGCTTTCCATTTTTGTATAATTATGTAATTTTTTTAAAAAATATGTGTATTTTTTTCTATCATATTACACTAATTTCGGTATTTTTAAAAAAAATATTTGCATATTATCATTGCATTTATATAATAGATATGATACAAAAATAGTATGATTTTTAGAAAGGTTGTGTTTGCATTGACAAATCACAAGAAAAAAATGCCTTTGGCATTTTGGATTTTTATTGGTTTGCTAGTAGGTATTGGTAGCGGATTGCTTTTGATGAAAGCATCTATATTGGGCTTGAGTGGCGTAGATTTTGCCAAAACATATATCCAACCATTTGGTACAATATTCTTAAATCTATTAAAATTTATTGTTGTTCCCATTGTGATATTTTCGATTGCAGCAGGTGTGATCTCTATGAAAGATATTCGTCGTGTGGGGGTAATTGGCGGTAAAACATTGGTATATTATATGTGTACTACTGCATTTGCTGTAACACTGGCTTTGATTTTGGCGTCTTTGTCAAAAAATTTCTTTGTGGTATTAGATGCTTCTGAGGCTTCCTATACACCCGCAGAAAGCCAAAGCATCATGGACACCATTGTGGGTATATTTCCCGCAAACTTTATACAACCATTGGCAAATGCCTCTATGTTGCAAGTGATTGTCATTTCATTGTTTACGGGATTTGGTATTTTGCTTGCAGGAGAAAAAGGTATTTTGGCTGGACAAGTTGTAGAAAGTTTCAATGAAGTATTTTTGAAAGTGATGGATTTGATTATCAAACTTTCCCCGATTGGTGTTGCTTGCTTGATTTGCCCTGTGGTTGCTGAAAACGGGCCTATGCTTTTGACAAACTTGTTTATGGTGTTGGTAGTTGCATATATTGGGTATTTGGTACATATGGTTGTTGTGTATTCATTGACAGTCAAAACATTGGCAGGTATTTCACCTTTACGCTTTTTCAAAGAAATGATGCCTGCAATCATGATGGCATTTTCTTCTGCTTCTTCTGTTGGTACATTACCTTTCACATTAGAAGCCACAGAACGTTTGGGAGCAAGACGTGAAGTATCAGGTTTTGTACTGCCACTTGGTAGCACCATAAACATGGACGGTACGGCAATTTATCAAGGGGTATGTGCTGTATTTATTGCCGCTTGTTATGGCGTGGATTTGACACTAGGGCAAATGATTACCATTGTGCTGACAGCAACGTTAGCTTCTATTGGTACCGCCGGTGTACCCGGTGCAGGACTTGTCATGTTGGCAATGGTATTGGAAAGTGTTGGTTTGCCAGTTGCTGGTATTGGTTTGGTTGTTGGTTTTGACCGTATTTTTGATATGGGACGTACCACTGTCAATATCACAGGCGATGCTGCTTGTGCTGTCATTGTTTCCAAGTTGGACGAAAAACGAACTGCAAAGGCGTAATCAAAAAGAGAAATGCAAAAGCATTTCTCTTTTTTTTAATCCAATATTTGACCATTTGTGGAAATGGTGACAATTTGCCATGGAATGAATTTTCTACTGTTTTGTAACGCTGTTTTTGTTGCCATTTCGATACCACCACAACAAGGCACTTCCATTCTAACAACGGTTACACTTTGTATATCATTTTGTTTAATAATTTCTGTTAATTTTTCGCTATAATCTGTCATATCCAATTTTGGACAACCAATCAATGTGATTTTGCCATTCATAAATGTTCTATGGAAATCACCATAAGCATATGCACTACAATCTGCCGCAATCAATAATTTTGCACCATCAAAATAATCTGCTTTGATTGGGCAAAGTTTGATTTGTACCGGCCACTGACGCAAACGAGAAGATATTGCAGTTTGTGTTTCTATCGCTATTTTTTGTTGTTCTAATACACGACTTTGACTGCCTGGACAAGCACAAACGGCTTCTTTTTTCTTTTGCATATTGATTTGTACCGCTGCCTCATCATATGCCAATGCTTCTCTTTCTACAAATGTAATGGCATTTGTGGGGCAAACAGGCAAACAATCTCCCAAACCATCACAATAATCATCTCGCAATAATGTTGCTTTTCCATCTACCATGTCAATAGCACCTTCATGACAAGCATTTGCACACAAACCGCAACCATTACATTTTTCTTTGTCTATTTCGATAATTCTTCTTATCATATTTATCTCTCCCAATATCTTATATTGTTTTATCTGTATTGAGTATGCTATACTTTTGTAAAAAAGTCTGTTGTTTTTACAACAAAATAGGAGGAACATTTTATGGAACTTTCATTATTGGCAGCACTTCCATTTTTTCAAGGCATTGCAGAACAGGATTTACAACAGATATTTGACACCATACATGGCGGCACAATCACATATGAAAAAAATGCATTTTTGATACACAGCGGACAAACAGTTCCTGCAGCTGGTTTGATTTTATCAGGAAGTGTACATATATTACGAGAAGATTTCTGGGGCAATCGTGCCATTGTTGCACAAATTTCAAAAGGGGCTTTGTTTGCAGAAACATATGCTTTTTTAAATGCTCCTGCGGAAGTCAGCGTGCAAGCCACAACAAACACAATGGTATTATATTTGCATTTACAAAAATTGTTGACACCACAAGCCATGCAAAATCCAACATTCACATTACTTGCACATCGTTTTTTACAATCTTTTGCACAACGCAATTTGACATTGACCAGAAAAATTGCCCACATCACATGTCGCACTACAAGAGAAAAATTATTGTCATTTCTCTCTTTGCAAGCACACGATGCAGGCAATGCTATATTTTCTATTCCATTCAATCGACAACAACTTGCCGATTATCTTGCCATAGACCGCAGTGCAATGTCCGCAGAATTAAGCCGTATGAAAAAAGAGGGACTTTTGGATTATCACAAAAACCAATTTCGGCTTTTGGAACGTGAAAAATCAATTTAATTCTTTTCCAATTTTGATGTCTTTTTGCAATACAGCATCAAATGCAGACACCACTGCTGCTTCAAAACCCTTTGCTTGTAATGTTGTCACACCTTCAATGGTTGTGCCGCCAGGGGAACATACTTGGTCAACCAATACCCAAGGTGCTTCTCCACTTTTTATCACCATTTCGGCACTGCCTTTTACGGTTTCTGCTACAATATCCAAAGCCTGTGCTTTTGGCATACCCGCTTTTAATGCTGCTCTTGCCAATGCGTCCATATACAGATATGCAAATGCCACAGATGCCCCACCAATGACACTAAATATACCAAAATGCTGTTCCGGAATTTCTGCCACACTACCAATGGTTTCAAACACTTGTTTTACTTGTGCCAACTGTTCTGCTGTAACAGATGCATTTGCACAAATACCTGTGGTAGATGCCCCAATTTTTGCATTGATATTCGGCATGACACGCACAATGGGTGTATTTTGGGGCAAACGTTCTGCAAGATATTCCAAATTTTTCCCTGCTGCAATGGACACCACAACTGGCTGTTTTTTCGCAATGCTATTTTTTATATCCGGCAATACTTCTGCCAATATATGCGGTTTGACACCCAATACCAATATATCACTTTGTTGTGCAACTTCTATGGCTGTTTTACAAGTATTTGCTCCGCAAATATCAGCCAATTTTTGTGCAGACGTTATGGTTTTACTTGTGATGAAAATATCTTCTCCGTGATATGCACCACCGCCGATTGTCATACCTTTTACAATAGCACTTACCATATTTCCTGCACCAATAAATCCAAATTTCATATTTTTCCTCCTCGCTGATTAAATCGGTTGTGCAAATACATGATGTAATTTCATAAATGATGTGGACGCTGTGGCAGCTAATATGTTATCTCGTTTGAGCCATGCCTCCGCAGTCATATTGTATATGGTGTTGCCCAATGACGTTACTTTGACTTTATAATGTATCACATCATCTTGGCGTATGGGTTTTAGAAATGTTGTATTTATGGTAATTGTGGAAAGCATATGTTGTTTTGCAAAATAATGTGCTGTCAAACCAAATGCGGCATCAAATTGTGTGACAATAATACCCCCATGCAAACCACCTTCCGGATTTAACTGCCAATCTTGGACATGGAATACAAATTCTGCAGTACGTTGTGCAAAATTGCAACAAACAAAATCTGGTTTGAGCTGTTCTAGTATTGTACCTTTTTTCAAAGGAAATGCAGGGTCAGAAAGTTGTGAAAACCATGCCTCCATATTTTCTTGTGAAGAAATTTCTTCTGTCAAATAAATCATATTGTATCACCTTTCTTTTTTTGATGTAATATTTTGAATGTTGCCGTAGCAGTTGCAATTTGCTTTTTTTCTTCTGCAATGTATGCAACACTTTCCAATGTCACCAAACTTTTACCAAAAGATTTGATTTTTGTTTGGTATTGCAATGTTTTTTGTTTTGGTACAGGTTGCAAATAAGTTGCAGAAAGTGTCACCGTTGTCAATAAATTCGGTGTGGCATAATAATGACAAAGCATACCCATACAAGTATCAAAACCTGTGGCAATGATACCATTTTGCATATGCCCCAACAAATTTAATTCCCAATCCAACACATCATATGCCATAATGCTTTCTTTTGCCTCATAATCACAACAAAGCAGTCTGGGACGCATACGCCCAATGACACCTTTTTGAAAACGTGGAAAATCCGGGGCAAGTCTTTTCTGAAACCATGTTTCCATGTGGGATTGTGACAATACTTGTGTTTCTATATCACGCAAAAATATCTTCCTTTCTATGTGTTATTTCAAAAATTCTATCATAATACGATAAAATGCTTTTGGATTTTCTAAATGTGGCAATGAAGCCGTATCTTCAAATAACAAAAATTCTCCTTTGTCTTGCATTGCTTCTGCCTGCTCCAAATATTGTATGGGGTTAATTTCATTTTTTTCTCCCCATATCAATAAAAATGGTATGGACAATTCTGAAAATGCACGTCTTGTATCTGCGGCAAAAAACCGTGTACGATAAGATACAAAACTTACTTTTGCACCTTTTCCATATCTTGCATTATGGTATAAGTTTTCCACAAAGTCTACCGGCATACGTTCTGTTTGCCAAAATAGTTGTTTTGCCATACGTTTTATGCATTTTTTTGTGGTACTATCCAAAAATATTTGTGTACCTGCAACAGGGAGCAATAATTTTTTCAATGGCTCTGTGTCTTGTGGTGTGGCAAATCCCTGTCCAATACCCTCAGGAGAAATCAAAATCATTTTTTTGATGTCTGTTGGATACAACATAGAAAGCACCAATGCAATATCTGCCCCCCCATTTGCTGCAGCCACAACCACAGGACTGTTTACCACATCTGTCAAAAATTGATGCAAAAATATGGCATATTGATATGCTGTCCAAGGTTTTTGGGGTTTGTCTGATTGTCCATATCCCACCATGTCTATGCTGTATACACGATATTCTTTTGCCAAGTTTTCTATTTGCGGTCGCCATTCTCTGCGAGAAGCCCCCAAATGCATACTATGCAACAATACAATCGGACTGCCATGTCCTTGTACCTCATAAGCTACTGAAATACCATCTGTTTTATAAATAATGTGCGGTGTATCATCTGCATGGCGATTTGCCAATGTCAAACATACTTTTTGACGCAACAACAATACTGCAGCTGTCACGCCGAATGATGCAAAAAGGGGTAATGCTGTTTTTTGGACTGCTTTTTTCAACATCAATCATTCCTCCTTGATACAAAGAATTTTTATTCTATATTTATTATGAACCGAAAAATGACATTTGAAAAGAAAATTTTTCATAAGATAATATTAAGATTGGGAGGGAATGGGGTATGGACGGATTTTTGACATTGGCAGGACAATTATTTTTGATTGTGTGTATACAATCTGTGTTAGATGTTCTGGCATCTGACAGAAAATATACACCTTTACAAAAAATAATATCCGTAGGGTGTTATATTGCATCATTGGTGTTGGTGCTACGGTTTATGCAAACACATTTATTGCATTTGATACAAAGTATTGCAAGGGTATTTTAATCTATAAAATGTATAACAAAATATAAATGGAGAATACTTTCAAACATCTGTGTATTCTCCTTTATTGTTTTGTTTTAAAAACAGACAGGAATCTGTTTATTGTTTCACATGAAACACTTGTATCAATCCCCAAAAATCTGTATATACTATTTTTATACCATATCGCATAATAAAACACAAATGAGACTGACAGAAAACAGCGGTTTTCTTGATTTTCTACTATTTTTGTGGTACATTAAAAAGTAAATTGTGTGGCAAATAACAGCGACAAAAAGCAAGAAGTACAAACGGAGGACACAAATATGGATATGAAAATGGAAATTGCAAAACATCTATCAGCAGCTTGTGGTGTTGCGGCAGAAGAAATTGCAACAACAATAGAAAAACCCACAAATGCAGATATGGGAGATTATGCATACCCCTGTTTCAAACTGGCAAAAGTATTGCACAAAGCTCCCCCTATCATTGCACAAGAAATTGGCGAAAAAATAGAAAAACCTGACTTCATTTCAAAAATCAGCATCGTAGGTGCATATATCAATTTCTTTTTAGACCAAAGTTTTTATACCAAAAAAGTATTGGAAAGCGTTTTACAACAAGGTACAGATTATGGAAAAAGCGATATGGGCAATGGCAAAACCATTGTTATTGACTATTCTTCCCCCAATATCGCAAAACCATTCCATGTGGGACATTTGCGTTCTACTGTAATTGGGAATGCATTATACCAAATCCATCAAGCTTTGGGCTATCATTGTGTGGGAGTCAACCATCTGGGTGACTGGGGTACACAATTTGGCAAACTCATTGTTGCTTATAAAAAATGGGGCAGTGTAGAAGCAGTGGAAGCAAGCGGCATACAAGAATTGATGCGTATTTATGTCAAATTCCATGATGCTGCAAAAGAAGCTCCAGAAATGGAAGACGAAGCAAGATTATGGTTTGTCAAAATGCAAGATGGTGACGAAGAAGCATTACGTTTGTGGAAATGGTTCTATGACATTAGTATCAAAGAATTTGAGCGTGTTTACGATATGTTGGGTGTAAAATTTGATGCTTACACTGGCGAAAGTTTTTACAATGACAAAATGGCACCTGTGGTAGAAGAATTGAAACAAAAAGAATTACTCAAAGAAAGCGATGGGGCAATGATTGTAGATTTGGAAGATGTCAATATGCCTCCTTGTTTGATTATCAGAAAAGATGGCGGCACATTGTATGCAACCAGAGATATTACCGCTGCATTGTATCGAAAAAAAACATACGACTTTCAAAAATGTTTGTATTTAACCGCATTAGACCAAAATTTACACTTTGCACAATGGTTTGAAGTGATACACAAAATGGGATATGATTGGTACAAAAATTTAATTCATGTACCTTTTGGATTGGTGAGCTTGGAAAGTGGCAAATTGTCTACCCGTCAAGGCAATGTTGTATTGATGGAAGAATTGTTGCAACAAGCCATCGCAGAAACACAAAAAATTATTGCAGAAAAAAATCCCAATTTGGAAAACAAAGAAGAAGTTGCAAAAAAAGTTGGTATTGGTGCTGTCATATTCAATGATTTGTATAACAACCGCATCAAAGACGTGGTATTCTCTTGGGACAGAATGTTAAACTTTGATGGTGAAACAGGACCTTATGTACAATATGCCCATGCCAGAGCTTGCAGCATATTGAAAAATGCACCTACATTTACCACAGAACAAATAGATTACAGCAAATTGGACGATGAAACATCTATGCAGGTTTGTAAATTATTAGAAACATTCCCAGAAAAATTGAAAGAGGTCGCAACAAAATTGGAACCTTATTTGTTGACAAGACATTTGGTTGCGATTGCACAAGCATTCAACAAATTTTATCATGACAATCGTATATTGGTAGATGATGAAGCACTCATGCAAGCAAGACTTTCTGTGGTTGTTGCCGTTAAAACCGTGCTGGCAACTGGATTAACACTGTTAGGCATTGATGCACCAGAACAAATGTAACAAGGAAAGGAAGTTGTGCAATGAAAAAGGTGAAATTGTTTTATAATCCCTTTTCGGGCAACAAAAGCTTCAAATTTGATTTAGATATTTGTATTCGTGTATTTCAAGAAAACGGTTATGAGGTACACCCTTTTCGTTCCACACATATGGGTGATATTGCTACACATATTGCAGACATGGACAAAAATTATGACATTGTCGTTGCATCGGGTGGAGATGGCACAGTCAATATTGTATTGAATGCATTGATGAAAAAAGGGTTGCAAATTCCACTTGGCATTATCCCCTCTGGTACTGCAAATGATTTTGCAACTTTTTTGGGGTTGAAAACAGGTGATGTGGAAGATGCTTGTACAGTAATGGTAGAAACAGAACCAAAGATGATAGACATTGGTAAACTAAACAATGATTTATATTTTATCAATGTTTGTGCAGGTGGTATGTTTACAAATGTTTCACAGACCGTTGACAAAGATGTCAAAAATGCATTGGGAAATTTATCATACTATCTCAAAGGTATGGAGCAAATCCCCAATTTACACAAAGTACCATTTCGCATTACTGCTGGAGAAGATATCTTTGAAGAAGATTTGTATTTGTATATGATTATGAATAGTGCTGGCACAGGCAGTTTTACGAAACTTTCCCCTGAGGCTTCTATTACAGATGGCAAGTTTGAATTCATTGGTGTGCGTGCAAAATCCATATTGGAAATCCCCACCATGTTTTTAAAACTGTTGACTGGTGAACATCTCAAAGATGACAAAAATATATTGTATCTGAAAAATGACATGTTTCATGTGGAATGTTTAGATGAAAATTTTCAAATTATGGAAACCACCATTGATGGGGAATTGGGACCAAAAATGCCTTTTACGGTAACGGTATTGCCACAAGCCTATCCGATATTTGGCAAATATCACACTGCTACAAAAAAACGGAGTGTTTCACATGAAACAAAAAAAATGATACAAAAATTGCCTGTCGGCAGAAAAAAGAATGACGAATAAAAAATTGCCATATGCAAACACAACCAAAATCACCATAATGGTTTTCATTATGGTGATTTTTGATATAGTATTACCATTCATTGATAACATACAACAATGCCAAGCGAATATTTTGCAATAGTGTGTTTGATAATGTTTCATATACATCATCAAGTCCTTTTTGGTGTGCCATATAAGGTGGTTCATCGTTCCAAGAACCCATTGCCCCAAACACATCTGCCATACCAGCTGCTGCATATATTGGTAAATATTCTGTCGGTATGACAGGTGGATTGATTTGGTTGACTGGCTCATATTTTGATTGTGAAAGCATATGATATGCTTTATCAAAAACTTTTGCAAAATAATCACATTCTATTTGTGTGGCAAAGTCTCTGATTTGTTCCAAAATAGATTGTAATGCTTTGCTGTTGTTTTCAAAATGTGGTTTTTCTTTTGGTGGATTTTCCCACACTTGTTCTGTGTAAAAAACATTCCATGCTTTTTGTACTTGGT
The DNA here is from genome assembly GCA_905214825.1 of uncultured bacterium. GTDB lineage: Bacteria > Bacillota > Clostridia > Lachnospirales > Anaerotignaceae > Anaerotignum. The sequence goes on along the minus strand of CAJMNV010000030.1, from coordinate 1,086 downwards.
CAAATTCCCAAACTGCTGTAAAAAAAGTCACAATATCATTAGGATAAAAACAAACCATAGAACTTTTTGCAGTATTTGCAAATCCTAAATACTTACGTTCTGCAACTATGACAGGACAAAGAAACTTGATGTCTTGCAAATGTTTGTTTTTACAATGTGCAAACCAATCTGCAATACAGTTTGCTTGATATGTTTTCTTTCCAAAAATACGTTTTTGGGGTAAACATTGAAATGTAATATTTTGTACATAAGGTAAAGGTATATCTTGTATGGTTGTATTTTCTGCCAATGCTTTTTTTGTTGCCGCAACAATACAACAAATTTGATACATTTCACCATTCATTTGCTCTTGCCTCCTTTTTCTTTTATCATAACACAAAAATAAATTGTCTGCTATGGCATATGTTTATCAATTTTTGCGATTTGTTTCACGTGAAACACAGGGCTTTTTTATTTGCACCATATACAAACTGTGTTATAATGTTTTTTGAAACAAATATCTGGATGAAAGGTGGGAATAGTATGGGAAAAGTCAGAGTCATTGCCATCACAAATCAAAAAGGTGGTGTTGGCAAAACCACAACTGCAATCAATTTATCCGCCTGCCTAGCAGCAGCTGGTAAAAAAGTATTAACCATTGATGCAGACCAACAAGGCAATACCACAAGTGGTCTTGGTTTGGACAAAAACAATGTTGCATTGACCATATATGATATTTTATTGGAACAAACTACATTTGCACAAGTGAAACAACCCACCTGTGTAGAGGGGTTGGAAGTCGTACCTGCAAATATTAGCTTGACAGGTGCCGAAATTGAACTGATTGGCAAAGAAGACAGAGAATGCATATTAAAAAATGCATTGGATACCATCAAAAATGATTATGATTTTGTGATTATCGACTGTCCACCCTCTTTGAATTTGATTACCATCAACGCATTGACTGCCTCAGACACCGTATTGGTGCCAATACAATGCGAATATTTTGCATTAGAAGGGTTGGAACAACTGTTACATGCGGTAAATTTGGTACGCAAACGCTTAAACCGCAGTTTGGAAATTGAAGGCATTGTATTTACGATGTAT
>CAJMNV010000029.1 GCA_905214825.1 uncultured bacterium | reverse complement strand
TTAGAAACCGCAAGAAATGCCGTTTATAGCAATCCTTCTATCACCACTGCAAACAAAAACAAAGAAATCATACATATTTTGGCACAAAAAGGCATTTTCAATTTGAAAGATGCTGTTGTGATTGTTGCCAACCATATGGGTATATCCAAAAATACTGTATATATGCATTTAAGAAATCAACATAAATCATAAAAAATAGCTGTTGTATCATACAACAGCTATTTTTTATTACAATTTTTGGTTTATCACATCTAGTGGATTACGCCAATTTTCATCTTGTTTCCACTCAGGGTGTTCTGCCAATATTTTTTTTACTTCTTTTTTCTGTCCTTCTGCCAACATACGATACAAATCCATACTGATTGCATTTGCTTCCAATGCAGTATCCTTTTTTGCCATTTCTTTATACATTTCTAATTCCTGTACTTTCAAAACCAACAATTTCAAAAATGCATCTTCTTTTCCACTGCAATACAATGCTTGTGCCAAATTGCTGTAATAAATTGGAGCAAGGAATTTTTTAATACCCTTTGCAGGTACTGTCAACAATTTTTTTGTTGCTGTTTCATATTCTCTTTTGTATAGATACGCTGCTCCAATATTGTTTAACAATATTGCAATCAACATGGGGCTTTTTTTTCCTTCCAACAACGTCTCCATTTCTTTGATATATTGGTCTGCATCTGATTTCATCAATGGTGCTTTTTGCTCTAATTCTTTATAAAATTCTTGTAGCCATTTTTGGTTGATGACAATCGCCCCCAAAAACCAAATTGCAATACCAATACCATATATCATCCAAAACATATCAGTAGCTATCCCTGTATTTTTGAACCAGATACTCATCATCATAAACAAAATCAATACTGCAAACCATATTTTTCTCAATTTCATATTTCCACTACAATTCCTTTCTGCATCATATTATTTCCATTTAAGCAGAATACCATAGAACCATGTCGTAAACAAGCATTTTCTCTGTATTTCCACCATATAAACCATAATCCATCTTATGCATGGATACATCATGTATCACTTTGTTTGTTATTTTTGGTATTGCAAGCTGTTTTTACATTCCTATTCCTATTGCTATTTTCTTCATTTCGATTGCAACTGTCATCTTTTATGGTTGTCCACATGGTTGTTATGACTTTTAAATATTCTGGGTATGTGCGAAAATAAATATTCCAAAAAACAAAAGCGGTATCACTTCTGTGATACCGCCAAATTTTGCTATTTTGAAAAAATTTTCTTTCACTTATGCTCCGAAAAATTGTGCCATATCTTCTTCTACCGTGCCAATGCCTGCAATACCGAAGTTTTCTACAAGCACTTTTGCTACATTGGGAGAAAGGAATGCAGGCAATGTTGGCCCTAAATGAATGTTTTTCACACCCAAATACAGCAATGCCAACAATACAATCACCGCTTTTTGTTCATACCATGCAATATTGTATATAATCGGTAATTCGTTCACATCTTCCAAACCAAATACTTCTTTCAATTTCAATGCAATCACTGCCAAAGAATAGCTATCGTTACATTGTCCTGCGTCTAACACACGAGGGATACCCTGAATATCGCCCAAATCCAATTTATTATATTTATATTTTGCACAGCCTGCTGTCAAAATGACAGTATCTTTTGGCAACGCTTTCGCAAAATCAGTATAATAATTTCTTTTTGGACTACGACCATCACAACCAGCCATAACCACAAATTTTTTGATTGCACCGCTTTTTACTGCATCAACCACTTTATCAGCCAAAGACAACACTTGATTATGTGCAAAACCACCAATGATTTCACCTGTTTCCAACTCTTTTGGAGCTGGACATTTTTTCGCATGTGCGATAATTTCGGAAAAATCTTTTTCTTCTCCAAAACTGCCTTCAATGTGTTTACAACCTGTAAAACCAACAGCCCCTGTGGTATAAATGCGATCTTTATAACTTTCCAAAGGTGGTATCAAACAATTTGTTGTCAAAAGGATAGGCCCCTGAAATGCTTCAAATTCCTCTTTTTGTTGCCACCAAGCATTGCCATAATTTCCTACAAAATGTTCATATTTTTGGAATGCAGGGTAATAATGTGCAGGCAACATTTCGGAATGTGTATACACATCAACACCTGTACCCTCTGTTTGTTTCAACAATATTTCCAAATCATGCAAATCATGACCAGATACCAAAATTGCAGGATGATTTCTCACACCAATATTTACTTTTGTAATTTGTGGATTGCCATATGCACTTGTATTTGCGTCATCCAGCAACGCCATCACATCCACACCAAATTTACCGGTTTCCATTGTCAATGCAATCAATGCTTCTGCATCTAAGCTATCGTCCAATGTTTTTGCCAATGCTTTTTGCAAAAATGCGTCAATTTCTTCTTGTGCTTTGCCCAATGCATTTGCATGTTTGTTGTATGCCGCCATACCTTTCAAACCATATACAATCAATTCACGCAAACTACGAATATCTTCATGTTCTGTTGCCAATACGCTTGCTTGCGGCATTTTTTGTTCAAAATTTTCTGTTGCATACCATGTTGCAGCATCAGACAGTGCATTGGTATCGCCCAATTCTGTCAATAACGCTTTTTTACATTCCAATGTTTCTACAATTTTTTTTGTAATTTTTTCATCATCAAAATTTGCATTGGTAATTGTAATAAACAAATTTTCTGTTACCAAATGATTGACTGCTTGTTGTATTTCTTTTCCAGCTTCACGCAATTTTGTTGCCACTTCTGACAAACCTTTTGTTGCATAAATCAAAACATCTTGTAAACCTGCGGTTTGTGCTGTTTTGCCACATACCCCCACACGGGTACACCCTTTACAACCTGCTGTTTCTTGACATTGATAACAAAACATATTTTGCTGTTCCATTTCTTTTTCCTCCTTCTGATTGTCCTTACGAAAATATCACAGTCAACAACATTTTCATACTTTCTGTTGCAAAAACCATATGTGGTTTTTTAGCAGGCATCAAAATGGTTTCGCCTGCTCGTACTGTGTATGCTTCTCCCGCTATAGTAAATATACCCACACCCTCTAACACTGTCACCATGGCATCACCTTGTGAAGCGTGTGTACTGATTTCTTGTTTTTTGTCAAAAGCAAACAGTGTCAAACTGACTGCTTTGTTTTGCACAAGTGTTTTATGGACAACTTTTCCAGTTTCCACAGAAATTTGTTCTGCCAAACGCAGTACTTGTTCTGGTTCTATATTTTTGATATATCCCATTTGCTTTCACCCTTTCTTTTTGGTTCTATTGCATTATAATAAAATTACAATATAAATTCCGTTGTATTTCCAACAAAAATATCATATTTTTATTTATATAACATATAAGGTAATAAAATTTTTCTGCATATATCACCATACATTCATGAAAATATCTCCCACATGGTTGTTCTTATCACACGAAAACCAATTTTTTTTGAAAATTACTCCAAACTGCATATATCTTTTTTTATGTGTTTATGTATTTTTTCATATATAAAAAAAACGGTTTTCTACCCTGTTGAGAGAAAACCATTTTTTCTATCTGAAACATATTTTTTATTTTTTGATACTTTTGGATTTTCCATATATGTTTTGATAAAGATTTTATACTGCACCTTCTACGAAACTGCCCAAATCCACTGAAATTGCTGCCATACCACCGCTTTGTGCAATCTGTACCGCTTGTGACACATCTGTTGTGGATACTGGTGTTGTATTTTGTACCACATCTTGTATGCCACCTGTACCCGTTGTCATCACCTGATATGACATACCACTAAATTCAGACAACCCAAACCCTTCTTCATACTCTATTTTCTCCTTTTTCTTTGGCAACAAATATGAGGGGATATGATAACCTTTGATGGGGGTATATTCTCCAATTTTGCGTTTTGTTTTCATTTTGCGTATTGTTTCTGCAATTTCTCTTGCTTTTTGCAATTCTTCATTCTGTTCTGATTTTTGCATACGTTTTTTTTCTAATTCTTCTGCTTTCAACTTGCGTATTTTGACTTTTGCTTTGCCAACCACCTGTCGCATTTTTGCCACAGCCGCCTTTATTTCTTCTTTGTCTGCAAATTTGTCTTTGCCGATGCGGTTCATATTGGCATTCAGCCCAATGATAAAGCTTTGTGTATTTGCCACATTTGTCGTACTTGCCAAACGTCCCACATCTTTTGATGGAGAATACCGAATTCTTCTCACAAATTCCAAACGTACCACTTGCCCATTTTGTCCCATAATTTCGGTAATGTGTCTACCACCCTTTTCTTTGCGATATGTCACCAATTTCAAAGGTTTTATGGGTTTGTTGTTTTGTTCTTTCAACTGTTCCAGCATATTTGCCACAGCATCTTCTTTTTCTGATTTTACTTGCTCATTCCAAAAATAAAGCGTACCGTTTTTATCTAATTTCAAATTCCATATCATACCATCTTTATATTGCTGTCCGTGTACATCGGCATTTTCCAACAAATCACCAATCAATTTTTGATAATGTTCAAATGCGGTTTTATTTTCTTTCCACATTTTTTTCATCTCGTCGGATATTTCAAAATCCAAACGATTTTGCAACTGTTCTATATACATTTCTACATTTTTGATATGATTTTCTTGGCTGTTTTGGTTTTGTTCTATCATCGCTTGGGAATAGCAATTTGTTTGTAACTGCTTTTCCCATTCATTTTGTTTGACAAAACAATCTTGTGACAAAATATTTTTTTCAATTTTAGTCTGTTTTTGTTGTGTTGTTTGTTGATTTATTTTGACATAAATATTTTGATTAGAAACTCCCTGTAACACATCCATTACCCCCTTCTTATATACAAAATCCATTCTATGTATACAAAAATATCAAAACCACTTTTAAAAAAATGTCCTTTTATTTTTTCATCGGATATTTTTGTCAAAATCTTAAATCTTTTTAACAAAAACAGTAACAAAAAAACAAAAACAGCAAAAGTGTATCCATATTTCTGTTTAAGGATATGCTTTTTGTTTTTGTTTTTTTACTTTTGTATATTTATTTCAATTCTGCCAAATACCGCTCCAAATCTTTCTCCCATTGTGCATACATTGCATCATCACGATGATTTTGCAAATCATATGTTTCCGCCAAATATGCCCCCAGCCAATTAGAAACTTTCACAGAACCTTGTAAATTGACATGTCCTTTGTCATAATAATCTTGTTCTGGCAAAAGCCCTACTTCTTGCTGTATGAAGTCTGTATTAAAATCTAAATATGGTATTCGATTTTGTTCTGCAAATTTTGCCATCGCTTGGCTTTTTGCAAAACTCCAATTCATTTTGGGCAAATGTAGCAACACAACCTCCACACCTTTTTCTTTACATAAAGCGATAGATTTTTCTGCATAATATAATGCATTTTCATCAAATACCACTTCTTCTCCTTTTGGTTGCATAAATCCCTCCGGATACGTCTGTGGCTCTACATCACGCAAATACACATGTCCTTTTTTATAAGAATGTTCCAATAATGATTGTGGCTTTGCCTCTGCCAAATTGATTTCTTTCCATCTTTCATGATAGCGAAACAATGGAAATAAATAGGACAATGATGTTTGTCTATCATCGGCTTTTGTGACTTCTTGTATCACAGACCATTTATGTTCTGATAATTTCATACCGTCCAATGCACGACGCAAATCACCTTCTCGTTCTGCATAATCATAGCTTTGAAACAAATTGTCACAAACCAAAACAACAACCTTCGGGTTTTGATACTGCAAAGACTCCGCCAACAATGCATGACTGACAGCAGGTGCTTGCAATGCTGAAGCACGCACATATCCTGTAAAACCATAATCTTGATACATCAACATAGGCGATACACCACGCAACAATGGACTACTCCCAATCCAAAGCACATCAATGCTATTTTTGGGTTCATCATAAAATGCATGAATTTCATTTGTTTCATCATCATATCGCCGCAAATATTGTGTCAAATTTCCAAACAGCAGTACAAACACCACACAGAAGGCAACACAACGCAATATGATATTCCATTTTTGTTTCATTGTTTAGAACCCCCTGTATATAAAATCCGCCGCATTGTAATTCAAACCATATACTCCGAACAATATCAGTGAAAATATACCACACAGATAAATTGTCCAACGGAAATACAAATTTTGTTTTGCCAATGTTTCTCTCACTTTGATACCACATTCTTGTAATATGCTCACTGTCAGCAATACACAACAAGCTACCACCAACACTACCATATCTTTGCCGTCAAGCCCTAACTGCAACAAACTGCCATTCCAAAAAATATCAGTATCCCAATTTGTTACCATAGAATGTATCATAAACAATGACAAACCAAAATTCGATGCCCTTGTAATAATTTTTCCCAATGTAACCAGTATCAATGTACGCAATATGCGAAACAAATGCCAACTAAAACATTCTGTATGCACACCCAGTTTTTTTGTCAATTTTTGCAAAGGTTGTTCAAACAATATCCCCAGCACAATCAATGTACCATTATACACACCAAATGCAATATATTTCCATTCTGCACCATGCCAAATACCAATCAGGAAAAATATAATAAATTGCGGTATCAGCACAGGCAACAATTTCCCAATATAATTGCCAAATATCTGCCGTCCTTTTTTGCCGACTCTGCCAAAAAACTTTGACAATGACAAAGGATAAAACACATAATCCCGAAACCATGCCCCCAATGTAATATGCCATCTTCGCCAAAAATCCGGGATACTCGTTGCCAAATAAGGACGTTCAAAGTTCTTGTCCAAATCAATGCCAAATATCTGTGCTGCACCTGTTGCAATATCAATACCGCCAGAAAAATCACCATATAACTGCACACAATATATCAACGATGCCACAGCAATATAAGTACCACCATATGTTTGTGGATTGTTAAAAACTGCATCCACCAAAACAGCAGCTCTATCTGCAATCACTAGCTTTTTAAATACGCCCCACAAAATCAGTTGCACACCGAATTTTGTTTGTTCATAAGAAAAATGATTTCCATGAAACAACTGTTCTGACAATGCCTGAAAACGCCCAATCGGTCCTTGTACAATCGAAGGAAAAAAAGATATAAACAACGCCAATTTTCCGATATTTTTTTCAGGTACTACTTTTTCCCGATACACATCAATCAAATACCCCATTGTTTGAAATGTATAAAATGAAATACCCAAAGGCAACAAAAAACGAAATACAGGCAATTCGATTGGTACAGAAATTTTTTCAAACAGCAAATTCAAATTTTGGCTGACAAAACCGGAATATTTCAGCACTGCCAATATCCCAAAATTGCAAAGCATCGTTGGTATCAATATCCGCCGTTTTCTTTTTGTAAAATCTGCCTTCCAAACCTTTTTTTGTTCTTTGTCCAGTTCTTTTTTGACTGCGTTGTATGCTATTTTGTTTTTCTCTGCCATATCACCCAATTTGACAGTTGCCAAATATGTGGTTACTGTTGTGATAAACAGATACACAAAATATTTGACCCCAGCAAAATAATAAAAAGTGTAATTAACCACCAAAAGCGTTACCCAACGGTAACGCTTTGGTGTCAAATAATATACGACAGCAGCTAACAGCAAAAACACCGCAAATTGCATAGATGTAAATGCCATAATTTCATTCTCCTACTATCAATCTTCTTGCAATTTGGTTACCAACGCCATAATCGCTTCCACAGAATTGAAATTTTCAGGCACAATATCATCTGCACCAATTTCAATTTCGTAAGCGTCACACAATTCGCCCACCAATGTCACAATATCAAAGGAGTCCAACTCACCACTGTCCACCAATTCTTTGTTGTCCTCAAAATCCACATCAGGTCTGATTTCCGCTAAAATTTTCAATAAACTTTCCATTTTCAACATTCCCTTCTTCTTTTTTTATCATGACGGGAGCAATTCTGCCATCAGGCAAAAATCCCAACATTTCATACATACGTTGTGCGGCTTGGTTGTCTGTCCGCACCCAAAGTTGACAACGCAATGCATCATCTTTGACTTGCCAAATCCAATGTTTGACCAACATTCTACCAATGCCTTTTCCCCTTGCTTGTTTTGAAACGGCAATCTGCCAAAGTACAGAAACCTTTTTTTCTGCACCATATCGTAAAAAACCAAGCAACTGTTCATGTTCTTGTGCAACCAATACTTCTTTTTTTACAATCGAAGCCAAAAGCTCTTTTTTTGTTGGCAAAGCCGATGTATAGGGTTCAAACATATTCTGCATCATTTCCAATATGGTATCTGCTTGTGAACTAGTGGCAAATTGTACTGCACTGGTAGCAGAAATCCCATCTTGCAAAGGCATCATCAATCGTTTTCTTTCTAAATAAGGTACAAATCCCACAGCCTCCCAAAAAGAGGCTTTTGGTTCTTGTCCTTTTCTTTCCAAACAAACTTGTTCCAACACCAAAGGTTTTGGCATTTGCGGCACTGCAACAGGCAATGTCCCTTTTTGCAAAAAGAAATAAAAATCATAATGGTTTTGTTTTTCAAATATCAAATAACAACCATTTTCAAATCGCATCACTGCACATTGTTTTATCATAGACAAATATATATCTTCCGTCAAGAAGAAATTTGTTGTTGCCCGTTTTCCATGCCATGCACGCAACAGTGCTTCCAAATCTCTTGCATCATGTATTTTTTTGAACATAATATTCCCTCAGTTTCAAACGGTCTATTTTTCCATTGAGTGTTTGTGGCAATGTTTCCATTTGTATCATAATATTCGGAAACATATATTTTGGCACTTTGTCCCGTAATTGTTTCAAAATATAGGCTTGTGAAGCCTCCGCCCCACAATAAAACAATATGATTTTCTGACTTTCTGTATCATACAAACAAACGCCATTTTCCACCAAATCCAAAGACTGCACCGCTGTTTCAATTTCTCCCAATTCAATGCGATGTCCCATGTGTTTGATTTGATTATCTTTTCTTGCCAAAAATATCAATTCCCCATATGCATTGTATTTTGCAATATCACCTGTTTTATAAATTTTTTCAGGATAATAAGGATTTAATGGATTTTGTATAAATGCTTCATCTGTTTTATCCCAATTATTAAAATACCCCAAAGCCAAACAACGGCCTCTGACACACACTTCACCCGCTTCCTCAGGTTTTGCCAAACGGTTATCTTTCAACAAGAAAATATCTGTATTGCGACAAGCATATCCAATCGGCAAAGGCTCATCATCGGCAAAAGCTCTTTCAATGATATAATATGTGCAATCCACGGTTGTTTCTGTTGGGCCATAAATATTAGCAAACAAAGCATCTGGATAATGTTTTTTCCAATAATTGAATTGTTTTGTTGGCATTGCCTCTCCCACAAACATAATTTTTCGCAATGTAGATGGTCTGATTTTTTCCAAAGCCTCTGTATTGGCAATGATACACAATGCCGAAGGCACCCAGTCGATATAATTGATTTTCTTTTCTTCCAAATACGGCAACAATTTCACAGGAAATGAAAATAATTGTTTTGGTATGATTTCCATTCTTGCTCCTGTTTTCAGCACTGCATAAATATCTTTGACAGAAGAGTCAAAATAAAACGGGGCTTGATTGCCGATAATTTCTTTTTCTGTAATATCAAATGTTTCTGTATACCATTCCACCAAATTCACAACCGATTGATGGCTAATCACAACCCCTTTTGGTGTTCCCGTAGAACCAGATGTAAACAGTGCATACAAAGGGTCTGTATCTATGGCAGTTTTGCGTATATTTTGCAATGCATTTTCGTCAATGTTATTTTGTGAAATTTCTTCCAATAACAGCATATTTTCTGTATATCCCAACGCTTGTGCTTGTTTTTTACTTTTTGCATCTACCAAAAGTACCACTGGCTGTAATGTTTCAAATATCGACAATATTCTTTCTTTTGGCATGGTGTTGTCAATTGGTGTATAAAAATTACCACTATACACACATCCCAAAAATGCCGCTATCATATGTGGTGTTTTCTCTGTCATCACCGCAATGGGAGCATTTTTTACACCATATGGCAACAATGCACTGCCAATTTCTTTGGCACGTTGTACCAATGCTTGAAATGTCATTTCTTCTGTTTGTGTGGCAAATGCCACAGCATTTGGCATTTTTGATGCGGTATGTTCTGCATATTCCAATATATTCCGAACCATATCATTCCCTCAATTCTTTCAAACATTCTTTTTCATCATCAAATTCTGGAAAAGAACCTTTTTTGAGTATATCATCATCAAATTATCAAGTCAATATTATGAAAATTCAAAAAGCACCATATACGGGGATATATGATGCTTTTTATTTTGTATTATTATCGCTCTGTCTCTCGCATGGTCACAAAAAGACTTTGCATAAACAATACCATTTTTAATAATCTCATAAAGTATATCATATCATAAAAAAAATCTCAATATTTTTCAATGTATTTCTATTTTCATGTTTTTGTTCTGATTTTTTCAAAAAGTTATTTGTATGTATTGCATAAATACTACTTTTCTGCTATGATATTCAAAAAACAGACTTACAATTCCGCCAAAAGGAGATGCATTCTATTATGTCAATCGAAAAAGTGAAAGCATATTTGCAAAATATGAATTGTCCAAAACCAATTTTGGAATTTGAAACATCCAGTGCGACTGTAGATTTGGCAGCACAAGCTGCTGGTGTCATACCTGCCCGCATTTGTAAAACATTGTGTTTGCTTTCCAAAGATGGTCCGGTTGTCATTGCCATTGCTGGTGATGCCAAAATTGATAACCGCAAATTCAAAAACATATTTGGTATCAAAGCAAAAATGCTCTCTCCCGAGGAAACACTGCAAGCCACAGGGCATGCTGTTGGTGGTGTCTGTCCTTTTGCATTGCCAGAAGGCACAAAAGCATTTGCAGATGTTTCCATGCAGCGTTTTGAAACTGTATTTCCTGCTGCTGGCAGTAGTAATTCTGCTGTCGAATTGACTTGCGAAGAATTGTTCCATTACGGCAACTGCATGGCATGGGTGGATGTCTGCAAAGGCTGGGAAGAATAAAACAGTAAGGAGAATAATATGAAAATTTCTACAAAAGGTCGCTATGGCATACGTTTGATGCTCAGTCTTGCACTACATTATGAAAATGGTACAATGGCACTCAAAGCCATTGCCAAAGAACAAGATATTTCTGAAAAATATTTAGAACAAATTATCAATCCTTTGACAAAATCTGGTTTGGTAAAAAGTTTTCGTGGTGCACAAGGCGGTTATATACTGACCAAACACCCCAATGACATCAGCATTGGTGAAATCTTACGCATTTTAGAAGGTTCTCTTGCACCTGTTGACTGTGTAGACAACCCCATGTGTGAAAATTCTGATAATTGTGTTTCGCTTTCTATATGGAAAAAAATGAAAGACGCCGTGGATAATGTTGTCGATAATATTTCTTTGGGTGATTTGATAGAAGAATATAACAGCAAATAATATCAAACAATCAAAAGGTATCTGATTTTTATCATCAGATACCTTTTTTTGATTTATGGATTGATTTTTCTTTCCACACTGCAATTTGGAAAATAATGTTGTAATATTTCAATGGCTGTTTTGCCTTGTTCTGCCATACCTTTTGCACCATATTGGCTCATGCCGACACCATGCCCATTGCCACCGCCATAAAACGCAATCCCAGTCAATACACCTTGTTCATTTTTCATTTCTTTCACTGCAAAATAAGCACTGGGCAATATCTGACTTCCTGTCAAAGATTTTCCATCTTTTCGTTGCAAATAAATCTCATCATGGCTATCCCCTTTATTGGGAGAAAGCACTTTGCGAATACTATATTCTGTTTTTACTTGTACACTGCCATTCTCATAATCCAACTGCAACACACGAATAACACCATTTTCCGCTCTATCTACAACAGAAATTCCCTTCAATTTCCCAAAATCTTTTGGCATTGCATTTTGCCAACTACCATCATTTTGCAACACCTGTACATGATTTGGATTTTGTTTTGCTTCTTTTTGCAATGTTTGTGCTGTAATTTGCGAAAGCTGTCCAGCACCAAAATACACTTTCCAACGATACCAAGGAGAATTTTTGTCATATCCTTTCATATCCCAATTCTGCCAGAAAGCAAGCCATTGTTGTTCTGTTTTGGGTTTTGCCTCTGTCACACCATGTACACCACCTGTCAAATAATCCTCTTGCACTTTTGAAAATGTACCATCTTCTGACCAAACATCTTGTGCATTGGAACCATAACCGCAAGATGTCGAATAAAAATATGTTGTCACAACATCACCATTGTTTGTCAAACAAATACCTTTTGTATCTGCCACTGCTTCATCAGCAAGTGGATCTGTATCTGCCCCCAAATACACCTGACTTGCAACATCATCTGTCAGATGTGCCCCATAACCACAATAGCTGTTTGCAAGTATTTGATTATATGCATAACTTCTTGCCGTAATTGCTTGTGATTGCAATGCAGTCTTTCCAAAATCCACTGGCATTTCATGTGGCACAACACCCCGCAAATACGTTTCCAATGGGAGTGTATTGACAACACAAATACCGTTTTGTCTATTTTCCAATTCCAATACCCCTGCATAACTGCGTTTTGTACCATCGTCAAATGTAATATACAAATTGCTTTGTTCTATTGGAATTGCTTCCAAAATCCCTGTCGAAAACCAATCCAAATCTGGTGTCAAAACTGCTTGTTCTCCTGCTGCAAATGTTTTTTTTGTTTCATGGTTTTGCAATGTAAACCCTTTTTCTGCAGTCAATATGACTTTTTGTTGTCCTGCACCACCTACCAACACCCGAATATTTTCCATTTCCGTTTGTTTGGTAATCACAGCACCCACAATTTTTCCATTTTTCAAATAATATCTGCCATTATCCATACCACAAATCAAATTGGATACTTTGGCATTTTGAGGGCTTTCTTTTGTCGCATCATATACTCGAAAATCTTCTGCCCATTCCAATAACCCTTGTTCTGCCAAATAAATCTCTTGTCCATTGACACGTTTGACAGTGCATTGTCCCAAATCTGCTGCCTGTTGCACATCTGCCACACTTCCATTTTCCAATGTCACATCACAAATACCAGAAACGGATTCTCCTTTGTATGCATAACAAACATTGCCTTGTCCCGTTTCCATGCACAAGTCACCACCTTCTGTATTACAATACACATTTTCTATGGTTGGTGTCACATCTGCTACATCTAGCAATGCCAATATTTCTCCTTCTTTTTCCAAAAATGTAATTTCTGTGTTTTCATATTTTTCCAATGACAAACCATTTGCCGCATATTTTCCTCGTTCAAACAATCCACCATTTTCTTCTGCCAAAAACAATACTTGACTTTGTTTTGTAATACCATAAGAAGAAAGGTTTTGTTCTCCTCTGCGTTCTTGCAATGCTTTTTCCAATAACTGCACCCACAAACTATATGCCACCGCCATATTTTGGTTTTCATCATTTAATGCAATGCGGCTTTCAAAATCTGGTGCCAGCCTGTCCATCAAAACTTGTGCTTGTATCAATGTCAAATCTTTTTGCGGATAAAAATTGCCGTCTTCATCTCCCGATAAAAACCCCAATGTCACCGCCCCATTGATATAAGGATATGCCCAATCACTCTCCGAAACATCAGGAAAATCTATTTTTTGTTCCAACTCTTCCAATTCCTGCTCTGTATAAAAAGAGAGTGAAATTGTTTTTGCTGCCATTTCTCTACTCACAGATAAATCATCGCCGATACGCCCTTGTTCTGTATATACACCCCGTTGTGATATGCCACAAGATGACAGCCCAATACAAACACCAGTCAACAACAACAATACTGCTTTTTTCATTGGTTTTTCACACCCCTTGTCCTTTCGATTTCCATATCAATATATGCTTGTTTTTTGAAAAACAGAAGTATATTCCTACGAAAATATTTATCTTTTTTTATTTTTTGTGGACAACTTTATAATTTTTTGTTGACAATTTGTCATCATTGGCTTTATCATAGTTTTATTATCAAACAATCAGCACTGCTTCGGCAGTGCTTTGATTTGTTTTTGCACATCATACGAACAGAAAACAGAAAGGGTGGTAACATGATATGAGCAGTATCACAGCACAACCAAAAGAAAACAAAATGGGCACAATGCCCGTCAACAAATTATTGTTAAATATGTCACTGCCAATGATGATTGCCATGTTGATACAGGCATTATATAATATCATTGACAGTATTTTTGTGGCACAAATCAGCGAAAACGCATTATCTGCGGTATCATTGGCATTTCCCATGCAAAACTTTATGATTGCCGTTGGTACAGGTACCGGTGTGGGTGTCAATGCCTTGTTGTCCAAAAGCCTTGGTGCCAAACGCATCAAAATCGCAAACAAAACCGCAAATATCAGCATATTTTTGGTATTTATGAATTGGCTTTTATTTGTGTGCATTGGATTATTTGTTTCCGTACCATTTTTAAAAGGACAGACTAATGTCGCAGAGATTGTGACATATGGTGATATTTATTTGAAAATTTGTTGCGTTGCTTCATTGGGTATTTTTGCAGAAATTGCATTGGAACGTTTGTTGCAAGCAACTGGACGTACTTTTTATACCATGGTCACACAAGGTATTGGTGCAGTCATCAACATCATATTAGATCCTATACTCATATTTGGTATGTTTGGCTTACCCAAAATGGGTGTCATCGGTGCAGCATTGGCAACTGTGATTGGGCAATTTGTTGCCGCAGGTCTTGCATTATATTTCAATTTGAAAAAAAATCATGAAATTCAATTTGCATGGAAAAATATGCTACCGCAAAAATTTATATTGGCACATATTTATAAAGTTGCAATTCCTTCTATATTGATGGTTTCTATCGGTTCTGTTATGATGTTTTTTATGAACCGTATTCTTGCAGTGTTCACAACAACAGCCATTGCAGTGTTTGGGGTTTATTTTAAGCTGCAAAGTTTTATATTCATGCCTATATTTGGTATGAATAATGGTATGGTTCCTATCATAGCGTATAATTATGGTGCCAGAAATAGAGAGCGTATCACAAAAACCATTCGCTATGCGGTCGTATATGCTGTATGTATGATGCTTTTGGGGTTTGCGTTGTTTCAAATTATTCCAGATAAATTGCTTTTGTTGTTTGATGCCTCTGATGCCATGCTTGCCATTGGCATACCTGCATTGCGTTTTATCTCTATCAGCTTTTTGCTTGCTGGTTTCAATATCATTTCTTCTTCTGTATTCCAAGCAATGGGAAATGGTGTATATAGTTTGATTGTATCTGTCATTCGTCAATTATTCATATTGGTACCAGTGGCATATGTGCTTTCCAGAACAGGCATATTGGACATCATTTGGCTTGCTTTCCCGATTGCAGAGGTTTGTGCGGCATTGCTTTGTGTATTCTTTTTGAAAAAAATACTAAAATTACTGAATTTTTGATATATGGGGGTATATATGATACTTTATATCATCATTATGGGGATTTTTGTTTTTGTTTCTTTTCGGCAGTATCAATCTATTCCTGCAATCCCACAAAATACAACCATTCGCCAACTCTTGCACCAAATGGGAAAAATTGCATTTTGTAGTGGTATTTTGATGACCATTGCATTCTTTTGGCGTATATTTTTGAAACAAGACCCCAAAATATTAACCATTGGTTCCATATTGATTTATAGCGTTGGCTTAGTATACACCATGTTGAAATTATATCATCTGCAAAAAAATAGAAAAGAGGATTGATATGTTGCGATATTTCGGCACTTTATGCAGTGTATTTTTTTTGGATTATGGGACAAAACGTTTGGCAGAACACAAACTATCCTATGGCATATCCAAAGAAATCATAAAAAATAAATTGTATTGGAAACGTATCAAAAACGACGGAATGGCATATAATACATTGGAGCAAAAACCAAATGTCGTGCGTGGCATTGCCAGTGTATTGTCATTATATTGTTTGTATACCATGAGAAAAGAAGCAAAAAAAGGGAATACAAAAACCGCATATGCTTTGGCAATGTTACTGGGTGGTGCTTTTGGCAATTTATACGACCGTTTTACAAAAGGTGGTGTCACAGACTTTATTTACATCAAAGCAAAAAATGCCCCCATATTCAATATTGCGGATATCGCAATCGCATTTGGTGGCATATTATACTTTGTATCTAATCTGACAAAAAAATCATAAATACAGAATTGGTACTTGAAGAATGTCAAAAAAAGTAGTATAATACATTCATAAATATCCTGAGGTGTTCGATAGCCCATCGTTATTGAACCTACATGACTGAAAAGGGATTCCTATATGCAAAAGTGATGTCAGGCCTCAACATAATTCCCTTTGGGCAGAGGAAGACAGAGACTTCGGCTGCGGTTGCCCACCTGGCTAAGGCTAGGTGTCAAGAGATGGGAACGACATTTCGGGATTTTATTTCAAAACAAATATTGGAGACCATAGAGGAGCATACTTTGATTTTTCAAAGCATTCTCTTTTTTTTATGATTACATAAAAAAACCTTTTGGCAGTCCATGCCAAAAGGTT
>CAJMNV010000028.1 GCA_905214825.1 uncultured bacterium | reverse complement strand
GTCAATGTACCACCTGTCAATAAAATTTCTGCTTTTCGTTCTGTGTATCCATGTAATACTGCCGCAACCAATGTTGCACAAGCTCCCGTACCACAAGCCAATGTTTCACCTGTACCTCTTTCCCAAACACGCATACGAATTTGATTTCTGTTTCTGACTTCTGCAAATTCAATATTCGATTTATTTGGGAAAATATCTGCAACTTCTGCCAAAGCACCATATTTCTCCACAGCAAAACATTCCACACTCTCTAAAAACGTCACCGCATGTGGATTTCCTGTGGAAACACATGTAAAAGAAAACGTTTTATCCAACAATGTCAATGTTTCTTGCAATACAGGATATTGTTTGCTCAAAACAGGAATATCTGCTGCTTTCAGTATTGGCTCTCCCATATCCACAACCACTTGTTCTACAATTTCATTTTTGATTTGCAGTTGTAAATATTTGATACCGCCCAATGTTTCCAAAGAAATATTCTGTTTTTTTGTCAATCCTCTTTCATATACATATTTTCCAATGCAACGTACTGCATTGCCACACATTTCCCCCTCTGAACCATCTAAATTAAACATTCTCATGCGAAAATCTGCAATTTCTGATGGCAGTATCAAAACCAAACCATCTGCCCCCACACCAAAATGTCGTTCACTCATTGCAACCGCCAATTTTTCAGGGTTTTTGACATTTTCTACAAATCCATTGATATATATGTAATCGTTTCCACAGCCTTCCATTTTTGTAAAATGCATATTCTGCCTCCTTCATTATGTAGCAACACACACCATATCAAAATCATATTCCTTTATTTTTTGAAATGGTGTGTATCTTTTTTTCATACTTGATTATCTGTGTGTTGCAGGCATCATATCTTGGTCTTTGCTTGCGGCACTATATAACCGCAAACACCACAAACCAGAAACACCCACCAGTGCAAATATCACACGTGCAATCCAGAACAAAGAGCCGTTGAATAATGTTGTCACCAAATCAAACCCAAAAAATCCGATTAGGCCCCAGTTCAACGCCCCAATGATAACAAGTGTCAAAGCAATATAATTCCATGTCTTCATGTTCATGCTTATGACCTCCTCATAATATGATAAACGAATGCACTCGTAGTCATAGTATCCCTATTTTCATGATAAAAATTCCTGTATTGCATTGGTAATATCTGCTCGATTTTCATTTCCAACCACCGCATAACTAAAATCATCATTTGCAAATATCAAATCCATGACTTTTGCCATATCTTCCAATGTCACCGCTTCAATTTTTGCAATCACCGCTTCTATTGTCTGCACATCATCACGCAATAATAATGCTGCCCCTGCCGAAGTCATGCGGTTCAGCGTACTTTCAGAACCAATAATAAAATTGCTAATCATCTGTTCTTTTGTCACATGCAATGCTTTTTCTGTCACACCTTGTTTTTGCAAATTTTTGATTTCTTTTCCAATCCCTTGATACACACGTTGTGCTTGATTTGGGTTCATACTTGCATAAATACAAAACAACCCTGTATCTGCAAATGCTGTGGTATAGCTGTATATCGCATAAGTCAAACCTTGTTCTTCTCTGATTTTTTGGAACAAATGCGAACTCATGCCACCACCAAATATGGTATTAAACACAGACAAAGCATATTTCAAAGGGTGTTCTCTTTCCAAACCACGAAATGCAATACAAGTATGCAGTTGCTCCACATCTTTGTTCTTTTGTATTCTAGAAACATGATATTCTGCTTTTGTTTGATATGGTTGGTATATCCCTTTTGACTGCCATTGTCCCAAATAGCGGTTTAATAATGCCATCATATCTTCTGATTGAAAATTCCCTGCCACAGAAAGCACAATATTATTTGTATGATAATTGTTTTCATAATATTGTCGAATGGTTTCTGCGGTAAATGTACCAATGGTTTGTTTTGTGCCAAGTATGGGCATACCCAAACTGCTGTTTCGCCAAATATCATCTTGCAGACAATCATGTACCAATTCTTCTGGTGCATCATCATACATATCAATTTCTTCCATAATCACATTGCGTTCTTTTTCGACTTCTTCTTGCAAAAATGCAGGGCACAACAACATATCACTCATCACATCCAAAGCCTGTTCCATGTGTTTGTCCAACACCCTTGTATGATAACAAGTATATTCTTTTGTGGTATATGCATTGATTTGCCCACCCACAGCGTCCATTTCTTCTGCAATCTGTCTTGCACTACGATGTTCTGTCCCTTTAAACATCATGTGTTCGATATAATGAGAAATGCCATTTTGTTCTGGACGTTCATTTCTTGTACCATTTTTCACCCAAATTCCGAATGAAATACTACGCACATATCTGATTTCTTCCAAAACAACTTTTATTCCGTTGTCCAATGTTCTAATATTCAGCATATTCCTTCTCCTGTTTTTTATTTTTTGATTAGCATATTCTTTATTGGTTAAAATATACGTTTTGTTTTTCATTCTGTATCATCATAACAAAAATAGGGTTGCTCCTGCAACCCTATTCCCATATAATAAACGGAAAACCATCTTCTGGCTCTCCCACAGCAAAGCCCAAAATTTCCGTTGCTCTTTTTTTGAACAAATCAAACCACCAATCCCATTCTTCCTGTGGCAATTGTGCATAAAAAAATAAACCGCTTGGCTCTACACACGCCTCAATCAATTTTCCATCATCTTCAGCATACCAAGTCGCCTCTGTTTCACCATGATTTTGTTTCCAATGTGGCATTTCTTGATACAACTTTTGGAGTTTTTCCCAAATTTCTTTTGGTGCAGTATAGTGAATATTTAAATTATGATTATGCACTGCATACAAAACATTTTCTTTATCATAATCATGTATGTTCATATCAAAAGCCCCTTTTTTTAAACAACAGAGGAGAACCCTCTGCAAAAATCAAAGAATTCTCCCCATAAAAATTTTTGTGTCATATTATGCTTCTGTTTCTGTCTGTTCTTCTTGTGGCAAAGCATCTTTCATAGAGAAATTCAATCTGCCTTGTTTATCCACTTCCATCAGTTTCACAGTCACTTCATCACCCACAGCAACTACATCTTCTACTTTTGCAACTCTTTTGCTTGCCATTTTGGATATGTGTACCAAACCTTCTTTGCCCGGTGCAATTTCCACAAAAGCCCCAAATGTCATCAATCTTGTCACAGTGCCTTTGTAAATGGTACCTGGTTCTGGTTCGCTCACAATAGCTGTAATCATATCCACAGCTCTTTGCATATCTGCTGGGTCAGTACCTTTGATAAATATTTTACCATCATCTTCTGTATCAATTTCACAATTTGTTTCTTCAATAATCTTTTTGATGACTTTCCCTCTTGTACCAATCACTTCCGCAATTTTGTCAACATCAATCTGCATAGTTGCAATTTTGGGTGCATATTTGGAAAGTTCTTTTCTAGGTTCTGCAATGGCTTTGAGCATAACTTCATTCAAAATATATTCTCTTGCTCTGCCTGTCTGTGCAAAAGCCTGTTCAATCATTTCAAATGTCAGACCTTTGATTTTCATATCCATCTGGATGGCAGTAATCCCTTCAGAAGTACCTGCAACTTTAAAGTCCATATCACCAAAGAAGTCTTCCACACCTTGAATATCCGTAATTTCGATAAAGTCATCATCTGTGTCACCTGTCACCAAACCAACAGAAATCCCTGCAACAGGGCGTTTGATTGGTACACCGGCTGCCATCAATGACAATGTAGAACCACAGATAGACGCTTGTGAAGTAGAACCATTGGAACTCAAAATATCAGATACCAAACGAATAGAATAAGGGAATTCTTCTTCACTTGGAATAACGGGCAACAACGCTTTTTCGCCCAAAGCGCCATGCCCAATTTCACGTCTACCGGGACCTCTGGAAGTTTTTGCTTCCCCAACAGAGAAACCGGGGAAATTATAATGATGGATATAACGTTTTCCTGTTTCGCTAGGGTCTAAACCGTCCAATTTTTGTCCTTCGCTGATTGCCCCCAATGTTGTCACAGTCAATGCTTGTGTTTGTCCTCTGGAAAACAGTGCAGAACCATGCACACGAGGCAAAACATCTACTTCCGCAGCCAATGTTCTAATTTCTTCAATGCCACGACCATCTGGACGTTTGTGTTCTCTCAAAATCATTCTGCGTACTGTCATTTTTTCAAATTTGTATATAATTTCGTCTACCAAAGCAGGAATATCCGTCTCTTGTTCTGAAATTTCTGTCAGAGCTTCTGTCAGCTGTTCCAAAACTTCGTCTGTAATGGCTTTGATTTTTGCATCTCTGTCTTGTTTGCGTTCTGCAAATACTGCATCTTCCATTCTAGCATCTGTAATATATTCTGTGACCATTTTATAAGCATCTTCTGGAATGACATGTTCTGTATAAGGTGCTTTTTCTTTGCCTTCTTTTTCTGTAATTTCTTGAATGAATTTCACCACTGCTAAGTTTGTGTCAAATGCCAAATGAATTGCTTCCATCATCAAAGCATCTGGGATTTCATCTGCCCCTGCTTCAATCATCATCACTTTGTCTTCTTTAGAAGAAACTGTCAATGTCAATCTGGATTTTTCTCTTTGTTCTGCTGTGGGATTTACCACCAACTGTTCATCACAATATCCAATATTTACAGAAGAAACTGCATCTGTAAAAGGAATATCAGAAATATTCAACGCCAAAGATGCCCCAATCATTGCCACCACTTCTGGTGCACAATCTTGGTCTACCGACATCACAGTTGCCACAATCGCAACATCATTTCTATAATCTTTTGGGAACAAAGGACGCAAAGGTCTGTCAATACATCTTGCTGTCAATATTGCTTTTTCGGAAGGTCTGCCTTCTCTTTTGATAAAACCGCCTGGGATTTTTCCAACAGAGTACAATCTTTCTTCATAATCAATACTCAATGGGAAAAAGTCAATACCATCTCTTGGTTTATCAGATGCAGTTGCAGTCACCAAAACAGTGGTTTCGCCATAACGCAACAACACAGCCCCATTTGCCTGTTCTGCCACTCTGCCGATTTCTGCGGTCAATGTTCTGCCTGCCAAATTCATGGAATAGGTTCTAAACATAAATCAATCTCCTTTTTCAAATCTTTTGCACCATAGATATTCAATTTTACCCACAACCACATTTATGTGTAAAATTGGACATCTATAGTGCATACCTCTTTTTTATATTTTTATTTGTTATTTCATAGAAGAAAAGAGAGGATTTTCCCTCTCTTTTCTCAATTTTTTACTGTTTCTTATTTTCTCAGACCCAGTTGGCCAATGATTGTACGGTATCTTTCAATATCCATATCTTTCAAGTAGTTCAACAAACCTCTTCTTTGCCCTACCATTTTCAACAGACCTCTTCTGGAATGGTGGTCTTTTTTGTGGGTTTTCAAGTGGTCTGTCAACATTGTAATTCTTGCTGTCAACAATGCAATCTGTACTTCTGGAGAACCTGTATCGTTTGGTGTTCTACCATATTTTGCGATAATTTCTTGTTTGTTAATAACTGCCATTTATATAGCCTCCTTAAAAAATATATAGTTTCTTTTTGCAAACCCCAAAGACTAAGTCAAGGTCGGAGTGTCCTACAACTGAGTCTTGGTTTTACAGCATTTTTATTGTATCACACTCCCACAAGCATTGCAAGATAGAAGTGTAGATTTCTTTTGTTTTTATTTGGGGCAAATTCTGCTTTATGTATTTTCTGTTTTGTTTTTCCCAAACCGAAATTGTGACAAAAGCACAGCCACAAATACCACAGCAAAACCTGCTGTCATACGCAATGTAACTTCTTCATGGTACAGCAACACAGAAAATATCACGCCAAACACAGACTCCAAGCTGAGCAATATCGTACCCACTGCCGCATCTGTATATTTCAAGCCATACGCCTGCAAAAACAAACACAATGCCGTTGAAAACAATGCCAGATATAAAACATTGCCAGCTGCCCCCAAAGAAATAGAAGCAGGCAAACCACTGGTTGCCAATGTACCAATCCAACCAATCAAAGCTGAAAATGTGATTTGCATTGTGGTCAAAAGCATAGGGTCACGCCCTTTTGAAAACCAAGCAATAGCAGTTAAATCACAAGCATAAATCACACCGCCTATCAGTGTCAATATATCCCCTGTGGTCATACCCATATCGCCATTTAACGAAATCAAACCAATCCCAATCAAGCAAAGCACTGCCGCAAAGACATGGTTTTTTTGTGGCTTTTCTTTTGAAACAAACCAGTAAAAAAATGGTACAATCACACAATACACCGCTGTCAAAAATGCACTTTTCCCCGGTGATGTACCAAGCGTCAAACCAACCGTCTGCACGGCTGTCCCAATTCCCATGGTTGCCCCTGTAATCAAACCACCAAGTAAATAGCCTTTATCTAGCCTACCCCATTTTTTGAATGTAATCACCCAAAGCAACACCGCCGCAACAGAAAATCTTGCTGCAGTGATAAACCATGAGGACAATTCTTCTGTTGCGAGTTTTTGGAATACAAACGCACTCCCCCAAATAATCGCTGTCAAAAGCAATAGCAAATGTGCTTGTATTCTTTTCTTTTGTTCCATATACTATCCCTTCAATTCCTTTTTATTCATCTGCATTTTTCCAATGCGTATATTCTTCAGATGCAAAATATATCTTTGCTTGTTCTGCGTTTTTTGCAATTTGTGATTGTAATTCTGTAATATCAGAAAATTTCTTTTCCCCTCTCAAAAACGCATAAAAGAACACTTGCAGTTCTTCTCCATATATCATTTCTTGGAAATCAAATAAATATGTTTCCACAATTTTTTGTGTGCCATTTACGGTTGGATTTTTTCCAATATTTGTCACACCATAATAATATTTTCCTTTATATTTCGTTTTGGTTGCATATACCCCATTTGGTGGGAATAATTTCAAAGGGTGTGCATCCATATTGACAGTCGGAAAACCAATGGTTCTACCCAGTTTTTTTCCTTCTTTGACTTTCCCCAGTATAAAATACGGTTCTGTCAACATACGATTTGCTGTTTCCAATTCCAATTCTGTCAAACACTTGCGAATACGAGAACTACTGATGCGTTCATTTTCATACAACACAGAAGGTACTGCAATCACTTTTACCCCATGCATTTCTCCAAAACGTTTCAGCATTTTATAATTCCCCGAACGGTTACTGCCAAAATGATAATTTTCTCCCACAATCAACACTTTGCATTGCATTCTTTCAAAAAGCAGTTTCAATGCAAAATCTTCTGCTGACATAGCAGCAAACGCTTCATCAAAAGGATATTCAATATAAGTATCTACACCCATTTTTTCCAAAGCAAATTTTTTTTCATCTGGTGCCATAATCAAAGCAAAATCTTCTTTTCTTTTAAACACCAGCATGGGGTGCGGAGCAAAAGAAAACACAACACTTTCCAGATTTTCTTCCGCCGCAAATTCTTTTGTCAAATTGATTAACGCACGATGTCCCAAATGCAGACCATCAAAGTTTCCTAGTGTAATTGCAGTCGGTCTGCTTCTGTCTACATGTCCGTCTGTAATATGTTCCATTTTCAAACTCCTTCAAATCAACATTTTAAGTGGTTTGAGCAAAAGCTCTTTTTCTTTTTGCACTTCATATAACCCAATCAAATTTTTTTTGCTGTCAAATACCGTCACCGTATCTCCCACTTGTAAATCCTGTGGGCAATCATAGGCATGTTCATATATTTTCCCGCCATTATATAACATTTTTTCCCATTTTGCCGAAACGATTGCCTTTGGATACATACCCAAAGCCGCCGTCATAGAAAGCAAAGCATTTTCTGCTTGTCCATTTTCTGCCATTTGTTTCAAAGTATCCAATGTGATTGCATTTTCCAATGTAAAACCACTTGTTTCTGTACGCAAAAGGCTTTCCATATGTGCCCCACAGCCCAGCACTTTTCCAATATCACTGCATAATGTGCGAATATATGTCCCTTTTGTACAATCCACAACAATTTCAAAACGTTCTGGCGGCAAAAATTTTGTAATCTGTATATCATATATCGTAACAGTTCTTGCCTTACGAGCAATTTCTTTGCCTTCTCTTGCCAATTCATACAATTTTTTTCCATTAACTTTGATAGCAGAATACATCGGTGGAATTTGTTCTATTTCTCCTACAAACTGCTTCACTGCATTTTGTATATTTTGCTCATCAAACAACACTTCTTTTTGTTCCAACACATCGCCACCGGCATCTTCTGTTGTGGTGGTAATGCCCAACCGCACAACTGCACGATATTGTTTTTTGCCCTGCATAATAATGTCAGATAGTTTTGTCGCCTTGCCCACACAAATGGGCAACACACCTTCCGCATCAGGGTCTAATGTACCGGTATGTCCCACTTTTTTTGTCTGCAAAGTTTTTCTGACAATCGCCACCACATCGTGAGAAGTAAACCCTTTTTCTTTTTGGATATTCAAAATACCGTCCAAAAACAATCCCTCCTCACATCATATTTTGCAAAGCGTCCAAAACCATCTGTTTTGCTTGTTGCATATTTTGTTCTATGGTACAACCTGCGGCTTTGATATGACCACCGCCGCCAAATATTTGTGCCAATGCACACACATCATACCCATCTGCACCACGGAAACTTGCTTTTACAACATTTTCTGTTTTTTCATACAAAAAACATGCCACACAAACGCCGTCCACACCTTTCAAATAATTCACAATGGCATCTAATTCTTTATGACTGCCATTGCAAGCAGATATTTCTGCGTTTGTTATCGTTGCAAAAATCACTTTTCCATCAAAATACAATGTTGCATTTTGCAAGGCTTGCCCCATCAATTTCAATTCTGAAAAACTGCGGCTATCAAAATATAAATTGTAAATCTGTGTAAATGGAATATCTTTTCGCATCAATTCCGCCGCAATTTCCATTGTACGTGGTGATGTAGAAGAATGGCGGAATGCACCAGTATCATAAATCAAACCCGTATACAACGCCACCGCCATATTTTTATCAATCGGGTAATTGCCTTCCAAAAATTCATACACCAATTCACTTGTAGAAGATGCCTCACCCTGCACAAAATTATACTGTCCATAATGCGTATTGCTCACATGATGGTCAATATTCACTGTAACATCTGCTTGTAAAAACCAATGATATGCCTCGCCCAATCTTTCGGCATCACCGCAATCCAAAGCAATAAATAAATCTGCTTTTTTATTTGCACTTTTCACCAAATACTTGTTGGGGATACTGTCATACTTTCCACCATACGCTTCCAAAAGTACAGAGACTTCTTTTCCTGCTGTTTCCAAAGCCATACCCAATGCCAGACAGGAACCAATAGCGTCCCCGTCTGGATTGGTATGTCCTGCAATATGCACAACATTTGCCTTTGCAATCAAATCCAATATTTCTTTTTTGGTATTATTCTGCATCTTCATGCACTTCTCTTTCTTGACGGTCTTTTGCAATTTGTTCCATCAACTGGTTCATACGCACAGCATATTCTGCGGACTCGTCTAATTTGAATGTCAATTCTGGTGTAAAACGCAAATTGACTCTTTGTGCAAGCTGATGGCGTATAAAGCCGCTTGCATTTTTCAAACCTTTCATTACGCTGTCTTTCTGCGTTTCATCACCCAAAACAGAAACATAAATTTTACAATATTTCAAATCCGGTGTTGTTTCAACTCTTACAACACTTGTCATTACGCCTACACGTGGGTCTTTCAACTCTCCACGAATGATTTGAGATACTTCTTTAAAAATTTCATCATTGATACGAGAAATTCTAGTATTGTTTTTCATATATTTCACCTACTTATCTTGGTACTTCCACCATCGTAAAGGCTTCTATCCAGTCGCCTTCTTTCACATCATTAAATTTTTTGAACACCAAACCACATTCGTAACCAGCCGTAACTTCTTTCACATCATCTTTAAAGCGTTTCAAGCTTTCCAAATCGCCCTCATACACCACAATGCCATCACGAACAATACGAACTTGACAATTTCTTACAAATTTACCATCTTTCACATAACTACCAGCAATCGTACCCACACCGGAAGCTTTAAACAACTGACGTACTTCTGCATGCCCCAATACTTTTTCTTCAAATATCGGGTCAAGCAACCCTTTCATTGCTGCAGTAATATCTTCAATCGCATTATAAATGACACGATACAAACGCACATCTACTTTTTCTTCATCAGCAAATGCTTTCGCTGCAGGTTCTGGACGCACATTAAAACCAATGATAATGGCATTTGATGCAGATGCCAACATCACATCGCTTTCTGTAATCGCCCCCACACCACCATGTATGATTCTCACACGTACTTCTTCATTGGACAAACGTTCCAAACTTTGACGCACTGCTTCCACAGAACCTTGCACGTCTGCTTTTACCACAATATTCAATTCTTTTACATTACCACTTTGTATTTGAGAGAACAAATCGTCCAAAGAAACTTTCTGCGGTGTTTCTTTGATAAGATTTTCTCTGTTTTTGGCAATAATGCTTTCTGCAACCTGTCTTGCCTGTTTATCATTTGCCGCAATATAGAAACTATCCCCAGCAGAAGGCACTTCGGAAAGCCCCAATATTTCCACAGGTGTAGATGGACCCGCTTTTTTCACACGTCTACCCTTATCATCCGTCATAGCTCTAATTTTACCATAAGCACAACCTGCCACAATAGGGTCACCCACTTGCAATGTACCATTTTGCACCAATACGGTTGCCACAGGACCTCTGCCTTTGTCAAGCTGTGCTTCTATGATAGCACCTCTTGCTTTTTTGTTTGGGTTTGCTTTCAATTCTTTCATTTCTGCAACCAATATAATCATTTCCAACAAAGAGTCAATACCATCTTTTGTTGCCGCAGACACAGGCACGCAAATGGTCTGACCACCCCAATCTTCTGCAACCAATTCATATTCTACCAATTCTTGTTTCACTCTGTCAGGATTTGCAGATGGTTTATCCATTTTGTTTATCGCAACAATAATTTCCACACCTGCTGCTTTGGCATGGTTAATGGCTTCTATTGTCTGCGGCATCACACCATCATCTGCCGCAACCACCAATATAGCAATATCTGTAATCTGTGTACCTCTCATACGCATTGCCGTAAACGCTTCATGCCCAGGGGTATCCAAAAATGTGATTGGTTTTCCATCAATCTGCACAGTATATGCACCAATATGCTGTGTAATACCACCGGCTTCACCTTTTGTCACATCACTATGACGGATTGCATCTAACAAAGATGTTTTCCCATGGTCAACGTGTCCCATAACAACCACAACAGGAGGTCGTTCTTTCAATTTGCTTTCATCATCTTCTTCCTCTGCAAACACAGTTTCCATAATGTCTTTTTCTTCTTCCACTTCCAAAATAACATTATATTCTTCTGCAATTGCTGCTGCGGTTTCAAAATCCAATGTTGCATTGATATTGAGCATTTTGCCTTTTTTCATCAAAGCCATCACCAAATCTGCCCCTTTTTTGCCCAACACTTCTGCCAAATCTTTTACAGTAATGCTTTCTGGAATGGTTTTGATAACAGGGTCATTGCCTTCTGCTTTTTCTGTTGCTTCCAGAGCTTCCAATTCTGCCAACAAAGCTGCTTCTTCTTCCAATTCCCTTCTTCTGCGTTCCAAAGGATTTTCTTTTGGTCTTTGGTCTTTTTTATTTTTCCCTTTTTTGTCTTTTTTGTTCTGGTTATTTTGCCCGTTTTTCTCTTCATTGCGGTTTTGCTGCTGATTTTTTTGATTTTGTTGATTTTTTTGCTGGTTTTGACCGCCATTTTTATGATTGTTTTTTTTGTTTGTTTGTTCTTTTGGTTCTTGTTTTTTTGTATTTTCCGCTTTTTGTGGTTGATACAATTCTTTTATTTTTTGTGCTTCCGCATCACCAATCATGCTCATATGACTATTTGCCTGTATACCAACACTTTCTAATCTTCCCATCAATTCCTTATTGGGAACGCCTAATTGTTTTGCCAATTCATAAATACGCATTTTGGACATTCGCCCCACCTCACCTTTCTGTTTATATGCTTTCTATTTCCGTTCCATGCAGTTGTTGTGCAATTTGTTCCAATTTTTTTGCAAATCCTGGTTCTGTCACAGCAAACACCGCTCGTACCTCTTCACCTACGGCTCTGCCAAGCTGTTGTTTTGTACCATATTCCACAATCGGAATTTGATAATATTTTGCAGAATTATGAAATTTCTTTTTTGTATTTTTAGACGCATCTTCTGCCACAATAAGCAACAACGCCGTTTTTCCTCTCACAGCTTCTTCTGCTGCCGTTTCTCCGCCGGCAAGTTTTCCTGCTTTTTTACAAAGTCCCAATAAGGAATAAAATTTATGCATCATTTTCACCTGCCAACTGTTCTTTCAATGCCTCATACACTTCTTTGGGCACGGGTGCTTTGAAAGAACGCTCCAAGCCTTTTGCCTTTTGTGCTTTTGCCAAACATACAGCATTGGGACAAATATATGCCCCACGTCCGGGTTTTTTGCCTGTACGGTCTAAACAAAATTCTCCGGCATCATTTCTTACAACACGCACCAATTCTCTTTTGTCTTTCATTTCCTGACAACCTGTACATTTTCGCAAAGGCACTTTCCGTTGTTTCATCATAACCGCCGCCCCCGTTTCTTATACTTCTTCTGTTTCTTTGATTGTTTGTTGTTCTTGATTTTCTGTCATTTCTGACATTTCTGTTTGTTCTTCCAAAATTTCAGCCATTTCTTCTTGGCTTTGTTTCATTTCATCTTCTTCCAAGAAGTTTGTTTCTTTCGCTTGTGTTTCGCTTTTAATATCAATTCTCCAACCAGTCAATTTTGCAGACAATCTTGCATTTTGTCCTTCTTTACCGATTGCCAAAGAAAGCTGATGGTCTGGCACAACAATTTTTGCACTTTGATCTTCTTCGTTAATCACAACCGCAACCACTTTGGAAGGACTCAACGCTGCTGCAATAAATTCTTTTGGGTCTTCGCTCCAAGTAATGACATCGATTTTTTCGCCACCCAACTCATTGACAATCATATTCACACGGCAACCATTTTGTCCCACGCAAGCCCCCAATGCATCTACATTTTCATTTTTGGAATACACAGCAATTTTTGTTCTGCTGCCTGCTTCTCTGGCAATGCTTTTGATTTCCACAGTACCATCATGCACTTCTGGCACTTCTTGTTCAAACAAACGTTTTACCAATTCTGGGTGTGTTCTGGACACATAAATCTGAGGGCCTTTTGGTGTTTGTTTTACTTCCAATACATACACTTTCAAACGTTGCATAAAATTATATGTTTCTCCTGCAATTTGTTCATTGGGAGATAATATTGCGTCCATTTTCCCTATCTGTACAATAATATTTCTTCTTTCTTTTCTTTGTACAACTGCTGTCACCACTTCTCTTTCTTGTGTGATATACTGATTGTACAAAATTTCTCTTTCTGCTTCTCTAATTTTTTGCAACACCACTTGTTTTGCTGTTTGTGCTGCCACACGACCAAAATCTTTTGGTGTCACTTCCAAATCCACCATATCCCCAATTTGATAGCTGGGGTTTAATATTCTTGCTGCCATCAAATCAATTTCATTTTGTTCATCCAACACATCTTCCACAACCTCACGTTGTGCATAACAAGCCACATTACCAGTTTCTCTATCAATCACAACTTTGATATTTTGGTTAGAACCAAAATTCTTTTTACAAGCGGAAACCAAAGAAACTTCAATCGCTTCCAAAATAATTTCTTTGTCAATCCCCTTTTCTTTTTCAATCAAATGCAATGCTTCCATAAATTCTACTCTATCCATTTTTCCTATTCCTCCCTTTTTCTCTCAAATGTATCTTTGTATTAAAAAATCACTGCCAATCTAACATCTGCGGTTTCTTTTTGTGTAAATGTACGCACAGCACCATCTTCTTCCTCCAAAGAAATGACACCATCTTGCAATCCCAACAATTTACCTTGATATTGTTTTTTTCCATCCAATGGTTTGTACAATTTCACATCAATGATTTCACCTTGAAATTTTACAAAATCTGCATCTTTTTTCAATGGGCGGTCAATACCAGGAGAGCTCACTTCCAATATATACGCCTGTTCAATGGGGTCTGTTTCGTCCAATTTTGCTTCCAATGCACGACTCACGCCTTCACAATCATCAATGGAAACGCCACCATCTTTATCAATATAAATACGCAGATACCAATTTGCCCCTTCTTTTACAAATTCTACATCAACCAGCTCTAACCCTTTTTCTTCCACAATGGGTTCCAGCAAGGGAAGTATTTTTTTTTCTGTATTACTCTTTGCCATAACCATCACCTCATATCACTTTCTTATATTTGCCTAGCAATAACAAAGAGTGGGTTCTCACCCACTCTTGCGACCACAATTTCTGTTTACCATTGACATTAGTATAACACCTTTTGCCATGTTATGCAAGTTATTTTGCCATTCTCAAAAAAACCACCACAAAACCATATGGTTCGCAGTGGTTATTTTGATTGTCTTGTTTTGATATACTTTTGGGGGTTGTGTTTTTGATAAAAATTATAACACTTTGTTTAAGAAATCTTGTGTTCTTTTATTCTGGGGATTGCCAAACACTTCTTCTGGTGTACCTTGTTCCACAATATAGCCACCGTCCATAAATACCACACGGTCAGCCACTTCACGTGCAAAACCCATTTCGTGTGTTACCACAACCATTGTCATACCATCTGCTGCCAGTTTTTTCATAACATCAAGCACTTCTCCAACCATTTCTGGGTCGAGTGCAGAAGTTGGTTCATCAAAGAGCATAATATCCGGTTCCATTGCCAATGCTCTTGCAATGGCAACCCTTTGTTGCTGCCCCCCTGACAAACTTGCAGGATATACATCTGCCTTATCCAAAAGCCCAACTCTATCCAGCAAAGATTTTGCTTTTTCCTGAGCCTCTGCTTTTGTCATACGTTTTCTGTCCACAGGTGCCAGTGTAATATTCTCCAACACAGACAAATGCGGAAACAGATTAAATTGTTGAAACACCATACCAATATTTTCACGGATTTTGTTAATATCAGCCGTTTTCAACATCAAATCATAGTCATCTACAATCACAGAACCGCCTGTCGGTTCTTCCAATTTATTCAAACAACGCAAAAATGTACTTTTGCCAGAACCAGAAGGCCCAATCAAACAAACCACTTCGCCCTCTTGTACTTCCATATTGATGTCTTTCAACACTTCCAATTTACCAAAACTTTTTTTCAAATTTTCCACTTTTACTTTTGTCATTTTGCCAACTTCCTTTCCAGTACTTTGAACAATTGTGTCAACAACATCACAAGCACATAGTACCAAACTGCAACAATCGCATATGTTTCAAATGCACGCATATTGCCTGCCACAATCTGCTTACTTTGAAACATCAATTCGGTAATACCAATTACGGAAAGTATAGAGGTATCTTTTAATGTAATGATAAATTGGTTTGCAACAGAAGGAATTACCATGCGAATGGCTTGTGGCAATATAATTTTTCGCATTGCCACACCTTTTGGCAAACCCAAACTTCTGGCTGCTTCCATCTGTCCTTTGTTTACAGCATTGATACCACTTCTGAAAATTTCAGACAGATATGCACCAGAGTTGAGCATCAACACAATGATTGATGCCAAAAATGGTGATATTGATATTTGCAATACACCACTAATACCAAAATAAATAAATGTTGCCTGTACCATCAAAGGTGTACCACGAATGACACTCAAATACACCCCTGAAATCATATTCAATACTTTATATTTTGATATGGAGAACAGGCAGGTAATCAAACCCACCACAATCCCTAACGCCAAGGCACAAACCGTCATTGCAACAGTCATTTGCAACCCTATGAATAAACGAGGGGATATATTCGCCGCATATTCAAAAAAGTTCATACTTGTTCCCATAAAACACTACTCCCAACTAAAAGACAAATTTCTTGTTTTAGATAACCACATTATTTTGTGTATTTATCCACAATTTCATCATATTTTCCGTTTTCTTTCAGATTTTTCAAACCATCATTAAACATTTGCAACAGTTCTGCATTTTTGCCTTTGTTTACAGCAAAACCATAAGAACTGCCTCTTTCTTTTTCTGTCACAATTTTCAAACCAATATCTTTTGCAATATTGTAAGCCAAAACAGGTTCGTCTTCAAAGCAAGCCACAGAATTTCCTGTTTTTACGTCCAAATACATGGAACTGGAATCATCAAATGTCACTGTTGTAAAACCATATTCCTCTTTGATAGAGTCTGCAAACATCTGTCCTTCTGTACCAATTTTTACAGCTACTTTTTTACCTGACAAATCTTCATATGCTTTGATTTCTTCATTATCTTCTTTTACGCCCATCACAACACCGCTATCAAAATAAGGTTCTGAAAAATCAAATTTTTTCTGTCTATCTGGGTTAATGCTCATACCAGCAATTACGCCATCTGCCTGACCAGCTTCCAATGCCTGTACTGCAGCGTCAAAACCCAAAGAATTCAACTCTATTTGGAAACCTTGGTCTTCTGCAATTGCATTGATTAAGTCAATATCAATACCAACCATTTTACCTGTTTCATCTTGGAAGTCAAATGGTGCAAATGTAGTATCTGTTGCAATTTTATATGTTTTTGTTGCAGCGGAATCACCACTTTCAGTATTTTCTGCTGGTTCAGAACCACCACAAGCTGCCAAACTCATTACCATCATTGCTGCCAATGTTGTTGCTCCAAATTTTTTAAATAAACCCATTTTTATTTCCTCCTTTTTCTAATACCTTTTTTATTTATGTTATGCATGTCGCATTCCCAAAACGACCGCATATCAATCTGTTTTTTCACATATCTTCACCAAAGAGCTGGAACCCAATCTATCTGCTCCCAATTTCAGAAACAATTCCGCAGTATCTATATCTTGAATACCGCCAGCCGCTTTGATTTTCTTTCCATCTTTCATGTATTTTTCAAACAATTCCACATCTTCTGCAGTTGCCCCTGCCCCACCAAATCCAGTACT
>CAJMNV010000027.1 GCA_905214825.1 uncultured bacterium | reverse complement strand
GAACATATACTACTTTTTCGTTTTTGCACAGAAAAAAAAAAGCATCATACGCTCCTAGGAAAACTATACCATTTTTGTCTAAAATTTGTCAACATTTTTGTTTCAAAATATTAGATAAAAAACAGCATTTATTTATGGTAATACTGACAGTTTTTTCTGTCCTTCTTATATAAAACCATCAAAACAAAAATCGCATCTATTTTTCGCCAATTTGCCTCGCCTGCTTTGTCAAATCCTTTCAAATACTTGTTTTGGATTTCCCCTCTTGCTTTTCAAACACTCCCAAAATCCATATCCACAATCATTTTAAAAGATTTTTATTTCAAAATACTTTGTATGCGAAATATAATGTCGAAAAAATAACACACCAATACTCAATTTGTGTGTATGCTATATTTTGTTCTCTTTTACTTTACACCATTGTCTTTTCTGTGTCAATATCTTTTCTATCTGTTCCAAGTATTGCACATTATTATTGTCAGACAAGATTTGTCACATTTATATATATCCCATATCCCATATCATTTTTTATTTTTATAAAACTTCCATTTTTTACATCATTTCTTGCTTTTATTTTCTTTTTTTCTAAAAAATACCAAATATTTCCATTTTATTTTTTCTTATTTATAATAATATGACAATTTTTATCCAAATTTGTATTATTTTTCTTTCATATTATACAAATCAAATAAATTTTTTTATTTATGAAAAAAGGAAGTACCCTTTTGGATACTTCCTTATCAATATCATGTATGAAATAATTATTCAATCACTTCTACTACGGAACCAGCACCAACTGTTCTACCACCTTCACGGATAGCAAAACGCAAACCTTGGTTCATAGCAACTGGTGTAATCAATTCGATTGTCATTTCAACGTTGTCACCAGGCATGCACATTTCTGTACCTTCTGGCAAAGAGATAACGCCTGTAACGTCTGTTGTTCTGAAATAGAACTGAGGTCTGTAGTTGTTGAAGAAAGGAGTATGACGACCACCTTCTTCTTTGCTCAATACATAAACTTGAGCTTTGAATTTTGTGTGAGGTGTGATGGAACCGGGTTTTGCCAATACTTGACCTCTTTCGATATCATCTCTCTGTACACCACGCAACAAAACGCCAATATTGTCACCAGCTTCTGCCTGATCCAACAATTTTCTGAACATTTCAACGCCAGTTACAACAACTTTTCTGATTTCTTCTGTCAAACCAACGATTTCAACTTCATCCTGTACTTTGATAACGCCGCTTTCTACTCTACCAGTTGCAACAGTACCACGACCTGTAATGGAGAATACGTCTTCTACAGGCATCAAGAAAGGTTTGTCTGTGTCACGTTCAGGTTCAGGAATGTAAGCTTCGATTTCATTGAACAAATCCAAGATTTTGTCGCCCCAAGCACTTGCAGGATCTTGCAATGCCTGGAATGCAGAACCTCTGATAACGGGAATATCATCACCAGGGAATTCATATTCGCTCAACAATTCTCTGATTTCCATTTCTACCAAATCCAGCAATTCTTCGTCTTCTACCATGTCACATTTGTTCATAAATACAACAATGTAAGGAACGCCTACCTGACGAGACAACAAGATATGTTCTCTTGTCTGAGCCATAGGACCATCAGTAGCAGCAACAACCAAGATAGCACCGTCCATCTGAGCAGCACCTGTAATCATGTTTTTAACATAGTCAGCGTGTCCTGGGCAGTCAACATGGGCATAGTGTCTAACAGGTGTTTCATATTCAACGTGAGCTGTGGAGATTGTGATACCACGTTCTCTTTCTTCTGGAGCTTTGTCAATGTTTTCGAAAGCAACTGCTTCACCAATCTGGTATCTTTCATGCAGAGTTTTTGTGATAGCTGCTGTCAAAGTTGTTTTACCATGGTCAACGTGACCAATAGTACCAATATTCATATGAGGTTTGGTTCTTTC
Source organism: uncultured bacterium (assembly GCA_905214825.1). Lineage (GTDB taxonomy): Bacteria > Bacillota > Clostridia > Lachnospirales > Anaerotignaceae > Anaerotignum. The sequence continues at coordinate 15,242 of CAJMNV010000027.1, read as the reverse complement.
AAATTTTTGTTTTGCCATTTTTAATATCCTCCTTCAAAATTTGACTAAGGCAATAACGATGTCATACGCTTTCTTAAAAAAACGTATCTATCGTCATTCATTATATAAAACTTCTAAACTTTTTTCAAGTCTAAAATACAATTATATGCTGTTTTTGACAATTATTTTCTACCTTCCAGCACTTTATCTTGTACAGATTTAGGGCAAGGTTCATAATGGTCAACTTCCATTACGTAGTTACCACGGCCCTGAGATTTGGAACGCAAGTCTGTGGAATAACCAAACATTTCAGCCAGAGGCACAAAAGAGTGGATAACTTGTACACCATTTCTTGCTTCCATACCTTCGATACGACCACGACGAGAGTTAATGTCACCAATAACATCACCCATATATTCTTCGGGTACAGTTACAGTTACTTTCATGATGGGTTCCAAAAGTACCGCATCCCCTTTTCTCATCGCTTCTTTGAACGCCATAGAACCAGCTACTTGGAACGCTGTTTCAGAGGAGTCAACTTCATGGTAAGAACCATCGTAAACTTCTGCTCTCACGCCCAATACAGGATAACCACCCAAAATACCACTCTGCATTGCTTGTTGGATACCTTTATCAATCGCAGGGATATATTCTTTTGGAATGGAACCACCCACTGTGCTGTTTACAAATTCATAGCTATTTTCCGCATCTGTGGAAATAGGGAAGAATTTCACTTTACAATGACCATACTGCCCTTTACCACCAGACTGACGTACAAATTTACCTTCTACATCAACTGCTTTACGGAATGTTTCTTTATATGCAACCTGAGGTGCACCCACGTTTGCTTCCACTTTAAATTCTCTCAACAGACGGTCGACAATGATTTCCAAGTGCAATTCACCCATACCGGAAATGATGGTATCACCAGTTTCAGCATCTGTATAAGTTTTGAATGTGGGATCTTCTTCTGCCAATTTTGCCAAAGCAATACCCATTTTATCTCTACCTGCTTTTGTTTTTGGTTCAATCGCAACAGAGATAACGGGTTCAGGGAAGACCATAGATTCCAAAATAACTTCATGATTTTCATCACAAATGGTATCACCTGTTGTTGTCAATTTGAAACCAACTGCAGCAGCAATATCACCTGCATACACTTTGTCAATTTCTTCTCTGTGGTTTGCGTGCATCTGCAAAATACGACCCACACGTTCTTTTTTACCTTTTGTGGAGTTATAAACATATGTGCCTGCATCCAATGTACCGGAGTAAACACGGAAGAAAGCCAATTTACCAACAAATGGGTCATTCATAATTTTGAATGCCAATGCAGAGAAAGGTTCTTCGTCGGAAGAATGTCTTTCTACTTCTTCGTCTGTATCAGGGTCAATACCTTTAATTGCAGGAATGTCAATAGGAGCAGGCATATATTCGATAACGCCGTCCAACAATTTCTGCACACCTTTATTTCTGTATGCAGAGCCACAGAAAACAGGAACCAATTCACAGTTGATACATGCTTTACGCAATGCTGCTTTCAATTCTTCTTCGGAAATTTCTTCTTCTGCAAAGAATTTTTCCATCAGTTCTTCATCTGTTTCGCAGATAGCTTCAACCATTTTTGCTCTATATTCTTCTGCTTTGTCCATATAATCAGCAGGAATATCTTCTTCATCTACTTCTTTACCCAAATCGTCTTCGTAGATATACGCTTTCATTTTCATCAAGTCAATGATACCAACGAAATCGTTTTCTATACCAATAGGCAATGTTACTGCAACAGGAGAACAACCCAGTCTGTCTACCATCATTTGCAATACATTGTAGAAGTTTGCACCCATAATATCCATTTTGTTTACAAATGCCATTCTAGGTACATTGTAGTTATCCGCCTGACGCCATACTGTTTCAGACTGAGGTTCTACACCACCTTTTGCACAGAATACACAAACAGCACCGTCCAATACACGCAAGGAACGTTCAACTTCTACTGTAAAGTCAACGTGCCCAGGTGTGTCGATGATGTTTACTCTGTTGTCATTCCACTGACAAGTTGTTGCTGCGGAAGTAATGGTGATACCTCTTTCTTGTTCCTGTTCCATCCAGTCCATGGTTGCAGTACCTTCGTGTGTATCACCGATTTTGTAACTACGGCCTGTGTAGAACAAAATACGCTCTGTAAGAGTTGTCTTACCGGCGTCAATATGTGCCATAATACCAATATTTCTGGTTCTGGCAAGCGGAAACGCTCTGTTTGCCACGTTTTACTCCTCCTTTTATATTAAAATTGGGCAATACCCGAAAAGACCTGTAACAAGTCTTTCCGGAATTGCCGTAATCCATACATTATTTTCGTTTTGATTACCATTTGAAATGGGAGAAAGCTTTGTTTGCTTCTGCCATTTTGTGTGTTTCGTCTTTCTTTTTACAAGCACCGCCTGCATTGTTCAGTGCGTCCATGATTTCTGCAGCCAAACGGTCAACCATTGTTTTTTCGCCACGTTTTCTAGCATAAACAGTCAACCATCTCAAACCCAATGTCTGTCTTCTTTCAGGTCTGATTTCCATAGGTACTTGGTAAGTAGCACCGCCCACACGACGTGCTTTTACTTCCAGTACAGGCATGATATTACCCAGAGCTTCTTCAAAAGCTTCCAGACCTTCTTTGCCTGTTTTTTTAGCTACTTTATCGAATGCACCATAAACGATTTTTTCGGCTACACCTTTTTTACCATCCAGCATTACGCTGTTGATCAGTTTTGTAACCAATTTGCTATTGTAGATAGGGTCAGCTAAAACCTCTCTTTTTGCAACATGTCCTTTTCTTGGCACGATTCTTCCCTCCTTAATGAATAATGATATTCTCGGTACTTCACAGACCCAAACGCCTGTGTTTTCATGCCTTATCACAAACTTTCTATCCGTCCTCTAAGCAATCGCAGATTGTATTGATTGGTATAAGGCATTTCTTGTTTTCCATTTATTATGCTTTATTATTTTTTGTTTGCTTTGGGGCGTTTTGCACCGTATTTAGAACGTGCTTGCATTCTGTTTGCAACGCCTGCGGTATCCAGTGTACCTCTGATGATATGGTAACGCACACCGGGTAAGTCTTTTACCCTACCGCCTCTGATCAGAACAACGGAGTGTTCTTGCAAGTTGTGCCCTTCACCAGGGATATAAGCAGTTACTTCAATCCCGTTGGAAAGACGTACTCTGGCAATTTTTCTCAAAGCGGAGTTAGGCTTTTTGGGTGTAGATGTTTTTACAGCTGTACATACACCACGTTTCTGAGGAGAAGAAACATCAGTCGCTTTTTTCTGCAAAGAGTTCAAACCTTTCTGCAAAGCGGGTGCTGTGGATTTTTTCTCAACAGTCTGTCTGCCTTTTCTTACTAACTGGTTAAATGTTGGCATTAAAATGCACCTCCTTATAGAAATCATACTTTCTGCTATTGCATTACAATTCGTATGTTTAAGCTGCGGCAACATCTGCTTAGAAAGATGCAGCCCGCAGACACTAAAAAATTTTATCACCCAATTTTTCAAAAGTCAATACTTATTTTTACCCAAAACCCTTATTTTATCGGAAATATACACCTTTTCGTCTTAGTATACAAAAAAGCTGTTGAATTTTTTCATTTTGCATACAAAATCCCGAAACTTTTCACAGCAAAAAATAAGATGTCGTACTTTACGACACCTTATTTGATCATTCATTTTGAAATTAAGCTTCTTGTGTTTCTTCCACAGTTTCTTTGTTTTCTTCCGCAGGAGCTTCTGCTTGTCTTTTGGAAAGGCTGATTTTTTTCTGTTCTGTGTTTACTTCCAGAACTTTCACTTTGATGATTTCGCCCACTTTCAATTCATCTTCTGGTTTCACAACATGTTTGTTTGCAATCTGAGAAATGTGTACCAGACCATCTACGCCTTCTTCCAATTCCACGAATGCACCAAAAGGTACCATACGCACAACTTTACCTTCTACAACTGTACCAGCTGCATATTTTTCAGTTGCAATTTTCCAAGGGTTGCTGTCTGCGTCTTTCAAAGACAGGCTGATTTTGCCTTTTTCTTTGTCCACATCTAACACAAATACTTCCACAGCTTGACCTTCTTTGAGCAATTCTTTGGGGTTGGAAATTCTTCCCCAGCTCATTTCGGAAATATGAATCAAACCATCAATGCCGCCCAAATCCACAAATGCACCAAAATCTGTCAATCTGCTTACAGTACCGTTTACTTTTGTACCAGCTTGAATTGTTTCAAACAAAGCCGCACGTTTTGCAGCAATTTCCTGTTCTACCAGAGCTTTTCTGCCACCAATAATGCGACGTTTTACTCTATCCATTTCAATGATGTTGAACTCCAATTCTTGACCATTGAACACACTCAAATCTTCAATAAATCTATTAGAAACCTGAGAAGATGGAATAAATACGTTTACGCCGTTGACAACTGCAATCAAACCGCCTTTTACCACTTGTGTCACTGTACCTGTCACAACTGCTTTTTCATTGTAAGCCGCTTCGATTTCTTCCATGCCTTTTTGTGCTTCGATACGTTTTCTGGACAACATTACATTACCATCACCATCATTTACACGCACAACGAAAACTTCAATTTCATCTCCTGGTTGAACTGTTTTGCTTGGAATTATTGTAGGGTCACTGCTGAATTCACCTCTGGAAATCACACCATCGGATTTGTAACCCAAATTTACGGATACTTCTTCATTCACAACTTGAATGACAGTGCCTTTTACAACATCACCTGTGTGCAATGTCACAAGGCTTTCTTCTAACATTTGTGCAAAAGAAACTTCCTCACTTCCTCCTAAATTTTGAACTGCATTTTCTAATGCTTCACTCATAGTACCAACTACCTCCTTAATTATTGCAGGTGGTGTAGACGCACCCGCAGTTATCCCTATTTTATCATTCTTTTCAAAATTATTCAACACCAAATCACAAATTGTTTCAATATGCACCGTATTTTTGCAATTTTTTTTGCAAATCTCCACCAATTTTTGTGTATTGGAGCTATTTTTTCCACCAATTACCACCATTTTTTCCACTTCTTTAGAAAGCTGTTCTGTTTCATTCTGTCTGATTTCTGTGGCAGAACAAATGGTATTGTATATTTCTATTTGTATACCTCTTTTTTGCAAAATTTCCAGAATTTTGTCCAATTTTGACTGTCTGTATGTAGTTTGCACCACAACCGCATATATTTTATCTGTTGGAATTTTTGTATTTTGTGCGACAGTTTCTTCTGGCAATATGATGGCATCTTCACACCAGCCCGCAATCCCTACAACCTCTGGGTGTGTACCGTCACCCACAATCAAAATCCCTTTTCCTTCCGCTTGCTTTTGATGTACAATGTCATGTATTTTTTTGACAAACGGACAAGTCCCGTCTAATATTTCCAATCCCTTTTGTTCTGCTTTGTCATACAATGCTTTCTCCACGCCATGCGAACGTATCAACAATGTCCCCGTTTCGATATTGTCCAAATCTTCCACAATCTGCAATCCTTTTTTTTGCAAATCATCTGTAACGGTTTTATTGTGTATCAACTGCCCATATGAATAAATTGGCTGTTTTTTATCAATCACATTGTAAGCCATCTCAATGGCACGCTTCACCCCAAAACAAAACCCTGCAGATTTTGCAACTTTGATTTCACTCATACTGGCACCTTCATTTCTCTAACCTTTTGCATCACTTTTTCCGTAATTTCTTCCATCAATTCTGTTGTCACTTTTTGTCCTTTGTATTCATCTAAATACACAGGTTCGCCATATCGAATATGCACAACAGCACGAAATTTATGTGTGCTACTGACTGCCACAGGCACAATCGGTGCATTGCCTTTGAGTGCAAACAATGCCACACCTGCTTTTGCGGCTTTTGCTTCGCCTTCTTTGACACGTGTACCTTCTGCAAAAATTCCCAAAACCTCACCATCTTTGAGTATTTTCATAGCCGTTTTCAGTGCTTTCATATCCATTGCGGCTTCTCTGTCCACAGGAAACGCTTTCATTGCATACATCAATCTTTTCAAAAATGGATTTTGAAACAGTTCTTTTTTTGCAATATAACGTACTTCTCTTTTTGTAAACGCTGCCATCGTAAAAGGGTCATAATTGCTCATATGGTTACAGCACATCACAACACCTCCATGTTCTGGTATATTTTCTTGTCCTTGTATATCCATACGAAACATAAATTTATAATATAATTTTACAAATTGTTTTATCACAGGATATATTGCCATCATATCTCACCTCATTTTGTTTTTTGTGCAACAATTTCCAATATTTTCTCTGTCACAGCTGCAATATCCAGCCCTGTTGAGTCCAACACCACAGCATCGTCCGCTTTGCAAAGTGGGCTGTATTTTCTGTGCATATCTTGATAATCTCTTTCTTCAATTTCCTTTTTAACAATTTCCAAATCTGCTTGTTTTCCTTGTGCTTTCAATTCTCCAACACGTCTTTTTGCACGCTCTGCAACGCCTGCGTCTAAATAAATTTTCACTTGTGCATCAGGCAGAACTTTTGTACCAATATCCCGTCCATCCATAATCACATCATGTGATTTTGATAATCGTCTTTGTACCTCCACCAATTTTTCACGTACTTTTTGATACGCTGCCACAACCGATGCCCCTGCACCAATTTCTTGTGTACGAATTTTTTCTGTCACATCTTCGACATACAAAAAAATCCGTTGTCCATCTGTTTGCGGCACAATCTGCATATCCAAATTTTCCAAAACTGCCAATACTGCTTTTTCATCTTCCAATACAACATGTTGTTTCATACAAGCAAATGCCAGACTACGATACATTGCCCCTGTATCGATATACAATATCCCTAATTTTTTCGCAATCTCTTTTGCAACTGTGCTTTTTCCAGAACCTGCCGGGCCATCAACTGCCACTGCAATATTTTGTTTCATATTCATTCGCCTCCGTTTTTATCGCCCACACTGTCACCTGCTGCATATCCCGTAGAAAAAGCAATCTGCAAATTAAAACCACCTGTGTATGCATCAACGTCCAACACTTCTCCCACAAAATACAACCCTTTTACAAATTTACTTTCCATGGTTGCGGGGTCTATTTCATCTACACAAATACCACCACTTGTCACAACTGCCTCATGGTATCCTGTCACACCTGTAATGGTCAAAGGCAACGCTTTTATCAAATGCAACAATGTTTTTCGCTCTTCTTTTGTAATCAAATTCACCTTTTTATCTGGTGATATATTCGACAATGCAACTATAACAGGAATTAACTTTTGCGGCAACAAATCTCCCAAAGCATTACGGAAATCTTTATTGCTGTATTTTTCAAAATCCCGCAATAATCTTTGATCAAGCATTTTTTCATCTAATGCAGGTTTCAAGTCAATGGTCAAGTGATATCCTTTTTCGGTATCTTTCAAAATATGTCTGCTTGCACTCAATATCACAGGGCCGGAAACACCAAAATGTGTAAATAGCAATTCGCCAAAATCTTCATATACAGATTTCCCTTTTTCATTGTAAATATGAATGGCAATGTTTCGTAAACTCAATCCCATCAATTCTGTACACCAATGTTCTGCTACTTTCAAAGGCACCAATGATGGATATAATTTTGTCACAGTATGTCCCGCCAATTTTGCCATACGATACCCATCACCCGTAGAGCCTGTACCAGGATATGACAAACCGCCTGTTGCCACAATCACCGCATCAAAATCCCATTTTGTTCCATTTTGCAGCACAAGTCCTTTGACTTGATGATTTTCCATCAAAATTTCAGCCACATTGCTTTGCAAATGCATAAAAACTTTATTCTGTCGCAAATATTTTTCCAAAGCGTTCACAACATCTTGTGAACGATCAGAAACAGGAAACACACGATTTCCCCTTTCCACTTTTGTTTCTAAACCCAATTCTTTGAGCAAATCACGCAATGCTTGATTGTCAAAACGATAAAAAGAGCTATACATAAAATAAGGATTACCAGGAATATTATCCAAAAAATCATCAATATCCCCATTATTTGTCACATTGCAACGACCTTTTCCCGTAATCAGTATTTTTTTACCCAACCGATTATTTTTTTCAAATAAATGCACTTCATGCCCACGCTGTGCCGCACGTCCTGCCGCCAACAAACCTGCCGCCCCCGCACCAATGACTGCCGTTTTCATTATTTTTCGTTCTCCTTTTTCCATAAATCTGCCAATTCCAAATGTGCCTTGTCATTGAGTGTTATCAATATTCTTTTGCCATTCTCCATCACGTCCACAACGGTAATGGAAGTATTGGTCAACCAAGTTTTGCGATAAAATGGCAAATCCATCCCCAATATCCCAACCAACATCACACGCAATAAACCACCATGTGAAACAATGGCAACATATTCTCCTTTATGTTTTTGCAACAACTGCTCAAACTCCGCAACAGAACGTTCCATGACTTTATCAAAAGAGCCTTCCCCCGGAAATGTATGTAAAAATGGATTTTCAAAAAATTTCTCATACGTTTCTCCATATTCTTGTTGTAATTGTGGAACGCTTTTGCCTTCCCATTCCCCAAAATGAATTTCCCGAAAATGCTCGTCCACAACCATTTTCACACCTGTTTCCTTTTCGATTGGCTTTGCAGTTGCCATCGCACGTTGCAAAGGAGAAACATACAAAGCATCTAATGGCAAATAATGAAACCGTTTTCCAAGCAAATCCGCTTGTGCCAATCCTTGTTCAGAAAGTGGAATATCTGTCATACCTTGGTATCTGCCTTCTTTATTCCATTGCGTTTCTCCATGTCGAATGAGGTAAAATCTTGTTTTTGTTTCTTTTTTCAAATCGCATCACCTTTTTTCGTCTGTATTTTTATCAAAACAACAACCGCCTAACGCAATATCGTTAGACGGTTTTCCAATATCTCAGCAAGCCGCCTCCAAGAAGCAGCAGACCGTTTTCTTTGTTTCATTGTAAAAGCAATCTCACAACTTCTTCAAATACTTGATTTCTTTTTCTGTCAAATGACGATATTTTCCCTTTGGCAAATTTCCCAAATGTAAATCTCCTGTTGCCACACGTTTGAGCTGTGCCACAGGGTGTTTCATTGCTTCACACATTTTTCTAACCTGTCTGTTTCTGCCCTCATGAATAATGATTTCTGCCGTACAAAATTTCTGGTCTTTGTCTTTTTCCAATATCTGAATTTTTGCAGGTTTTGTTTTTCTACCGTCCACAATCATACCACGGCGAAATTTTTGCAATTCTGTAATATTTGGCACACCATATAATTTAGCAATGTACGTTTTATCCACATCATGTTTGGGGTGTGTCAATTTATATGTCAAATCCCCATCATTTGTCAAAAGCAAAAGGCCTGACGTATCATAATCTAAACGCCCCACAGGAAAAATACGCTCTTGCACATCTTTCACCAAATCCAATACCGCAGGACGCCCAAACTGTTCTTTTGCAGTTGTCACATAGCCTTCTGGTTTATGCAACAATATATACACTTTTTTGGTTTCTGCCAATTTCACCACACGATTATCAAATGTCACTTTATCTTTTTGGGGTGTCACTTTCACACCCAATTCTTTCACCACAACATCATTGACTTTCACACGACCTTCTTGTATGAGTTGTTCGGCTTTTCTTCTGGACGCAACGCCTGCATCAGCCAAATATTTTTGCAATCTGATTTCCATTTTCGTTCTCTCCGCCTTTCCTTTGCAATCAGTATACAAAAGAATTTACACAAAGTCAAAACAAAAGCATTTCACACAAAACAAAAACATTGTTTTTTGTTTTGAATATATCCCAAAAGACAGTATTTTATGATTTTCTATCTAAGTATATGGTAAAACGGCACCAGCTTTGCAACAGTTTTTCCATCCACTGTCCAAATGTGTATGTATCTGCACATTCTGCCGCAACAATCTCTATGCTTTTCAATATTTCATCATGCAACACAATATCTACCACACCCAGTTTTTCGCCTTTTTGTATGGGTGCTTCCACCATTTCTGGTAAATGATATATCATTTGTAGTTCTTTTAATTCTGCATCAGAAAATACAGCATCATATCCTTCTGCCAACACACCATGCACATATTTTTTCGGGGAACGGCTAACTGCAACATCATCTGTTGATGTATCCTTTTTCACCACTTCTTTTTGCCCAAAATTTTCAAAACCATAATCCATCAATGTTGTAGTATCTGTCCACTTTGCCTTTTTGCCTTTTTCTCCCCAGCCACAACCCAAAACAACACTCACAAGCATCACATCGTTTTGTTCTGCCGCCCCAACAAAACAATTTCCGGCTTTGTTGGTATATCCCGTTTTAACACCCAAAGCCCCACCATACATTTGTAAAAAGCGGTCGGTATTCACTGCGGTATGTACTCTCTTTCCGCTTACATCAGAAAATGTAATAGAAGGTGTTGCCACAATTTCCCGAAACTCTGGATTTTGTAAAGCATATCCTGTAATCAACCCCATATCATATGCTGTTGCATGGTGTTGTTGTTTTGTCAAATGGCTATCCAAACCATTCGGCGAACCAAACACCGTATCTTTTGCTCCAATCTCTGCGGCTTTTTTTGTCATTTCTTCACAAAATTTTTCCACAGAACCGCCAACATGTTCTGCCAATGCCACAGCCGCATCGTTATATGATTTTAACATCATCGCCGTCAACAAATCTTTCACATACCATTGCTCTCCTTCCAACAAATCCATTTGCACATCAGGCTGTTTTGCTGCATTTTTACTCACTGTCACAACATCATATGGATTTGCATTTTCCAACACCAATATTGCTGTCATAATTTTGGTTGTGCTTGCCATTTCCATAGGTGTTTTTGCCTCTTTCCCCCAAAGCAGACGACCCGTTTTCCCGTCTAACAATGCCGCACCTTGTGCTGCAACTGTAGGCTCTTGTGCCCATACCGTTTGTGTCAAAAACAATGACAATATCACAACCGCAATTCTTTTTCGGATTTTTTTCATATCCCTTCCCTCCTTATTTTCATTCTATGCGATGTATATTTGTTTTTGCATATAAAAAAAGCATGGTATCAGCAAATTCTATCTATACTGTCCCATGCTTTTTTTCATATTTCATTTTCTTGCACCAATCCATTATCTTCTTCCAATGGTGGCAATTCCCCCACCGACTGAAAACCAAAATATCGCAAAAAATCTTCTGTTGTTCCCAGTAATATTGGTTTTCCGGGTGCATCTAACCTTCCCACTTCGCAAACCAATTTTTTCTCCATCAACTTTGCAACAGCATGTTCTGCACTCACACCACGGATTTCCTCAATCTGTCCTTTTGTAATGGGTTGTTTGTATGCGATAATGGCAAGGGTTTCCAATAGCGATTGTGTCAAACCTTGTCGTTGTGGACTGCGGTACATATTGCGGATATATTCAAAACAATGACTTGCAGTACACATTTGATATGCCCCATTATATTCTACAATCCGAATACCCCTTTGTTCTGCTTCGTATTTATCTGCCAATGTCTGCACAATGGCTTTTGTGGTTGCCTTGTCCATTTCAATGGTCTGTGCAATGGCAGACAACGAAACTGCATCACCCGATATAAACAACAACGATTCCACAACCGCTTCCAGTTGTTCCAATCTCATACCATATCCCTTTCTTTTGTTTCCTGATAATTTTCAATGATAATTTGTGAAAATATTTTTTCTTGATAAATTTGTACTTCTTTTCTTTTAATCAGTTCCAAAAGTGCCAAAAACGTCACCACTTTTTCTATTTTCCTTGTTTTTCTACGAAACATATCGGTAAATACAATTTTGGGTTGTAATATCAACAAATCCCGAATATATTCCATTTTATCTTGTATGGTAAACAATTCTCTTTCCACCGCATGAAAGGAGCTACGCACATGGTCTACCTTTGCTTCTTTACGTGCCATCACTTCTTGGAACACACGATATAAATCTTCCATTGTCACACCCATCAAAAAATCTTCTAATGACTGTTCTTCTTTTTGCCTTAATTTTGCAATCGCTTTATCCGCTTGTTTGTAAAACACCATTGCGGCATGTTCTTCTCTTGTTTTCCAATCATTTGTAATGTGTTTGATTTTTTTGTATTCAAGCAAGCGTTCTACCAATTCTGCTCTTGGGTCAATGGCTTCTTCTTCCAACACTTCTTTTGTCTGTGTGGGCAAAAGCATTTTGCTTTTGATTTCCAAAAGCGTTGCTGCCATCAACAAAAACTCGCTGATACCGTCCATATTGCGGTCTTCTGCGGCTTCCAAATACGCCAAATACTGCTCTGTCAAAGAAGCAATGGGAATATCATAAATATCAATTTCATTTTTTTCAATCAAATGATACAACAAATCCAAAGGCCCCTCAAAAGCATCTAATCGTACAGTTACATTTTGCATCACACAACACCCTTATAATATGAAAAACAATTTACCCAAAACCTGAATGACTGTCATCGTAATGCCATTGAAAACACCACCAAAAAAGCCAAAAAACAGCAAAAACAAAAATATCATCTGTATCATTTTTTCATACTGCATATAGCTAAAATATTTGTTTGCTGGCAATGTGTTGGAAAGCACTTTCACACAATCCATAGGAGAAACAGGCAATATGTTATAAACTGCCAAACCAACATTATACACACAACCATAATACAGTATCATACTCACAGATTGTTGCACAGGCAGTTTTGCCCACAGTGCAAGAAACACCACACCAAAAATTAAGTTCACAACAGAAGGCAGCACAGCCACAAGCAGTGCATCTCTTTTTCTGTTTTTGTAATACAAAGCACTGGTTTCTACTGGTTTTCCCCAGCCAAACCCCTGTGTGTAAAACAACAGCAAAAATCCAATCGGCTCAAAATGCTTAAACGGATTTAATGTCAATCTGCCCTCACTTTTTGGATAATTATCCCCAAAAGCCGTAGATACTGCTGCTCTTGTAAATTCATGCATTGTGGTTGCAACCAACATGCCTGGTACACTGTATAAAAATAATAATAAATAATTCTGTGTCATCATTTGTGTAATCCTTTCTTTATATTCTTTTATTTTTTTATTTTTATGCTTGTATTGGCAAAAGCCCAATACCATTACTGCCCACTTTCTATTATATTTTTATATCATACAAAAAATTATGCATACTGTCAAACTTCTGCATACCATAAAAAAAAGCGTGTGTTTCCACACACTTTTAACACCACTTTGTCAACAATCGCCACAACATGGTTTCGATATTGATTTTATCCACAGTTTTTGCCGCTTTCAAATCCACACGACCCACTTCTTCATTTTCTATGTAATATATCATTTCACCCACTTTGGTATCTGCGGCAATGGGTGCTTGCAACACAGGAAGCAATTCTGTTTTTGTTTCCCATTTTTGTTCACTGCCTTTTTTAACCAGCACAGAGATTTCTTCTGCGGTGATTGCTTCCACAGTATTCTCCATACCTTTTTCCACAACCACTTCACCTACAGCATAGCCTTTCTCTCTCCCCTTTTCTATGCCATAATTTGCATATCCATAATCCAACAACTGCATCACTTCTCGAAATCTTGTTTTGAAATCTGGTGCTGCCATCACAACAGCAATCAATTCCATGCCATCACGTTCCGCTGTACCCGACAAACAATACAATGCATTTCCTGTGGAACCCGTCTTCAATCCAGTCGCCCCTTCATACCATTGTATGAGTTTATTGGTATTTGTCAAACCAAATTCTTCTTCCCCCCGTCTTGTACGATGTGTGATACTGTCTTGCCATGTTGTGGTATATTCTTTGATTTGCGGGAAATTTTGCATCAACTCTTTGCTCATCAACGCAATATCATAAGCACTACTCACATGCCCTTGTGTGTCCAAACCACAAGCATTGACAAATTTTGTATCTGCCATACCCAATTCTTTTGCTCTTTCGTTCATTTTCTGCACAAAGGCATCTTCACTGCCTGCCAAAAATTCCGCCATCGCAACTGCTGCATCATTTGCCGAAGCAATGGCAATACATTTCGTCAAATCTGCTGCCGTTTGTGTTTCCCCTTCTTCCAAAAACACTTGTGAACCACCCATAGACGCCGCATGTTCGCTTATCTGTACTGTATCTGTCCATGCAAATTTTCCATCTCTTTCTCCTTCATAAATCAAAAGCATTGTCATCACTTTTGTGACACTGGCAGGTGGCAACACAGCATGACTGTTTTGTTCATATAATATGCTGCCTGTTGCTACATCTACCAATATGGTGCTTTTGGATTGCAATCCCAAATCCGTTATATTTTCATATTGTTTCGGTTCTGCTGTTACAGGCAAACAAAAGCCCAAGCAACAACATATTGTCAGTACTGCCCCTTGCAGTTTTCGTTTCATACCCATACCCTCCGTATCTGTCATTATTAAAATTTATGTCCGACTGCTTTTGGATATGTGCTTTTTTATGTAAGAGAGCGAATATTCGCTCCCAAAATCAAATTTATCAATAATTTTCTGTTTTTCTTTCAAAATATCCTTGTGGGTGTTCACAAACAGGGCATTTTTTTGGTGCTTCTTTGCCCACATACACAAAACCACAGTTGCGGCAAACCCAAACCGTTTGTTCTGTATCTGCAAATACTCTTTTTTCTTGCAACAGTTTTAACAATGCTGCATATCTTTCCTCATGTTGTTTTTCCACAGAGGCAAGATTTTTAAAAAATATAGCAATCTCACCAAAACCCTCTGCTCTTGCAGTTTCTTCCATTCTTTGATACAAATCTGTCCATTCTTCTCTTTCGCCATTTGCCCCCGCTTTTAAATTTTCTTCTGTTGTACCAATGCCTTCCAAAAAGCGGAATATTTGTTTGGCATGTTGGCGTTCATTATATGCGGTTTCTTGAAAATATCCACCAATTTGTTCATACCCTTCTTTTGTTGCCTGTTGTGCAAAAAAATCATATTTATTTGCCGCCATGGACTCTCCCGCAAATGCTGCCAATAAATTTTGTTCTGTTTTTGTTCCTTTCAAAGACATATCATACACCCTTTCTGATTTTTTATCGTATCATACATTTACAGTTTGTCCCAAAACAAAGCCATACATACGCAAAAATATTTTTTCTGTATCCTATTTTTATACACGCATACTTGTTCGCTTTCACAATTTCCAGTGTAATACATACGGGAAACACGAAGGAAGGAGAGCAAGATTCTTGCATACAA